>NZ_JBHWXB010000015.1:0-152821 GCF_042729855.1 Rhodococcus sp. NPDC060090 | reverse complement strand
CCGCTGTGCGGGTTCGTCGACCATGGATCCGACGGGACCGGCGAGCCCCTCGCTCTGATGCTGCGCCCCGGCAACGCCGGCTCCAACACCGCCGAAGATCACATCGAACTGACACGGGAATGCCTGCGGCAGTTGCCCTTCACAGTCAAAGGTGGCCGTGTCGGCCGCAAGGTCCTGATCCGCACCGACGGTGCCGGTGGCACCCATGCATTCGTCGAGTACCTCGAGCGACAGAAGCTGTCGTACTCGATCGGGTTCGGCCTGACCGACCAGATCACCGCGCGCCTCGACGACGTCCCCGCCGACGCGTGGACACCTGCCTACAACGCCGACGGCCACCCTCGCGACGGCGCCTGGGTCGTCGAGGCCACCGACATTCTCGACCTGTCCGGCTGGCCGGACGGCATGCGGGTGATAGTCAGGAAGGAACGCCCGCACCCCGGCGCGCAGCTGCGGTTCACCGACGTCGACGGGCTGCGGTTGACCGCATTCGCCACCAACACTCGGCGCGGGCAGCTCGCCGATCTGGAGTTGCGGCACCGTCGCCGTGCTCGCTGCGAGGACCGCATCCGCACCTCCAAGGACACCGGTCTGGAGAACTTCCCGCTGCATGGCTTCGCGCAGAATCAGCTCTGGCTCGCGGTCGTTGCTCTCGCTGTCGAGTTGACCGCCTGGATGCAGACCGTCGCCCTCGCCGGGAGCGATGCTCGGCGGTGGGAGCCGAAAAGGCTACGACTGCGTCTGTTCTCGATCGCAGGACGGATCGCCCGCCACGCCCGACGAATACACCTGCGGCTGTCCGCGCACGCACCCTGGGGTCATCTGATCGAGGTTGCTCTCGCCAGGCTGGACGCCCTTCCCGACCCGCTCTGACCAGTATCAACCCGACCACACCACACGAAAGGCGCACCACCTCCGAGGCCGTGGACTCGGACGTCACCGGCCGTGTCGGACGACTCGTCGTCGCCCGGCACCAGGTCAGCGACGGCAACAACCAATCCGAAGCGTTCAGGTCGACACGCGGGACTCAAGAAAGATCGAGGTTAGGAAGTCTTTTCAATGGCGATTGATCGCGTACCGATGAAGTCGGATTCACCAGTCAGGTCACGGATATACGGAACACGGACCATCTACTTCCATTTCTTTACCGCATTCGTCCTCGTCACTGGTGCCGTGGGCAGCGTGATCGCTATATGCGTTGACGGCATTCACACCGATCCACTCATACCCCCATCTGACGATTCGTTCGTCCCTGACGATCTATATGTCGCACTCGCCTTCACAGTCATATTCGGGATTCTCCCTGCCCTCTGTGTTCTCATGCACGGTCCACGAACCCGTCTCGCGGACATCACATCCGGTACCGACCAAGGGGTGCCGGCCCTCGTACTTCGCCAGTCACGGCTCATCTACACCCTGGGCATGATCGTCGCGGTACCCGCATCGATCGCAGCGATCGTATTTCTCCTGAGAGCCAGCGAGGTCCGCGCGGACCGAGAGTTCAACTCGATACAGCACGAGGTCGGTACCTGGATACTCCTGCTCATTGTCACATGCGGGTGGCAGGCCGGAAGCGCCGTGCTCATGATGCTCGGCCGAGTCCGCCCCGGCTACATCGCCATCCGCCACGACGGCATTCACCTACGCGGCTACGCCAACGACGCATGGGTTCCCTGGGACAGCATCTGCCTTTATCTGTGCAAGACCCATCACCAGAATCTCATCATCCAGCTCGCACCCGACCACCACGCGATCATCTCCTCCCGAGTACCACGTCTGTGGACGCACATCGACAAACGAATAGACGGCCACGCCCACCCATCACGACCACGCGAGCGCCGGACCAGCGTGGCCATCGACCGGCGGCCCTTCCGGATTGCCCCCGAGATCATCGACGCAGCGGTCGAATACTTCTACGAGAATCCTGCTGCGCGCGAAGAACTGCGCGACCCGGCAGCCATTTCCCGCACCGTCGACGCCCTGCGCGCGCAGGCCACGACCGCATGGTGGCGTTCCCAGACACGACCCGTACCCGTCCCCAACCTCACGATCGGTTCCCGCTGACTCCGCGGAGCTTGATGGAGGCGTCCATCCGACGCCACAGCCAGGGACGCATAAGTCCTCTTCAGGAATGCCGGGCGCCGGCCCGCGAGCGCACTTTCGGCGATCACCCCGCTCAGAAGTCCGAGTGACATGAGCGCTCAATGCCGTCAGCGTCGTTCTTCGGGCATCAATTGTCGGCGCCCATCGCGTCCCGCCGGTCCCTCTCTGAGAAGCCCTCGACCGGCGCAGAGTTCGGGTTGCGGCGATGCCGACTTGTCAGGTCGGAGGTAGCGCGGAACACCGAATCCACTTCGGCTGCGCCCGCGGAGTACATCATCGCCTGCACCGGTTTGACGCCCATCCGCCGGCCGACGGAAACAGCGTCCATGTTCGCGCCGAGGAAGATGTACTCCCACCCGTACACCTGCTCCTGATGGGTGATGACAGATCGCACCGCATCGTAGGTCCATTCCCGGCTCGCGTTCTCGTGTCCATCGGTCAGGACGACGATTAGCACGGTGCCAGGTCGCTCACCCTCCGGGAGCGCCGCAAGTTGGTCACCTACCTCGGCGGACAGCCGACCGACACCATCGAGCAGGGCAGTACTGCCACGCGGTCGTAGCTCCAGCGGTGGAACCTCAGCGATGGGCAGCGAAAAGACGTGCTCGTACTCATCATCGAACTGAGCGAGGACGACCGTAGCGTCGCCCGATTCCTCCCGCTGTGCGGCGATGAATGCGTCGAACCCGCCCGCAATATCGGACCGGATCGACTGCATCGAGCCTGAACGGTCGAGCAGGACGGCGATGAGCGTACGGTTCGGATCGGTCATGGAAATCTCCGAATGTCCGGTGGGCGTTCAGAAGAACGGCCGACCGATGGTCAGCCCTGCAGTATTCAAGCCGCAATCAGACCTGTCAAGAGTCGACATCGCACCACAAGTGCCAGCAGATTCGCGAACGGCGTTCGCAGCCGTTCCAGTCGACTGCTTCCGGCCGCTGCCACTCGACACCCGACGAGAAGCCCTGGCCTACAACGACCCGCTTGCGGGTGTCAGGAGCGGTGGCAGTTTCGACTCCTTGGGCCGACAATGACCCATGCGTGGCCTGCTGACCAGATGTCAGCTCATATCGCATCGAAAACTCATGTTGCGTAAATTCATTCACTCCAACCAACCGATGGGTACTCGACCTTTCGGATGTCGTTGACCACTTGTACGCCGCGGTGGCAGGATGTCGATCACTCACCACGCACGCAGGTGGTGACCCACATATGAAGGCCCGCCACGACTGGTACTCGTGACGGGCCGGATGTCCGACTGAACAAGGAGTCGAACATGCGTCAGCATACCCATGTCCAGGTGGCGTCGTGAGCATCGAGGCGCTCAATTGGGCGCTCACCGAAGCTGCGATCCCCTCCCCCACCCCCGCCGGGATGCCGTCGGCGCCCGCGTTGACGATGGTGCTGATCGGCCTCGCCAATCACGCATCACGTACCGGTGAGGACGCCTATCCGTCGGTGGCAACGCTCTCCGCGTACGCGCGGATGAGCGAGCGGCAGGTACAGCGCTGCCTCGCCGCACTGCTCGAATTGGGGCTCATCGCCCTCGGTGATCAGCGCATCGTCGCCGCGAAAATTCAACGTGCCGACCGACGCCCGATCAGCTACCAGCTGATGATTCAGCGGGGCGACGAACCGTCGCCGCGTCCCGAGTCACGGGGCGACAAACGTGTCACGCACGGGGCGACGAGTCGTCGCCGACGGGGTGACTCCCGTGTCACCCGAACCGTCCTTGAACCAAAAGATGAAACCGCAGCAGGTGGCTGCGTCGCGCGCAGTGCGCCGCGCGGCCGACCGAAACGCAACAACGCGGCGGCGGCTACCCCCACCGACAACGACCTCGCTCCGCTCGCCGAGCGCCTGCGATCCGCCGGCCTGACAGCCAGCTTCGGCAAACTCGACGACCGAAGTCGATCCGAAGTGGCCGACCTGGTCGGCAGGTGCGGCATCGATGCGATGGTCGCGTCGGCCCGGGCCCAACACCAACCGCAGTCCCCCGCCCGGTTCGTGCAGGCATGGCTACCGACGTGGAGAGAGCTGCCAGACCGCTCGTCATCGAAACCCAAGTGCAGTGGGTGCGACGAGTTCGGGTGGCTTCCCGACGACGAGCAGGGTCGGGCGGTGCGGTGTGGCTGCCGACGGTAGCGAGCCGCACCGATCCCCTCACGCGCTGGCGTAGTAGGCGGCTCGGGCGGCCTTGATCACCTCCCGCACATCGCCCTGGGCATGGTCGAGGTTGAGCGGCGGTTCCCACCGGGCGATCACACTCGCCTCCACCTGCCGCGGGTCCGGATGCCGATATCCCCGGTTATCCCGCCGATTCGTGGCTGCCGGCACGTCCTGGATCACTGTGTAGCCGCCGGGAAACCCCCGCCACAGCCACACCCCGTGTCCGGATTACAGCCGGCAGGAGGGGTGGATGTGCACGATCCGCAAGAAGCACCGACACCAGGAGATCCGAACCATGAAGCGTCTGATCGCGACCCTCGCTGCTACTGCCATGCTCGCCACGGGCGCAGCAGCACTCACCGCGCCGGCGGCGCATGCAGCGACCATTTCCGGCAGTGGGGTCAAATATGTGTTCTGCAGCGCCAACCAGCACGACAACAACGTCATCTACTACGACCAGTACGGCAAGGTCGACAAGTTCGTCAGCCTGAACGACAAGGACGGGAACCTCTACTGCGGAGCCGTTGAAGTCGGCATCGAATCCGGGGCGTATGTGTGGTCTGCGATTTCGAACGAGCACTCGCACTATGTCTACGCCGCGATCTACTCCGTCTCCTACCCCTTATTCTCGGGCAGCACCGGAGCTCCGCCGCAGTACACCTTGGTCGCCAGGGATGAGAGCCACAACAGCTACGGCGGATACAACTCCGCGATGGCGTAGCGATCACGAGGGTCCATCGAGCGCCGCAAACGGTCCGACACCCGGACCGAAAGGCCCTCGGCCCCCATGGGGTCGAGGGCCGATGACGGACGTCTCCGAGTCTGATTGCCAGCTGCAATTGCGATACATCGCAGTTCAATTCGAAGGAGTGGCATGTCCAGGAAGCGTCGACCGAAGCCCAAGCCCCAGAATCACGGACAGTCATTCCCGTCGACCGCTCTGAAGTTCGCGAAGCGACGTGCCCCGAACCCGGGGTCGAGCGCAGATTCCGGCAACCACCACTACGTCGTTCGATATTTGACGAGCGGCGAGTGGGAGCTTCGGATTTACCAGTACGAATCCGAAGGTGGTGTCCGCACACCCGAAGCCTTCGCTTCACACAAGGTCACCAAGGACTCCCGGGAGGAGTGCATCGCCGTCGCACAGGCGTTCCACAGTCTCGGCGACAGTTACAACGAGTTCAGCCATGGTTATCGCAGCCGGTTCAGCCGTGCACTCTTGGATGCGGCAGGCGAGCCAGCCGAGACCCGGTCGTCGGGTATCCGGCCCAGCAACGCTTCAGCCAGCATCGAGCCGAAGGCGACACCCGTCCAACCCCCGGCGCGGAGCGAACGCTCAGCCACACCACCCAGGCCGAAAGCACGCGTCGCGACGGCACCTGTTCCACCGCGAAAAGCCCATCGCGACTCAGCTTTCGACCTCCGCGTGTATGTCGAACTACGCCCGGAACGTTTTCACACCACACCGTTCTGCCCCGATCGAAATTGGATCGAACACTGGTGCACTGTGGAAAAGGCGTATCGCAGTCGCCTGCACCCGTGCGGAACCTGCGCCGCATCGCTGGCAGAAGCGCTGGGCAACCACCTCGGGCGTATACCCAGCGGTGAGCGTGCACGCCTGGCTTTGCCGACGCTCCAGGCGTTCCACTACAGCGAGTACACGGGCACACGGCCGCCGCCCCTGCGCCGCCCGCGCCGGGGGAAGATGAGCAAACGGAAGGCGCAAACCAGCTCCGCGAAAAGGTCCAGGCCCGCCGACACCGCGAGTTCCTCCGGAACCTACACCCAGTACGGAAACCCGACCGACGTCAACGACATCAGGTTTTCCCATGTATCCGAGTTCGGCTGGGGAACCGCATCGTACGGCCAGCACCCCGAAGAGCATCTCGGCACTCCCACCGACGACGATCACGACTGGAGAGGCAGTAGCGCTCACTACGAGTAACGCGATTGTCCGCCGTGCTCGCGACAGTCACCTGTCGAAGCCGAGGGTCGTCGTCGCGTAACTCGTGAGATACGCAGTACCCAGGTGGCCGAGCGGCTCGGTGTCCGGCAGAACCGAGTCTCGGATATCGAGCGCGGTGACCTGGCGCGGGTGCAGCTCGATACCCTGCGCCGGTACGTCGAGGCGGTCGGTGGGTCGCTGCGGATCGAGGTCGAACTAGGCGACGACCGCATCCAGATCCTCTGACCGGCGGACCGCTGCCCACCACGCTGATCGATACCCGAGTTCTCTACTCCATGACATCCTCGGATGCATGGCACGAACATGGCTATCGGTGACGGTCGAACTGCTCGGTGGGCGTGGCGACGACTTGTGGCCGTGGCCGGGCCGCGTCTTCGCGGTCGGGCCTTCCCACACCTTCACCCACCTCGCGGATGCCATCAACGATGCTTTCGCCCGGTGGGATCGCTCCCATCTCTCGATGTTCACACTCTCCGACGGACAGCTGATCACAGACTCGGAGACGGGTGCCGACATGGCCGGGATGGCGGACGGACCGATCATCTCGCCCCTCGACATCGCCTCGACCAAGGTTGCCCGCACCGTGCAGCCCGGAGCAGAATTCCAGTTCACCTTCGACCTCGGCGACAACTGGACGCACCGCTGCGTGGTCGGGACGAATAAGGTCGATCCGATGGAATTGTTGGGTATCCGGCCGAAAACTCCTCTGCCGTATTGGGGTTGGGGCAGGATCCCGGATCAGTACGGTCGCCGCTGGTCCGACGACGACGGGGAAAGCAAGATTCCGTCCAGGCCGAGCCGGCCGCATCCGATGCAGCTGAATGCGTGGCCGGCACCGGACGAGGTGCCGGTGCTCGACCCGTCCGAAGTTCGCGCGGCGACTGCCGCGGGCGATGCTGTCCGCTTCCTCTCTGCTGTGCGCGGGCGCGACGTCGACGATGCACTTCAGCAGGTGGGAGCCGGAATCCCGATGGCACTGGAACACCGCCGTTCGGACATCGAAGCGGTGGCATTGTCGATCATCAATCGGCTGGCCTGGCGCGTCGGACCGGGTGATGCGGCACTGGCGGACGATCTGCTCGCGCACCTGCGCAACGAGCCATTGACCGGGAACGTGGTACCGGTCGACCTCGACATGCTCAGCTCGGTACGAGAATGCGATCCAGCTATGTGCACCGGCGGCTACATCGATTTTCGTAGCGGGGAGGTGTTCGACGACACCCTCACCGACCCCGCGATGGTCGGCGCGGACGCCGCCGTCGACGTGGAAGCGGAACCGGAGCGCTGGCTTCGATTCGAGAACATCGGCGCACGGGACGGCTGGAATGACATGGCCGCCTTCGCCGGCCGGCAACGCTACACCGCGCTGCGCGAGCGGTTGGAACGTGCGAGCGAAGGCAAGGGCGCATTCCGCCGATTCCGGGATCTCGTCGACGCGGAGGGTCTCACAACACAGTGGACGCTGTTCAGCACCGACCGCACATTCGGTCGCGCACGAGAACTCCTTGCCGACAACGGTATTCGTGTGGGTTGAATATCTTCTGCACGAAGAACGGGTCGATCTTCTCACTCCCGCCGGCCCGTCACGATCCGGACCAACGCAACGATCATCGCAATGACTGACCCGACGATGCTCACGACCAACACGGTCCGCGCGATCAAATCCCACGGCACCGACCCGTCGTCGGAAAAATCGAACGGGTAGACCTGCCAGATCGCGATGACGGCACACAGTCCGATGCCGGTCACCAGCAAGTCCCCGAACGCTTTGAGCCGCGGCGGGTCGGCGATGAGGTAGATGGCATTGCTGACAACTCCGGCGATGATCGAGGCGTTGACCCAACCCAGGACCTGTGTCGTCTCGTCGGTCAGGAACGGCACCGCGTCCCATCCAGGCCATCCGTTCACCAGATAAAGCAGTATTGCATTGAGGACGATCCCGACGAGATAGCCCGCCTTGCGGCCTGATGAGGCCTCCTGAGCGGTGGACATCCGGCTCACTGCCCTCCGACGAGCGCACGACCCCACTGACTCGCACGTTCCGCCTCGCGTGGCTCGAGCACGGTCTGCTTGTCGACGAGGAAGCTCTCCGGCTCCGCGATCAGCGTCAAACCGAGTTTTCGAAGCTTCTTCCCGATCGTTTTCGAAGCGCGACCGGTGAGCACGGGAGACGCGTCGAGGCGCGTGTCGAACGCGGCGGCGACGCCGGTCGTCGGCCGTAGGTGTGCGAGGAACTCGCGAACTCCGTCGCTCTCGGCGTCGGGTTCGAGTTCGAGGTCGCTGCCGGGTTGCGTGGCCGCCTCCACTGCGCTGTGCCGGGTCGACGGTCGGCTCATACCGTGGACGTGGGTCGGGCCGCCGACGACCACGAGGTCGTAGGCCGACACGTCCTGCTCACGGGCGTCGGTGGCGGTCACCAGCGTGACCGACGCTCGTTCCTCCATTCCGCGGGCAATCGCTTCGGCAACATGGCGAGTGTTGCCGTACATCGATTCGTAGACCACGAGTACCTGCATGTCGGATGCTCCTGTCGGGAAATCACCGCTGCAACGACGTGGCTACATGTTAGAACGCGCGAGCTTCGATTCTCAGCTCTACTCGTCGGCCGAGAGCGAATCGATCGCTGCCTGCAATGCAGCGGTCGCAGCGTCCGCGACTTCACGGACTCCCGCCTCATCGACGAATTGCACCATCAACTGCGGATTCATCGCGTCGACGACGACGATGTCCGGATCGTTGCGGTCTCGACGCACCACGACGTTGCACGGCAGCAACAGGCCGATCTGCGGATCCGCCGTCACGGCTCGGTGCGCAAGGGGCGGATTGCAGGCACCGAGGATCAGGTAGTCCTCCATGTCCGCGTCGAGTTTCGTTTTCAGCGTTGCCTGCATATCAATCTCAGTGAGCACGCCGAAGCCCTGATCGGACAGCGCTTTTCGAGTGCGTTCCACTGCTTCGGTGAACGGGGTGCGTAGTGTGGTCGACAGTGCGAGAGTCATGATTTGTCATCCTTCCTTCGGTTGGCACCTCGAGACCGTGATGCGTCAGGCCAGTGCCAGGAACAGTTTCTCGAGTTCGGCCTCGGACATGGGCTCCTTGCCCTCGACTTCGTCTCCGGTCAGGCATTCCCGCAAACCGGTCGCCACAATCTTGAATCCGGCACGATCCAGCGCTTTGGACACCGCGGCAAGCTGGGTGACGACATCCTTGCAGTCGCGGCCCTGCTCGATCATCGAGATCACTCCGGCGAGTTGCCCTTGCGCGCGGCGCAGCCGGTTGAGGACCAGTGCGATGCTTTCTTCGTCTCCGACCATCGGTTTTCCTTTCACGAGTTCTTTCCACTGTACCCCCAGGGGTATCCAACCCGAGACGGGTCATCCCACCGCGGCGGGAGCGCTCCAGGGGCCCGCGAATCGCCGGAGCGGACAATTCTCGCGCCGCGCACACAGGTACGTGGTGCCTGCGGCAGTGAGCGTGAGGACCGATACGGTGATCCCGACGGCCGGATGGATCTCCTGAGCGAGAATCACCGACGACATGACCAGCACGAACCAGCCGAAACCCCTGCGCAGGGTATCGGGATCCACCACCGACGTGAGACGCCCACCGATGAGACTTCCCACCACAGCTGCGCCCGTGACCATCGCTGCCAGACGCCAGTCGATTTGCACAACCGACAGGTAACCGCCCAGGCCCGCGAAGGACTTCATGGCGATCACGACCAGCGAGGTACCGACCGCGATGGGCATGGACAACCCGCCGAGCAGCGCCAGGGCCGGTACCACCAGGAAGCCACCACCCGCACCGACGAGGCCGGTCACCAGACCGACGATCACACCGTCGAGCAGCACTTTGCCCATCGGCATGGAGTGCGCTCCGTCGGCATCCGCGGTCTTGTTCTTGCGGCCGCGCAACATGGCGACCGCGGTGCCGATCATCATCACGGCGAACGCGAGCAGCAGCACCGTGCCAGGGATGAACCGCGAGAGCAGGCCGCCCGCGTAGGCACCGACCATTCCGGCGAGCCCGAACATGATGCCGGTGCGCCATTGGACGCGACCTGCCCGCGCGTGCGAAATCGCAGCGACCGCGCTGGTCACACCGACGACGAGCAACGACGTGGCGATAGCCTCCTTGGCGTCCATCCCTGCAACGTAGGCGAGCAACGGGACGGTGAGGATCGAGCCTCCCCCACCCAGCAGTCCGAGGGAGACGCCGACGAGCACTGCCAGCGCAACGGTCAACGCGATCATGGTCGATCCCCTTGTGCGGTTGCCGCCTTTGCCTCGACCAACTGAGCGACGACGGACTGCGCGTCACAGAATGCGCCTCGGTTGTAGGGGAGCTTCGACAACACCGCCCCCATCGCGCAGGTATTCGACAGGGCAGCAAACGACAGACCTCCGCCGATCCCTGCCGCCAGCCACTTGAGTTTGGGCATCGCGACGCTCACGAGCACCGAGCCGAATACGAGCGAGCCGGCGACCAGGCGTACTTGACGTTCGAGATCCCACCGCTGGGCGCCGCGGTTGACCGGCAGTCCCGCGGCTTCCCATCCGATCATTCCGCCGTCGAGAAGGTGAACGTTGACCAGCCCCGCAGCCCGCAGATCTTCCTCCGCCTGCGTCGCTCGCTGACCGGACCGGCACACCAGCACGACGTCTTCGTCGAGGTGGGCGCAGAATTCGTCGCGATGCTCGCGCAACAGGTCGAGCGGGACGTTGTAGGCGCCGGGAATATGGACGGTGTCGAACTCGCCCGGTGTGCGCACGTCGACGACTCGGAGGTTCTTGCCGGATTCCATCACTTCTCGCAGTGCGGCCGGAGCTAGGGAGGTTGCAGCGAAAAAAGACATGGCGACCTTTCGAGATGAACCGATGTAGATACCCCCTGGGGTACTTGACATACCCTAGGGGGTATATGCCAATCTGTCTACGGCCTCGGATTTCCACCCCGCCCCATCGGAGGAACCCCATGATTCTCGAGCAGTACTACATCGAGTGCCTCTCCCACGCGTCGTACCTGATCGCAGACGAGAGCACCGGCCGCGCGGTCGTCGTCGACCCTCGCCGCGACATCAGCGAATACCTTTCGGAAGCAAAGAAATACGGACTGACCATCGAAGGAGTGATCAACACCCACTTCCACGCAGACTTCGTGTCCGGCCACCTCGAACTGGTCGACGCCACCGGTGCCTGGATCGGATTCGGCGAGTCCGCGGAAACCGACTACCCGATCCGGCGCCTACGCGACGGCATGCGGCTCTCCCTCGGCGAGGTCGAACTCGAGATCATCGCCACCCCCGGCCACACCTGGGAGTCGATCTCGGTGCTCGTGCGCGAACGCCCCGGAGCCGCCCCCACCGCCGTACTCACCGGTGACTCGCTGTTCATCGGCGACGTCGGCCGTCCCGACCTGGTCAACCTCGGCGACGGCTCCACCACCGACCTGGCGCGGGCGATGTACCACACCGTGCACGAGAAGCTGCTCACGCTGTCCGACGAGGTCGTCGTCATGCCCGCTCACGGTGCCGGATCGTCATGCGGCAAGAACCTCTCGACGGAGCTCACCTCCACCATCGGCGAGCAGCGCACCACCAACCCCTCGGTGCAGCCGATGAGCGAGGACGACTTCGTCTCCCTGATCACCGATGGCCAGCCGGCCGCGCCCACCTACTTCTCGGTCGACGCCGCCATGAACAAGCGTGTCCACCCGCTGCTCGCCCTGGACCACGCCATTCCCGAGCTCACACCACAGCAAGTGAAGACCGAACTTCTCGCCGGCACCCGCGTGCTGGATGCGCGCAGCGTCGACGACTTCGCCGCCGGTCATCTACTCAACTCGGTCAACGTCGGGTTCGACGGACGCTTCGCCGAGACGGGCGGCATGGTCGCCGAAGTCGGTGAGAAGATTGTGCTCGTCACCTACCCCGGTGCAGAACAGGATGCAGCGATGCGCCTGTCCCGCATCGGATCCGACGGCGCAGCAGGCTTTTTGAACGTCGACCACGACGGCGCGTTCCCCACCGAACTCGCCGATCTGACCGAGACCGCGCCGCGTACCACGGTGGAGGAACTCGACGAGTTGCTCGCCGCCGATGCCGTCACCCTCGTCGACATCCGCAACCCCGGCGAGCGCACATCCGGCACCATCCCGGGCGCCGTCCCGATTCCGTTGGCCCAGTTGCGAGTCCGGCTCGATCAGGTCCCCGCCGGCAAACCGATCGTGGTGCACTGCGCAGGTGGGTGGCGCTCGAGCGTCGCGGCGTCGCTGTTGCGGGCACAGGGCTTCACCAACGTCTCAGACCTGCTCGGCGGATACAACTCCTGGTCCGAATCCCGCTTCGTTACTTGATTATTCGACAAATCTCCTGGAGGTTCCCTTGTGTTATCCCGTCACCTGCTCCCGATGCAACAAGACCGGTTGGGGAGGGTGCGGACAGCATGTCGACGCCGTCATGACGCCCGTTCCCGCCGCCGAACGCTGCACGTGCGATCAGGACACCGCAGCGTCGACGGAGCAAGCGCGACCGTCGCTGCTCTCCCTGTTTCGCGGAGGTCGCTGACCGCACGTGCGTGGAGTGCGGCGAGGCCCACCCGAATCGAACTTCCCGAACCGGCACCGAGCTTCGACGACCGACGATAGCGTGGAATGCGGACCCGAACCGTCGCGACCAGTTCACGATCGACCAGGTCAACGAGCAGCCCAGCGGGATACCGGCACCAGCTCGATAACTGTCGTCCGCCCACGTCACGGACGGACGATGCAGCGGAACCCGATGTGGCAAGTCGAGGTTTCGACACTTTCACCCTGCCTCGCAGCGGGTCGATATCGAAGACAGTAGTTGGGCGCCACAAATGCGATCCACCCTTGATCACCCGTACTGGATACGACATCGACTGCGCTGCACGGTGGTTGACCAGAGTGCAGCACGCGTGCGCGGGGGCGGCGCTACGCTCGTCCGCACCGTCGTCAGCGGTGAAGAGGTCGGTGGTCATTCCCACACGTTGCCGGCCATGTCCACCAGACGACCGTCACAGGACTGGTGGAGAAAGCGGCACCGGCGCGGCCGGTTCGGGGCTTCGCGCTCTATGTACTCGATTCGCAACCGGTGTTCTGCTACAACTTCTGCGGCCGTGAACACACGCTCGTGCGTTCCCCGGATCCGCTACCGTCCGGCAGGAGTGTCATATCGCTTCACTTCGAATACGACAGAGGAGGAATAGGCAAGGGCGGCACCGCCTTCCTGCGTATCGACGATGTGATCGTCGCACAGTGCCGGGTCGAACGTACCGTGCGTGCGATCTTCTCCATGAATGAGCAACTCGATATCGGTGTCGACCGGGGAAGCCCGGTCACGGAGGAGATCGCCCGCAGAGAGATTCTCGTTCACCGGAACACTGCGTGATCTCCGGATCGGCCTGTCGCGCGGTGGCGGCATTCCCGAGGCCGAGCGTCGAAAGGTGGAGATGGCGACACACTGAACAATGCCCATTGCCTTCGGCGGAGAGGAGGTGCAGTGTGAAATACGAAATACGACCGGCGACGCCGCGTCGGCGCCGCCCTGAGTAGAAGGGTGCCGATCATGTTCGCACGCTCGACCACAATCAATGCGCATCCGTCGTACATCGACGTCGGGATCAAGCATGTACGCGATACCGTAATGCCCGCACTGACGGACATCGAGGGCTGCCTCGGAATGTCCCTGCTGATAGATCGCAGCTCTGGTCGGTGCATCGCGACCAGTTCGTGGCGGGACGAGGAGTCGCTCCGTGCCAGCGAGGGACCGGTGCAGAAGTTGCGTCACGACGCAGCCGAAGTATTCCACGGCACAACGGAGGTCTCCCGGTGGGAGATCGCGGTCATGCACCGCGACCACCATTCCGAGCGTGGTGCCTGCTGCCGCGTCACCTGGATCAAGTCCGAGCCGGCACACATCGACCGCGGTGTGGACGTCTGGAAGATGACCGGGCTGCCCGCAATGGAAGAACTCGACGGGTTCTGCAGCGCAGCCCTGATGTTCGACCGCGTCTCGGGCCGCGGGGTGTCGTCGCTGACGTTCGACAGCGCCGAGGCGATGGAACACAACCGAGAACGCGTCGACGGCATTCGGGACTCAGGGGTGCGCGAGGCAGGCGTCCAAGTGCTCGAGACCTGCGAGTTCGAACTCGCCATCGCGCACCTGCACGTCCCTGAGATGGCGTAGATCTCGATCGGACCAGGCGGCCGCGCGATCCAAGGAAAGGACTACAAGATCGGTCCGGATCCTACTGCGTGATCAAGCGCCGATCATTTGTCAGCGCTCTTGCGCGGCCTCCCGCGACGCGCCGCTTTCTCCGGGGGCGGAGTCTCCGAGTCCGAGTGCGATTCGGACGTCGATTCCGAGGCCGGGTCGTCGCGCCAGCTGATTTCGATTTCGATCTCGATCTCGTCGCCGTCGACCTCTATCTCGAGCTCCCACCGGACGCGATCAGCGACGACGATTTCGATCGAGTCACCGTCCGAGCCCAATTCCACCTCGGAGCCGCCGGCGAGAGCTTGGCCGAGCGCGATGAGGCGATCGGACACTTCCTTTCGGGAAAGCTCGGACTTGCGCTTGATCTCCAGCTTCGGCACGACGACTCCTCACCTCGGCGCAATGTGTACTCACCGTACGCCCGCAACGCAGGTAGCCGGCCCGAATACGTTCGATAAGACTTTCCTCCGTCTTCACGGGCTTCCTGGGGTCGTCGACGCGAGGAAACCCAAGGAGAGGGAGGAAGGTTCCCACGCCGTCGCTACCGCGTCCCCGTCACTGCGGCTCGCGCCACATCGCCCACAGCGTGGGACCACCGCGCGGGATGCGGATCTCACCGGTGACGGTGAATCCGAACCTCTCGTAGTACGGGACGTTCTCTTCCTTGCTGGATTCGAGGTACGCGGGCGCGTGCTCGGCATCGACCCGATCGAGCCGGGACTTCAACAATGCCGTGCCGCATCCCGCGCCGCGCGCGTGGGAGGCGGTTCCGATTGTCGACAAGTACCAGTGCGGCTCTTCGGGGTGTGCGGCTTCGAGTGCCGAGTCCACGGACTGCCCGGCGGCAACGTGCCGACCGAGGGCCCGCAGAAGCCCCGGGATCATCCGCAGCGTCGCACCCCTCGGCGCGCGCCATTGGTCCGGCGGAGCCCACATCGTCGCACCACCGACCCGGCCGTCGAGTTCGGCGATCTCCGTGCCGCCGAGCGCGAGCATGTGGTGTCGGGCCTCTGCCTCGAAGAACCGTGACATTCGTCGGCTGCGGCTCTCCTCATCGGGGAACATCCACGAGAACACCGGGTCGTCGAAGAAGGCGTCTGCGAAGACAGCGGCGAGAGCATCCAGGTCGCGACGTGCGGCGGCCCGCACCGTGACGGTCATGGTCGCAGCTTACGGCGATCACCAGGCGGAGGACACTGAGAGGCGGAGCTTGGGTGCGAAATCTATCGACATTTCGCACATAGCTCGGTCTCGTCCACCCATGCGCTTGATGGCCGGGCGTGAACTTCTCGTAGCGGCAGGCCACTATGGAGGCATGACGCGACACGGCCCCGGATCGGATATCGACGAGTCCGATCTCGAGGTCTCCCACCCCAAGGACTACGCCGCGGGTGTCCCGGCGGTACTCGTCTCGCTGGAGCGCGCCTACGAGCAGATGGGTGCGGTCCGCACGGTACAGTCCCTCACTCGCCTCAACCAGCGCCACGGCTTCGACTGCCCCGGCTGTGCGTGGCCTGAAAATCCCGGGCATCGCAAGCCCGCGGAGTTCTGCGAGAACGGCGCGAAGGCCGTCGCGGAGGAAGCCACCCTGCGCACGGTGACGCCGGAGTTCTTCGCCCAGCACTCCCTCGGCGAACTCGCGACGAAGACCGACTACTGGCTGGGCCAGCAGGGTCGGATCACCCATCCGATGGTGCTGCGAGACGACGCTACCCATTACGAACCGATCGGGTGGGACGGCGCCTACCGGCTGATCGCCGACCACCTGAACGCACTGCCGTCGCCCGATCAGGCCGTGTTCTACACCTCCGGCCGCACGAGCAACGAAGCCGCATTCCTGTATCAGTTGCTGATTCGCAGTTACGGCACGAACAACATGCCGGACTGCTCCAACATGTGCCACGAGTCGTCCGGCACCGCACTGACCGACTCGATCGGGATCGGCAAGGGCTCGGTGTCGGTGCCCGACATCGAGGCCGCCGATCTCATCCTCATCGCCGGCCAGAATCCAGGAACGAACCATCCGCGCATGCTGTCGACCCTCGAGAAGGCAAAAGCAAACGGGGCGCGGATCATCGCGATCAATCCGCTCCCCGAGGCCGGGCTGAAGCGGTTCAAGGACCCGCAGAAGGTGTCCGGAGTCGTCGGGCGGGGAGTAGACATCGCCGACGAATTCCTGCAGATCCGCCTGGGCGGCGACATGGCCCTGTTCCAGGGTCTCGGGAGATTGCTGTTCGAGGCCGAGGACATCGCGCCCGGCACGGTGATCGACCGCGCCTTCGTCGACGCGCACTGCGCCGGCTTCGACGACTACGAAGCCCACGTCCGGAGCGTCGATCTCGACACCGTGGTCGAGGCGACCGGCCTGACACTCGCTCAATTGCGCGACACGGCCAACGAACTGATCGCCTCGGAGCGGACCGTCATCTGCTGGGCGATGGGGTTGACGCAGCACACGCACGCGGTGGCGACGATCGGCGAAGCCGTCAACGTGCTGCTCGCCCGCGGCATGATCGGCAAGCGCGGCGCGGGCGTGTGCCCGGTGCGCGGCCACTCCAATGTCCAGGGCGACCGCACGATGGGAATCTGGGAGAAGATGCCCGAGTCGTTCCTCGCCGCGCTCGACACCGAGTTCGACATCGACACACCACGCAAGCACGGGTTCGACACCGTCGACTCCATCCGTGCGATGCGCGACGGGCAGGCCACGGTGTTCATGGCGATGGGCGGCAACTTCGTCTCCGCCACACCCGATACCGCCGCCACCGAATCCGCACTGCGCAGCTGCGCACTAACGGTGCAGGTGTCGACGAAACTCAACCGCAGCCACGTGGTGCACGGAACCACCGCACTCATCCTGCCCACCCTCGGCCGCACCGACCTCGATGTCCAGTCGAGTGGGAAACAGGCTGTCTCCGTTGAGGATTCGATGTCGATGGTGCACTTGTCGCGGGGGCGCCTCAAGCCGGTGTCCGAGCACCTGCGCAGCGAAGTCGCCATCGTGTGCCAGCTCGCCCGCACGCTCCTCGGGCCGGATCATCCGGTGCCGTGGAGCCGGTTCGCATCGGATTACGACCACATCCGCGACTCGATCTCGCGAGTGGTGCCGGGGTTCGAGGACTACAACACTCGTGTCCGACAGCCCGACGGATTCGAACTCCCCCACCCTCCGCGCGACAGTCGCCGGTTCCACACCGAGACAGGACGAGCCAACTTTTCCGTCAATGAACTCGAATGGGTACCGACCCCTGCAGGAAGGCTGATTCTGCAGACGATGCGCAGCCACGACCAGTACAACACCACGATCTACGGTCTCGACGACCGCTACCGCGGTGTGAAGGGCGGCCGCAAGGTCATCCTGATCAACCCCGACGATGTCACCGAGCTGGGGTTCCGAGACGGAGATCTCGTCGACATCATCTCCGAGTTCACCGACTCCCACGGCCGACTCGAGGAGCGCCGGATCCACGACTTCCGCGTCGTGGCCTACAGCACCCCGAAGGGCAACGCAGCGGCCTACTACCCCGAGACCAATCCGCTGGTGCCGCTCGGCCATGTGGCGAAGAAATCCAACACGCCTGCATCGAAGGCGATCACCGTGCGGCTCGAACCTGCAGCAAGGAAGGATTCGTAGTGGGACGTGTGACTACCCGCCGCGCAGTCCTGCGAGTGACTGCGGACCGCACGATCCGGCGCCCCGATACCCTCGCCGTCGAGGAGCCCCTCGAAATCCGGCTGAATGGCGGAGCCTTGACCATCACGATGCGCACGCCCGGCCACGATGTGGACTTGGCGCACGGTTTCCTCCTCGCGGAGGGAATCATCGGCAGCCGTGACGACATCGCGATCGCGCGGTACTGCGACGGCGTCGACGACACCGGCGCGAACACCTACAACGTGCTCGATGTCCAGCTGGCCCCCGGTGTCGCGGTGCCGGACGGCGCGGGGGCGCGGAACTTCCTCACCACCTCGGCGTGCGGGGTGTGCGGCAAGGAATCCCTCGAGCAGGTGCGCACCCGCACCCGGTTCCCACTGCCCGGCGATGTGGATATCGCCGCGAGCACGCTGTCGGAACTACCCCATCTGATGCGGCGGCAGCAGAAGGTCTTCCAGTCCACCGGCGGTCTGCACGCTGCCGCGCTGTTCACGACCGACGGGACGCTCCTGCAACTGCGCGAGGATGTAGGCAGACACAACGCCGTCGACAAGGTGCTCGGGTGGGCGCTGTCGGAGAACCGGATACCGCTCTCGGACAGCGTCCTCGTCGTCAGTGGTCGGGCCTCGTTCGAGCTCGTGCAGAAGGCCGTGATGGCCGGTGTGCCGGTGCTCGGCGCGGTGTCGGCGCCGTCCTCGCTCGCAGTCGATCTGGCCGAGGAGTCGGGCTTGACCCTGATCGGCTTCCTGCGCGACGACTCGATGAATGTCTACACCGGCTCGGTCCTCTGATCCACCGAGCCCCGGTCAGCTGCACGTCGATTCGGGAGCCTGGCCTGCAAGGACACCTTCAGTGAACGCCTTGACGTCGTCGAAGGACTCCTCGAGCACTGCGCGGTGGTCGGCGCCCTCGTAGACCTGGTAGGTCAGATCCGCGCCGTTGTTACAGAGCGCCTCGGTGAGCTGGTCGGTGAGCGGACGACTCACCAGCACGTCGTCGCTTCCCTGGACCACGAACGTGGGCACCGTCGGCTCCAATGCCGCCGGCTCCTGTGTCCGGTAGTACGCGGCCAGTCCCTCCATGTCGGCATCTGGGGCGAGAACCTGCTCGAGAGGGATGGTGGCGGCTGCCGCCCGAACGTCGTCCATGCACCCGGTGCGCGCCGCGGTGAGCAATACGCGCGAGGCGTCGGTGAGCATGGCGTCGGCGCTCAACTCCGGCTGGGCTGCTTCGGCACCGATCAACAGCACGGGCAGAAATGGCACGGCCGCCGCGATGCCCGGGCCACCGCCGGCGAAGTACGCGGCCGTGTCGCTGGTGCGATTACCCGGAGCCATCGACACCGCTCCCGCGAGGTCGAGCTCGGGGGCGCGGTCGGCCCCGACCTCCGCGGCGTACAGCGCGGCGTGTCCGCCCTGGCTGTGTCCCATCGCAATCCAGTTCGTACCGACCGCGGGGTCCAGCTCGCGGGCGGCGCGCACGATGTCGACGACGGCGTTGGCTGCGCTGTCTCCGTTCATGTAGGGGTGTTCGCCGGGTGTTCCGAGACCTTCGTAGTCGGTCTGGACCACCGCGTAACCGTCTGCGACCCATCGGTCGAGCATGTCCGTGGTCCGTGCGACATAGGAATGCGCAGGACCGCCGACCGTGTCCGCGGACGGAGCGCACGCGTCGCCGACACCGGTGGTGCCGTGGGCCCAGCTGATCACGGGCCATCCACCTTCGGGTGCTTCGCCCTTCGGGATCGCGACGGTGCCCGAGACCAACGTCGGGCGCCCGTCGGCGCCTTCGGATACATAGGTGATCAGTTCGGTGCGCTGGGCGCTGGGGAGCGCCGCTGCCGTGGTGATCGGACGGTCGGTGATCAGCGAACCCGGTGCGATGGCACCTGAATCGGCGGATTCGGGAGCCGGGTTCGAACATGCTCCGGCGCCGAGCACCGAGGCGAACGCGAGTGCCGCGGCAGCGCGTCGTGACGGGAGTGTCTTCATGGAGCCTCCGTTAAGAACACTGCATTAATACTTGAGTTGATGTTCTTAGTACAGTGGCTGCATGACGATGTCAACGGGCCGTCTCGCCCTACTGGACGCCGCAGAGCGGCTGATCGCATACCGCGGCATCCACGGGGTGGCCGCACGCGAGGTGGTCAAAGAAGCGGGGCAACGGAACAATTCGGCCATCACATACCACTTCGGCTCATGGCACGGGCTTCTCGACGAAATCTGGAGCCGGCACGCGCCGCGGATGAATGCCGAGCGCGCCGCACTGCTGGCTGCGGCGGATCTCGAGGCATCTCCCCCGCTGGACCGGCTCGTCCACGCATATGTACACCCGCTCGCGGCGCAGGTCACGCGGAACCATCCGAGCTACTGGGCGCGTTTCAACGAGCAATGGCTGTCCACAGCGCCGCTCGACGTCCTGTCGACACCGGAGCCTGCGACGACCCAGGCCGACTACTACCCGTCGCACGACTCTCTCGACGTCCTGTCCGGTCTCCTGATCAGGATCGCCGACCGACTCGATCTCCCGGACGCGGACGCGCGTCGCCGGGTGAGCTTGATGGTGCGCTTCGTCATCGGCGCATTCGCTGCCTTCGAACGCGCCGACGAAGCAGGTGACGCCCCCGACTCCGCGAGCTTCGAAACGGAGATCCTGCAGCTCGCACGCAGAATGCTCGACCTACCTCAGCCGTAGCCGATGTAGGTCGAGCATTCGGTTCTCTTACGAGAGGTCAGTCGACCTCCGGCGCCCACTGCACGCCGTTGATATGGCTTCCGCCGTCGACGAACAGCGTATTGCCCGTCAGGTAACGCGAATCGTCGCTCGCCAGGAAGGCAGCGACCGTGCCGATGTCCTCGAGCGGATCACCGATGCGACCCATCGGGTTCGCCGCGGCCTGCGCAGCCGCCATCTGCGGGTTGGCCTCCGCCACTCGCTGGTAGGCCGCGCTCTGCGCGCCGGGGCAGATCACGTTGCAGCACACCTGCTTCGGTGCCCATTCGCGGGCCGCGGTGCGCGTCATGCTGCGCAAGGCCTCTTTCGACGCGTTGTAGGCCACCGAGTACATGTGTGCATTCACGCCATTGAGGCTGCACAAATTGATCACCCGACCGGTGCCGTGCTCGGCCAACGCCGGGTACGCGCGCTGCATGGCCCAGAACGCCGCCATCACGCCCATGTCGAAGCCTGCCTGCATGCTCTCCTCGGGCGTCTTCTCCAGGCGAGCGAAACCCAGTGAACGCCAAGCGTTGTTGACCAGGATGTCGAGGCGCCCGAATTCGCTCGTGGCGGCGTCGACCATCGCATGCACCTGCTCGCGGTCGGTGACGTCGGTGCGCACGAACGTTGCTTGCACGCCCCACTCGGCGGTGAGCCACTTCGCGGTCTCGGCCCCCGCCGCTTCGTCGATCTCGGCAACGAGAACACGGGCACCCTCACGCGCCAGTGCGCCCGCGACCCCGCGTCCGATACCCATTCCGGCGCCGGTGACGATTGCTACCCGTCCGTCCAATTTGCCCATGTCGGTGTGTCCTCTCCGAGTATCCGTCGACGACCTCAGCGAGGACGAGGAACCGTCTTGTCGATGAAGAGCGCCTCGACGGACACGCACACCGTGCCGTCCGCCGTCGCGATCTCACCCACGGTGTTGATCTTGTGGCCGTTTTCCTCGACAAGCCGGCCACGGACGGTCAGCGGTTCGAACAGCGGAGTCGGACGGTGGTACCGGACGTTGAGCTGTGCAGTGGCACCGCTCCGTCCGGCCCAGGCGTTCGCGACACCCAGAGTGTGATCGATGAGCAACGCAGCGACACCACCATGTACGTGCCCGGGAGGGCCCTGATACGGGAACGTCAACTCGACGACACCCTCGACCCACCCGTCCTCGCGACCGGCAAGAACCAGAGGCGGGGCCAGTGCGTTCTCCGGACCGGTGACGGGATCATGCCGCGTGACCCCTTCGCCGTGCCACATGTCGATCAATCGCTCCTGCACCTCCGGCGCATGCTCTTCGAGGTGCTCGGCGATGCTGTCGAGCTCCTCCGCGACCCGCTCGAGATTCGCGTTGGAACGATCCGTACGCAGCAGGGCATCGACCACGCGACGCGCGGCTGCGGTCGCGCGGTCGACCGCGGAGTCCTGCGGCGCCGACGTGAGCACCGTCCCGTCGGGGGCGTTTCGGACCGTGGGGTGCGTAGCGGGATCGACTCTCATCGGACCTCCATCGTCGCGTGTGTCAGTACCGGCTGACCGTCCCGCTCGGGACAGGTCGCGAGCAGAGTGAGGATGTCGCCGTCGCGCCAGACCGAGGTCTCGATGGTCTCCCCCGGGTACAGCGACCCGGCAAAGCGCACCGAGAACGACTTCACCCGGGTCGGATCCCCCTCGAGCACACCGTCGACGACGGCTTTGCACACGACGCCGTATGACGCGAGCCCGTGCAGGATCGGTCGATCGAAGCCGGCCATCTTCGCGAACTCCGGGTCGGCGTGCAGCGGGTTCATGTCTGCGCTGAGCCGGTACACCAGGGCCTGCGCGGAACCGGTGCGCGACACCAGGACCGTGTCGGCGTCCCGCTCCGGCGCCGAACCCGCTGCCTCCGGGCCGGACTCGCCACCGAATCCGCCTTCGCCGCGCGCCCAGATCTGCATTGCGGAGGTCCACAGCGGGCTTCCGTCTGCAGCATGGGCCGACTGCTCGAGCACGATCACCGCGGCCTTGCCCTTGTCCCACACGTCCGACACGCGTGACGAGATGGTCGCGGTGCCGGAGGCCGGAATCGGAGCATGCACGGTGAGCGACTGTCCACCGTGGAGAATCTTCCGCAGGTCGATGTCGATACCCGGCAGGTTCATCCCCACCGGCGTGACATTCCCGGCCGAAATCCCCTGCCCCGCAACCATCGCGAAGGTCGGCACGACTTTCAGTTTCTTCTCGTACACCCAGCCCAGCTCGGCCGGATCCAGCGAGTCTGCGCCTGCCCCGAGACCGAGGTGGTAGAGGAGCACGTCGCGCTCGATCCAGGCGGCCTCGCGGACGGTGGGTTCAGCCGTCAGCGCGGCATTCACATCGATCGGCATGTCAGGTCACTTTCCGGGTTCGGGATCGCGGGGCAGACCGAGGATCCGCTCGCCGATGATGTTGAGCTGGACGTTCGTCGTGCCGCCTGCAATCGACATGCACTGCGCGTTGAGGAACATCTGGGTCGCGGACCAACGATCCTGCTCCCCCCGCAATGACGTGGGGCCTGCCCACTCCATCGCGACCTCCCACACCTGCTGGAGATGTTCGACGCCGAGAAGTTTGGCGATCGACGATTCGGCGCCCGGTTGTGCCCCGGCCAGTGAGCGCAACGTCGTGCGCAAGCCCATCAGGCCGCCCGACTGTGCGTCGCACAGGACCGAGCCGAGGACGGTGAGCTGTTCATCGTCCAGACCGGCGGGCATCGTCGCCGCGAGCGTCAGGAGGGCTTCTCCGCCTGAGCCGAGCGAGGAGTCGTTCGACAGCGACACCCGCTCATTGGCGAGAGTGGTGCGGGCCAGCTTCCAGCCGTCACCGGGCTCCCCGACCAGGCACTCGTCCGGCACGAACACGTCGTCGAAGAACACCTCGTTGAACAGCGACTCACCGGTGATCTCCCGCAGCGGACGAATGTCGAGCCCCGGAGAGTTCCTGATGTCGATCAGGAAGTACGACAGACCCTTGTGCTTGGGCGCGTCGGCGTCGGTGCGTGCCAGGCAGATGCCCCAGTCCGCGACGCGAGCCATCGACGTCCACACCTTCTGGCCCTGCAGTTTCCATCCACCGTCGACCTTGACGGCCTTGGTGGACAGACCGGCGAGGTCGGATCCGGCACCGGGTTCGGAGAACAGCTGGCACCAGACGATGTCGCCGCGCAGCGATCCGGGCAGGAACCGTGCAAGCTGCTCCTCGTTGCCGTGCGCGATCAGCGTCGGCACCACCCAGTTGCCGATGATCATGTCGTGCGGCTTCAGCTCGACGCGGCGCAGTTCCTCGGCGATGACCAACTGCGTGACGGCATCGGCCGTCTTACCCCACGGTGCGGGCAGATGCGGTGTGGTGTAACCGTTCTCGGCCAGATACGCCTTCTGCGCGGCACCTTCGAGCGCTGTGGCGGGTTCGAGTTCGGCGCGGATCTCGGCGCGGATCTGTTCGGCCTCCGGCGGCAGGTCGATGCTCAGCACACGGCGGGCGCCGTCGAGCGTGAGGCCCGCGACCCGACGCTTCCACGATGCAGTCGAGCCCGACAGGATCCGCAGGGACTGCGCCCGTCGCATGAACAGGTGCGCGTCGTGCTCCCACGTGTAGCCGATGCCGCCGAGGACCTGGATGCAGGTCCTGGTGACCTGGAAACCGGCGTCGAGTGCGGTTGCCGCCGCGACGGCGACGGCAAGTGACGCCTCCTCAGCGGACGTGTCCTCGCCGAGCGCGCGAGCCGCGTCCCAGGCGGTGACCCGAGCCTGCTCGGTGAGGCTCAGCATCCGCGCGACGGTGTGCTTGACGCCCTGGAACTGACCGATGACACGGCCGAACTGCTGACGGACACGGGCGTAGTCGGCAGCAGTGGTGGTGGCCCAGTCGGCGAGGCCCGCGGATTCCGCCGCGAACAGCGTGACGGCGATGTCGACGACGCGCTGCGAGTCCAGCGTCAGGACGTCACGCTCGGCGAGGGCGAGTCCGTCCACCGTGATCTCGGCATTGCGCCGCACGACGTCGTGGCTGGGCAGGTCGGTCACGTCGAGCCGGTCGCGGTCGACGACGACGAACGCGAGCTTCCCGGCATCGTCGGCTGCGAGCAGGAAGACATCGGCGACCTGACCGCCGAGCACGTAGCTCGATGTGCCCGACAATGCGACGGTGTCGCCGTCACGAACGACCTTCAGGTCGCCGGGCTGGAGGGTGACTCCACCGAACCGCGAACCGTCGGACAGTGCGGCAAGCGCATCGGTGCGTCCGGCTTCGTGCAGAACAGCGGAGACCACCACGGTCGGCAGAAACGGCCCGGGCACCATCGCGCGACCGAGTTCCTCGGCCACGATGGCGGTTTCGAGGAGGCCGAAACCTGCGCCGCCGACTTCTTCGGGCAGGTGCAGCCCCAGCATGCCGAGTTCGGCGAACGAGGCCCAGTACGACGGGCGGGTCTCGGCTTTCGCCTCGACCGCTTCGCGGATCACTTTGGGCGTGGCGTGGCGTGCGGCCCAGCCGCGGACGGAATCGCGGAGGTCGCGATCGTCGTCACTCAATCCAATGGTCATGAACGGTTCCTTCGACGGAAGCAGGAAGTGTACGTGCGCGATACCCGGCCACACCCTTACCGACCCACCACACGCCCACCCACCCACCCACCCTGAGCGAATGTATCGTTCGATCGATCTATCGAGACGAACGATACATTCGCTCAACGTGAATGGGGTGTTGACGGACGGACGTACGGCCAGGCAGGGTGGCGGGGCGGGGCGGGGCGGGAGGCTAGATACGTTCGATGATGGTCGCGGTGGACAGCGCTCCACCGGCGCACATCGTGATCAGCGCGGTCGAGCGGTTGGAGCGCTCGAGTTCGTGGAGTGCGCTGGTGATCAGCCGGGAACCGGTGGAACCCACCGGGTGGCCGAGTGCTATGGCGCCGCCGTTGACGTTGACCTTGTCCATGTCGGCACCGTGAACCTGGGCCCACGACAGCACGACCGACGCGAATGCCTCGTTGATCTCGACGATGTCGATGTCCGACAACGACATTCCGGTACGCTCGAGCACCGCGCGAGTCGAGTCGACAGGACCGTCGAGATGGTAGTACGGGTCGGAGCCGATCAGGGTGGAGGCGAGGATGCGCGCCCTCGGACGCAGACCTGCCTCACGAGCCTTGTCCTCACTCATGAGGAGGACGGCAGCGGCGCCATCACTGACCTGCGACGAGTTCCCGGCGGTGTGGATACCACCCTCGATGACGGGCTTGAGACCTGCCAGTCCTTCCGCGGTGGTCTCGCGCAGACCACCGTCGCGGGTGACGGTGGCGATGTCACCGGTAGGCTCGCCTTCCTTCGTGACGACGGGCGCCTCGACCGGGACGATCTCGCGGTCGAACCTTCCCTCGGCCCACGCCTGGGCTGCCCGCCTCTGCGATTCGAGCCCGAATGCGTCGACGTCCTCACGCTTGATGCCGCGCCGCTCGGCAATCCGCTCGGCGGAGGTGAACTGGTCGCCCATGTCGATGGTCCAGTCGGGCGGGTAGGGGTTTCCTGTGCCGGGGGCGTTCGCCTGACCGAGGAACACTCGGCTCATCACCTCGACGCCGCAACCGATTCCGGCGTCGATCTGGCCGGAGGCGATCAGGCCGGCCACCATGTGCACGGCCTGCTGCGACGAACCGCAGGCGCAGTCGATGGTGGTCGCGGCGGTGGTGTACGGCAGTCCGGCGTGCAGCCATGCCTGCCGGGTCACGTTGTTGGACTGCTCCCCCGCCTGGGTCACCGCGCCGCCGACGAGCTGGCCGACCTGTTCGGCGGGAATCCCGGTGCGATCCAGGACTCCCTTCTGGGCGGCGCCCAGCAGCACCGCGGGATGCACCCCGGCCAGCTGGCCGCGGCGACGCCCGATCGGCGTCCGTGCGGCTTCGACGATGACGACGTTGTTCATGCCACTCCCTACGTGTCGGCGATACTGAAATTTATTCTAATTATGCGGGGAGACGGACATCCGCACCGTCCCACCGAGCGGGACCACACTGGTCAGGAACGCGAATCGGTGCCGTCGGCATCCGGCCTCACCAGCCGAGACCCCCGAGGAGCCGATCGCACGCGACCCGCAGATCCGACTCGATCTCCGGGATCGAGGTGCGGCCGTTGAGCGCCGACTGCACCAGCCCGAACCACAATGCGACGACGAGCCGGAGCACCGTCGTATCGAGGACCGTCGGCTCCTCGATATTCGCGGCATCGAGCAGTAACCCGTCGAATTGCTGGTCGATCTTCGCCACATCGGGAATCGTGGCCGCATTCGACGTCGCAGCCGACTGGATCATGGCCGTCGCGAGCCGCGGCGTGCGCAGCAGCGCTCGCGTCGCTTGCAGCAGCGCGTCGCACACCGCCTCCGGCGGCGTCATCGCAGCCTGCGCCCGCCTCGAAAGCTGACTTCCCATCCGGTCGATCAGGTCGACCATGACCGCAACGAACAGGTGGGTCTTGGACGGGAAGTAGCGGTAGAGCGTGCCGATCGCAACACCGGCCAGTTTCGCAACTTCCTGCATCTGGACACGTTCGAGTTCCTTCTCCGCACCGAGTTGCGCGGCCGCCTTCAGGATCCTCCCGTGCCGTGCACGCTGCTCCATCGAACTCGGCTCGGCCGCATCACGAGCCTCCGAGAGCCTGGGCATGCCTCACCTCTTCCTTCGCCGGGACGGGGGCCGACAGTAGAGCCGCCGGACATCGCGCGGACAAGTCCGTCCTGGTCAGCAGGATCAGCAGCATCCGGTCAACCCACTCCCGCACAGCGGGACGACGCCCGCCCGACACGCCCCCTGCGCGCAAACTAGAATGAATACTAATTTTGGTTCGGAGCCGCCTTCGAGGAGCCGAACCCACCGAACACAGGAGACTTTCCATGGGTGAATCTGTCAGCCTGGCCGGACGCGCCGCAGTGGTGACGGGCGCCGGAGCCGGCCTCGGACGCTCCGAGGCTCTCTCGCTGGCCGCAGCCGGTGCCGCCGTCGTCGTCAACGACATGGGCGACGCTGCACATGCGGTCGCGGAAGAGATCGTTGCAGCGGGCGGACAGGCTATCGCCGTGACCGGTGACGTCTCCGACTGGTCGCTCGGTGGCCGCCTCGTCGAGGAGTCCGTCAAGGCATTCGGCTCGTTCGACATCCTCGTCAACAACGCGGGCATCATCCGCGACAAGATGATCTTCAACCTCACCGAATCCGATTGGGACGACGTGATCCGCGTGCACCTCAAGGGACACGCGGCGACCTCCCACGCCGCAGCCGTCCACTGGCGCGCCGCCAGCAAGGAAACCGGTGGCCCCGTGTACGGCCGCGTCATCAACACCTCGTCGGAGGCGTTCCTGTTCGGCTCCGCCGGGCAGCCCAACTACTCGGCAGCCAAGGCCGGCATCACCGCCCTGACGCTGTCCACCGCGCAGGGACTCTCCCGATACGGCGTCACCGCCAACGCGATCTGCCCCCGCGCCCGGACGGCCATGACGGCCCAGGCCTTCGGTGAGGCCGACTCCGCGACCGCCGGTCTCGACCCGCTCGCACCCGAGCGCGTCGGCACCCTCGTCTCGTACCTGGCCTCCCCCGCCTCGCACGAGATCAACGGTCAGGTGTTCGTGGTGTACGGCAAGATGGTTGCGCTCATGGCCTCCCCGAAGGTCGAGAACCGTTTCGACGCAGCCGGTTCCGCGTTCACCGTGGAGGAACTCGACGAGCAGATGTCCTCGTATTTCACCGGCCGCGGCCAGTACGAGACGTACGCTGCGTACAGCATTGCGGAGCTGGAGAAAGCCGCACTCGCAGTCGACTGATCACTCACCGAAGGAGCACGGCATGAGGCTTGCAGAGAAGGTCGCGATCGTCACCGGTGGGGCCGGCGGTATCGGACGCGGCATCGTCAGAGCATTCGTCAAGGAGGGCGCTCGGGTACTCTTCGTCGACATCGACGACGCCAAGGGCTCGGCTCTCGAGGCCGAACTCGACGGCGCCGGATCCTTCCTGAATGCGGACATCTCTCAGAAGGAAAGCGCCGCAACGATCATCGACACTGCGATCCGGACATTCGGGAAGATCGACGTGCTCGTCAACAACGCGCATGCATCCCGTCAGGCACCGCTGCTGGAGACCACACAGGAGATGCTCGACCTGTCGTTCGGGACCGGCTTCTACCCGACCCTCTGGCTCATGCAGGCCGCACACCCGCAGCTCGCCGCGAATCAGGGTTCGGTGATCAACTTCGCGTCCGGAGCGGGCATCGACGGCAACGTCACGCAGACGTCGTACGCGGCAGCCAAGGAAGCGATCCGCGGGATCAGCCGGGTCGCGGCGAACGAATGGGCCGCCGACAACATCAACGTCAACCTCATCTCACCGCTCGCGTTGACCGAAGGCGTCCAGGCCTACATCGAGGCGAATCCCGGAGTGGAGGATGTCCTGCTCGCCAAGACACCGCTGCACCGGTTCGGCGACCCCGAATCCGACATCGGGCGTGTCGCCGTGTTCCTCGCGAGCGACGATGCGTCCTACATGACGGGCCAGACCCTGATGGTCGACGGCGGCAGCATCAAACTGCGCTAGGACCTGACCGACGGATGGCGGGCAGGCCACATCGAGTAGTTCTCCGAACTACGACGGACGAGGTCACGAACTCGACAGAGTTCGTGACCTCGTTTTCCGTCGTTCGCGGCCCTATCGTTGTCCCATGGACCCGCCTGTGACGCGGTACATCCAGCGCGACGGTCACGCGCTGGCATACCAGGTCGTCGGCGAGGGGCCACACCCGGTGGCATGGTTCTTCGAAGACATGATGCATCCGGACCTGATGTGGACCGATCCTCATCTGCACTACAACTTCGAACGCTGCTCCAGCTTCGCGCGCTCGCTGTTCTTCCAGCGCCGCGGATTCGGACTGTCCGACCCCGTCGACCACGTCCCGTCGCTCGAGGAGCAGGCCGACGACGTTCTCGCCGTGCTCGACGATGCTGAAGTCGCGCAGGCCACGCTGGTCGGAGCGTCCAGCACTTGCGGGGCGGTCGCTCTGGCCGCCGCCCGATGTCCCGACCGGGTGTCCGGACTGATTCTCGCCGAACCCTGGTCCGACACCCTGGTGTCCGACGACGACCCACCGGCCGGGTGGACCGCCTCTCAACGAGACCGGTTCGTCGATTCCTATCGGGGCGCGTACGCCCGCTGGGGACACGGCGACCTCACGTCCCTGGCGCACCCTGCCCTCGATGTTCCGCACAACCGCCGCATCATGGCTCTGCTCGAACGCTGTTCGGCCACACCGGCAACCGCACAGCAACACCTAGAGTGGGCGATCCGGGCGAACTACGCGTGGGCGTTGCCGTCGATCCAATGTCCGACGGAAGTGTTGCATCAGCCCGACAGTCTGTTCGCCCGAGAAGCCGTCCGCCGGGTCGCCGAACTCGTCCCGAACGGCCGATTCCACGACCTGCCACCCATCCCGGCCGGCGCAACCCTGGGCGAGGCGTTGATCCCGGTGCTCGACCACGTGGAGGAGCTTGCCACCGGTGCGATCCGTCCGGTCGACGCGGACCGGTTCCTCGCCACCATCCTCTTCACCGATGTCGTCCACTCGACCGACCTACTCGCGGAGATCGGCGACATACACTTCGCATCGCTATTGGCCGCGCACGACAGATCGGTGCGTGTCGAGGTCGAGGCAGGCGCGGGCACGCTTGTCGGTATCGCGGGTGACGGAACCCTGAGCGTGTTCGACGGTCCGGCGGCCGCCATCCACTGTGCACATCGAATCATCCGGACCACAACAACTCTCGGGTTGTCGGTCCGTTCCGGTGTGCACGTCGGAACGGTCACCCGCGCCGGCCCGGAGTTGACCGGGATGACAGTGCACATCGGGGCCCGCATCGCCGCGTCCGCCGGGCCAGGGCAGGTCCGATGCTCACAGCGGGTGCGCGATCTCGCGATCGGCGCCGACATCGATTTCACGGACCTGGGCAGACATCGACTGAAGGGCGTCCCCGGCCAGGTCCAGATGTTCACGGCGACGAACCGGACCCGGCCTACGCACCCGGCGGCACCGCCCCGCCCGACCCTCTCCGACCGCGCAGTCCTGGCCATGGCGCGCCGGGCTCCCGGCGTACTCCGCGACGTCGCACGTCTTGCGGGACGTCGCAGCCGATCCTGAGATCAGGCGCTCTTCTCGCGACGTTCGCGGTCGGGCTTGCGCGGCACGATGGTCGGCAGGACGTTGTCGGTCACGGTCTCCGCGGTGATGACGACCTTCTCGACGTCGTCGCGGCTCGGGATGTCGTACATCACCGGCAGCAGCACCTCTTCGATGATCGCCCGGAGCCCGCGGGCACCCGTACCGCGCAGGATGGCCTGGTCGGCGACAGCTTCGAGCCCGTCCGTTGTGAACTCGAGTTCCACACCGTCCATCTCGAACAGCCGCACGTACTGCTTGACAAGGGCGTTCTTCGGCTCCGACAGGATCTCGACAAGCGATTCCTTGTCGAGGTTGGTCACCGACGCGACGATCGGCAAGCGGCCGATGAACTCGGGGATGAGCCCGAACTTGATGAGATCTTCGGGCATGACGTCGGCGAAATGGTCGGTGGTGTCGATCTCGGCCTTCGACCGCACCTCGGCGCCGAAACCGATCCCGCGCCTGCCGACGCGGTCGGAGACGATCCGCTCGAGACCCGCGAAGGCACCGGCAACGATGAACAGCACATTCGTCGTGTCGATCTGGATGAACTCCTGGTGCGGATGCTTGCGACCGCCCTGCGGGGGCACCGACGCCTGCGTGCCCTCGAGAATCTTCAGAAGTGCCTGCTGGACACCCTCGCCCGACACGTCCCGGGTGATCGACGGGTTCTCGCTCTTGCGCGCGATCTTGTCGACCTCGTCGATGTAGATGATGCCGGTCTCGGCGCGCTTGACGTCGTAGTCAGCGGCCTGAATCAGCTTGAGGAGGATGTTCTCGACGTCCTCACCGACGTAACCGGCCTCCGTGAGTGCGGTGGCGTCGGCAATCGCGAAGGGCACGTTGAGCATCTTCGCGAGGGTCTGGGCGAGATAGGTCTTGCCGCAGCCGGTGGGCCCCAGCAGAAGAATGTTCGACTTGGCGAGCTCGACCGACTCACCGCGCGCGTCGCGCGTCTTGTCGCCGGCCTGGATGCGCTTGTAGTGGTTGTAGACAGCCACCGCTAGAGACCGTTTCGCAGAATCCTGGCCGATCACATAATTGTCGAGGAATTCCCGGATCTCGGCGGGCTTGGGCAGCTCATCGAGTTTCACCTCGCTGGTTTCGGCGAGCTCCTCCTCGATGATCTCGTTGCAGAGGTCGATGCACTCGTCGCAGATGTAGACTCCGGGGCCCGCAATGAGCTTCTTGACCTGCTTCTGGCTCTTTCCGCAGAACGAGCACTTGAGCAGATCCCCGCCGTCACCGATACGTGCCATCTGTCAGGTCCCTACTTCCTCGTATGCGTGCAACCGATCCCGTGTCCGTCGACGAGCGCCGGCCCCCGGGGAGCGGGCCCTTTGATCGACCGTACCCGGACTCCGGCACGCGGGTCGACAGGTTCTTCGCGTTTCCGGCCATATTTGTGTGCGCCTGCCATGACGCGACCCACACCCTGCACAACGGCCCGGCCGAACACACTCGGTGCGGTTCGACCGGGCCGGGTGTGACTATGCCTGAGCGGACAACTTGCGGTACTCGAGCACGCTGTCGATCAGACCGTACTCGACCGCTTCTGCTGCCGTGAGGATCTTGTCCCGATCCGTGTCCTTGCGGATCTGCTCGGGGTCCTTGCCGGTGTGCTTGGCCAGCGTCGTCTCCATGAGACGGCGCATGCGCTCGATTTCCGCGGCCTGGATCTCGAGGTCGGAGACCTGACCCTGAATGCCACCCGTCGCGGGCTGGTGGATGAGCACACGGGCGTTCGGCAACGCGAGCCGCTTACCCGGAGTACCGGCCGCGAGCAGCACGGCCGCAGCCGACGCCGCCTGGCCGAGGCACACGGTGGTGATATCGGCGCGGACGTACTGCATCGTGTCGTAGATCGCCATCAGCGACGTGAACGAACCACCGGGCGAGTTGATGTACATGGTGATGTCGCGGTCGGGATCGAGCGACTCGAGCACGAGCAGCTGCGCCATGACATCGTTCGCGGACGCGTCGTCGACCTGGACGCCCAGGAAGATGATGCGCTCCTCGAAGAGCTTGTTGTACGGGTTGGATTCCTTGACGCCGTAGCTCGAGTGCTCGATGAACGACGGGAGGATGTAGCGGCTCGCCGGCGAATTCGGGGCCTGGCCGCCGAGCTGGCGCGGATCGAACATGTTGGTCATCGCTTCTCCAAGAATGTGTGGGACGTGGAGCGGGTCTGGGGGCCTCGGGCCTAGTTCGACGTGCCGCCGGCCTGCTGGGCCCGCGCGACGACGTGGTCGACGAAGCCGTATTCGAGTGCCTGCTTCGCCGTGAACCAACGGTCGCGGTCCGAGTCGATCGTGATCTGCTCGACGGTCTGTCCGGTGTGCTCGGCGATCAGCTCGGCCATCTCACGCTTGGTGTGTGCGAACTGCTCGGCCATGATGGCGATATCACTCGCGGTGCCACCGATCCCGGCGGACGGCTGGTGCATCATGATGCGCGCGTGCGGCAGAGCGTAGCGCTTGCCCTTGGTGCCGGCCGAGAGCAGGAACTGCCCCATCGACGCAGCCAGGCCCATCGCGAACGTCGCCACATCGCACTCCACGAACTTCATCGTGTCGTAGATCGCCATGCCCGCGGTGACCGAACCCCCCGGGGAGTTGATGTACAGCGAGATGTCGCGGGTCGGATCTTCCGCCGACAGCAACAGGATCTGCGCGCAGAGCTTGTTGGCGATGTCGTCGTCGACCTGGGTGCCGAGGAAGATGATGCGCTCGCGGAGCAGGCGTTCGTACACCGAGTCGCTGAGGTTCAGGCCAGCGGTGGCCGAGGTCATCGTCGGGCCGATGGATGTCGCCGGATTCTGAGGAGTCACGGGTACCTGCCTTCTCGTCAATCGTGGATTGCTGACATTGACACTAACGAAACGGGGCGGCACCGGATGCCCGGTGCCGCCCATCTTCGCTCAAAGCGGAAAAGATCCGATTACTCGGATGCCTTCTCCTCGGTCGCCTCGGCGTCCTCGGCAGGCTCATCCGAGTCGGACTTCGCGCCACCGAAGAGCTCGGAGGTGTCGACGGTCGCACCGGTGGTGTCGGTGACGGCAACCCGGTCGACGACCGTGCCGAGAGCCTTGCCGCGGCGGACGTCCGCGAAGATCGCGCCGAGCTGGTTGGCCTGGCTGATCTGCTGGATGAACTGCTCCGGCGGGATCCCGTAGCGCTGTGCCTGGAAGAAGATGCGTTCGGTCAGCTCTTCCTGCTCGACCGTGGTCTTCTCCGACTCGGCGATCGCGTCGAGGAGCAGCTGGGTCTTGACGGACCGCTCTGCCGACTCGCGAGCTTCCTTGTCGAACTCCTCGCGGCTCGAACCCTGAGCCTCGAGCAGCTTGTCGAGCTGAGCCTCATCGTGCTCGAGTTCGTGGATCGCGTCGTGCAGTGCGCTGTCGATCTCGGCCTGGACGACGGCCTCGGGCAACGGCACCTCGACCTTTTCGAGGAGCTCGTCGAGCACCTTGTCGCGGATCTGGCCGGCCTGCTCGACCTGCTTGACGCGGCCGACACGCTCACGCAGGTCTGCCTTCAGCTCGTCGAGGGTGTCGAACTCGCTGGCGAGCTGCGCGAACTCGTCGTCCTCAGCGGGCAGTTCGCGTTCCTTGACCGAGTTCACCTTGACGGTGACAACGGCTTCCTTGCCCGCGAACTCGCCGGCGACCAACGTCGAGGTGAACTCCTTCGACCCTTCGGCCTCGAGTCCGATGACGGCCTCGTCGAGACCCTCGATGAGCTGGCCGGAGCCGACCTCGTGGGACAGGCCCTCGGTGGCGGCTTCGGTGACCTCTTCGCCGTCGACGGTGGCCGACAGGTCGATCGACACGAAGTCGCCGTCCTGCACGGCGCGCTCGACGCCGGTGAGGGTGCCGAAACGCTGACGCAGCGACAGCAGCTGCTCTTCGATGTCCTCGTCCGAGATCTCGACAGGATCGACGGTGACCGCGATCTCGGAGAAGTCGGGGAGGGTGACCTCGGGACGCACGTCGACCTCGGCCGCGAAGACCAGTTCGACGTTGTCCTCGAGCTTGGTGATGTCGATCTCGGGCTGGCCGATGGCCTTGACCTCGTTCGCGGTCACAGCCTCGGAGTAGCGCGACTGGATCGCCTCGTTGACGACCTGCTCGAGCACTGCACCGCGACCGACGCGAGCCTCGAGGATCTTGCGCGGGGCCTTGCCGGGACGGAATCCGGGGATCCGCACCTGGCCGGCGAGGGACTGGAAGGCGCGGTCGAAATCAGGCTGGAGCTCCTCGAAGGGCACCTCAACATTGATACGGACTCGCGTCGGGCTCAGCTGCTCGACGGTGCTCTTCACGGACATGGCTCCTTCTTGTCGTGCTCTTGTCGGTCGTTCGTTCTCACTACTGAGCGCCCTGACGCTGTTCGATCTGGTCGGGATGACAGGATTCGAACCTGCGACCCTCCGCTCCCAAAGCGGATGCGCTACCAAGCTGCGCCACATCCCGTCGTACTGCTCCCGCCGCGGTGCCGGGGGCCGGACTGAATCCTACGGCCCCCCGATTATGAATTCCAAAGCCGGGTTCGGTACAGTCTCATCCTGCAAGCGGCGAACGCCGGAGAGCACCGGAAAACCACCCGGTGAAATCCGACAGAGCCGCAGATGCGGGGATGTAGCTCAATGGTAGAGCCCCAGTCTTCCAAACTGGCCACGCGGGTTCGATTCCCGTCATCCCCTCCAGCGAACCGCCCGTGATCTCATCGAGATCGCGGGCGGTTCTCGTTTGTGCAGCGTCCGGATCACCGTTTCGACTCGATACCGGAGTACCGACTCGAATCCGAGACCGCACGCCCGGCGGCTGTGAGAGCGTCGCCAGTGTGAGCGAGACACCCGACCGCACGTCGAGGAGGTCCGGCGAGGCGGCAACAGGGTCCGCGGCCGCGGCCTCGAGGTCGTCTGTCGTCGCAGCGGTACTCCTCGACGCCGTACCGGAATGGGATCGCGTCACCGCGATGCTCGCGCCCGGAAATCTGGAGGCCGCGGCGTTCCGGCACAGGGTGGTCGAGGTTCCCATCGGGCTCGACGTCGCGCGACGCAACGGCGACCACGACGACGTCCCGTGGCATCTCGACCGGATGTCGCTGACGGGAACTGCTGGTTTCTCGGACGTGCTGTCGATGACTCCTGCTGTTCCCGAGACCGTCGACGCTCATCGCGCCGGCTGGGGCCTGACGCTCGTGGACGGGCTCACCGGCGGTCAAGCGGCACTCGTGATCAGCATCGTGCGCCCCGAACGCGACGGGCACAGTGCATCCACACCGGACGACGCACAGCACGGCTCGGTGTGGGCGTGGTTGCGCAACCTGTCGGAACACACCGCGGACGCGATTCGCTCGTCGACCGAACTCGTCGTGGACAGCACCTCGGATCTGATGAAGGCGATCCTCGCACCGGCGTCGCAGCCGCTCCCCCACCGCGCGATCCCCACAGGTGGAACACATCGGCTTCATACCCTCGACATCTCCCGCGACGAGATGCGCGACGCAGTGGATCGCGCCGGATGCGGACTCGAAAGTGGTGTCGCGGCCACGGTGCTCCTCGGATATGCGTCGTACCGGCAGACCCACGGCTCCCCCTCGGACGACCTGTTCGCCGCGATCCCGGGCACCGGATCCGAAAAACCCGCGCACATCTCTCTCGGCGGCACCGAGATCGACGACGGGCCGGTCGATCTGATGCGACGCATCGACCGCGTGACCGCAGGTGCGCCCGACGACCCCAGTGTGCTTCCCGCAACTCGGATGTTCGGCCACGACGACGTGCTCACCTGCACGGTGCCGGGTTCGACGACACCCCTGTTCGTGGCGGGCGCGGGTATCGCGCGCTATTACGGATTCGGCCGCACCCTCGGGTCGGCGGTCAACGCGACCCTGATGTCGTACCGCGACATGTGCTGTGTCGGGCTCACCGTCGACCCTGCCGCAGTGCCCGACCGCAAGGCGTTCGACGAGTGCCTGCGTGCGGGACTGCAGACCGTCCTCGACAGCTGACCGGATCGGTACGCTGGGGCCTGTACCGAACGACCTCGTCGTAGGGACTCATCGTGGAAATTTTGCTCATCTTCGCAGCCGTGGCCGTCGTCGTGTACTTCGTCGCTCGCTCGCAGAAGAACACCACCCGACACGCTGCCGGAAACCTGGACGACGCCAAAGCGGACGCCCGCCAGGCCATCGAACGGCTCGGCGGCCAGATCTACAACCTCACCGGTACCGACGACGCGTCGCGGCAAGCGCTCGCGGACGCCGCCGAGCGCTTCACGGCCGCCGGTTCGCAGATCGACCAGGCACAATCCCCCGTTCAGGCGCGACTCGCGAAGCAGACGGCGCTCGAAGGGCTTTACTACATCCGCGCTGCCCGCACGGCGATGGGCATGGACCCTGGGCCGGAGATCCCCACTCTCGACGGTCAGAAGTCTGCAGGATCGGTGACCGAAGATCGTGAGGTCGAGTTCGAGGGCCGGCAGGTCGCTGCGTCGCCGTCACCCTCGGCACACACCCCGAACTACTACCCGGGTGGCCGTGTCGCGGGCAGGCCGGTCCCTGCAGGGTGGTACTCCGAGCCGTGGTGGAAGCCCGCTCTGGTCGCGGGTGCGTGGGGCGTGGGTTCGATGCTCCTGTTCTCGTCACTGTTCGCGGGTATGGCGGGGGTGCCGTACGACGCGCAGGCTTTCGAGAGTGGTCAAGCGGACGGCACGGACGGTGCCGCGGGCGACAACATCGGTGGCGACGACGGCGGTGGTGGCGGTTCCGACGGCGGTGGCGATGATTTCGGTGGCGGCGACTCATTCGGTGGCGACAGCGGGTTCGGCGACTTCGGGTTCGACGGGTTCTGAGCTACTCGTCCCTCACTCACTCCGATCGACAGAACTCACTCCGATTGACAGACCGGGCACCAGAACAGATTCCGCGCGCCCATCACCTTGTGGAGCACCGGTGCGCCGCACACTCGGCACGGATCCCCGGTGCGCCGGTACACGTAGGTACGGGGTCGATCCTTCGCGTATGCCGGTGCGCCGTGGTCGTCTTCAGTGCGTACGACATGCATACGGCCACGCGCCATTCCGACCTGCATCAGCTCGACGAGATCGGCCCAGATCGCGTCGAATTCGGCGCGTGAGAGATTCTTGCCGGGTCGTTCGGGATGGATTCCGTGCCGGAACAACACTTCGGCGCGGTAGACGTTGCCGATTCCCGCGATCACCGATTGATCCATGAGCAGGCCACCGATCGGGCTGCGGGAACGGCTGATCCTCGCCCACGCCTGCTCCGGATCGGCGTCGGCGCGTAGCGGATCGGGACCGAGACGCGCTTCGATCGCGTCGACCTCGCCTTCCGTGAGGATCTCGCACGCGGCCGGTCCTCGCAGGTCGCTGCCGTGTCCGGAACCGATCATCCGCATGCGGACCTGCCCCGTGGGTTCACCGAGTGGAAGTTCGGAATCGGTGAACGCCCCGTAGATTCCGAGGTGCACGTGCACCGTCAGCGCGCCCTCGTAGTGGTGGAACAGGTGTTTGCCCCAGGCGTCGGCGTGCGTGAGAACGCGCCCGTTCACCGTCGCAGCGCCCTCGTCGAAACGCCCCTGAGGACTGGACACCCGCACCGGCGCACCCGCGTACCACGCGTGGTGCAACCGGGCGAGCCGGTGCAGGATGTGTCCTTCGGGCACCGGTCAGTTCGCGCCCGGTACCGCAGGTGCGTCGCCGGACGTCTCGTACTCGGCGAGGATGTCGATGCGACGCTGGTGCCGCTCCTCGTTCGACCACTCTGCCGCGAGGAAGGCGTCGACGATCGCGAGCGTCTCTTCGAGGGAATGCATCCGGCCGCCGATACCGATCAGCTGGGCGTTGTTGTGCTCGCGGGCGAGCTTCGCGGTCTCGACGCTCCACGCCAACGCGCAGCGCGCACCGGGGACCTTGTTCGCGGCGATCTGCTCACCGTTGCCGCTGCCGCCGAGGACGAGTCCGAGACTGCCCGGATCGGCAACAGTGCGACGCGCGGCCTCGATGCAGAACGCCGGGTAGTCGTCGAGTGCGTCGTATTCGAAGGCGCCGCAGTCGACGGCTTCGTGGCCGTTCGCCGTCAGGTGCTCGATGATCTGATTCTTCCGTTCGAAGCCGGCGTGATCGGCTCCCAGGTAAACGCGCATGGAGCGAGTCTAGCGAGACGACCCGACGGGACGTGAACCGCTCACACCGGACGGGAGTGAGGTTTTCCTCACCTAAGTCGAACCGCTAAGTTGAGCGAATGTTCACAGCACAAGGGCGCTCGACGCGCGTCATCCTGACCGCAGCCGCTGCCGCCACGGCCATGCTTCTGTCGGCCTGCGGGTCGACCTCGTCCGACGAGGCCACTACAGGGGACGAGGCGTCCACCGACGCGTCCTACACCGTCGAGCACGCGATGGGTGAGACGACGATCGAAGGCACGCCCGAGCGCATCGTCGTCATCGATTCCCCGCATCTCGACGCCCTCGTCGCACTCGGCATCACGCCGGTCGGCGCCACCGAATCGGGTGCGGCGACCGGTGTCCCCGAGTACCTCGCCGACGAACTCGAGGGAATCGAAACCGTCGGCCCGACGATGGAGCCCGACCTCGAAGCCATCGCGAGCCTGAACCCCGATCTGATCATCGGCGCGCAGGTACGGCACGAAGCGCTCTACCAGCAGCTCTCGGCGATCGCCCCGACCGTCTTCTCCGTCAACTCGGGTACCGAGTGGGAAGAACAGGCCCGCATCACGGCCGCCGCGGTGGGCGAGACGGACGAGATGGAAGCGCTGCTCACCGGGGTCGAGGAACGCGCCGTTCAGGTCGGCAAGAACATCGGCGCAGAGGGGCAGACCGCCTCGATGGTCCGGTTCCGGCCCGACAACTTCCGTCTCTACGGTCCCGACACCTTCTCGGGGACCATCCTCACCCAGGTCGGCTACGACCTCGGTGCGGATCGCGCCTGGAACGAGTACTCGATGCTCGAGCTCAGCCCCGAGAACTACACCGAGATCGACGGCGACGTCGTCTTCTTCACCAATCCCGGAGGCAATCCAGCCGCGACCACCATGGCAGCGGTCACCGGCCTGTGGGGCGCGCAGCCCGGGGTCGAGGCCGGGAAGGTCTACGAGTTCGAGGACGAAACCTGGATGGTCGGTATCGGTGTGGTCGGCGCGAACACCATCCTCGACGACCTCGAGAAGACCCTCGGCTGACACATTCCCCTACGACACACAAGTCGTTCCTCCGGCTCGTCCGAGCCGGAGGGACACCTTTTCTCTCGATCCGATCGATCGTCAGTCGAACGACGGATCTTCGTCGCGGCTGCGCTTGAGTTCGAAGAAGTGCGGGTACGACGCGAGCGCGACCACTCCGTCCCATACCTTTCCTGCCTCTTCGCCGCGCGGGATCTTCGACAGCACCGGCCCGAAGAACGCGACACCGTTGACGTGGATCGTGGGGGTCCCCACGTCGGGACCGACGGCGTCCATCCCGGCCGCGTGGCTCTCCCGCAGCGCCTTGTCGTAGTCCTGGCTGTCGGCGGCCTGCGCGAGAGCGGGATCGAGGTCGAGTTCGGCGAGGGCACCGGCGATGACGTCGGTGAAGTCCTTGTTGCCCTCGTTGTGGATGCGTGTGCCCATCGCGGTGTACAGACTCTCGAGGATCTCGTCGCCGTACTTCTGCGACGCGGCGATCGCGACGCGGACAGGGCCCCAGGCCGTCTTCATCATTTCGGCGTACTCGTCGGGCAGGTCGCGGCCTTCGTTGAGTACGGCGAGGCTCATCACGTGGAAGTGTGCCTCGATGTCGCGCACCTCGGTGACTTCGAGGATCCATCGCGAGGTGATCCAGCACCACGGGCACAGCGGGTCGAACCAGAAGTCTGCGGTGTCCTTGCCTGCGGTACCTGTGGTCGGGTCGCTCAAGATGATCTCCTCACGAAAGTCGGGTTACAGGGAATGCAACACCGTTTCGCGAGGCATTCTTCCCGATCGTCGCCGCACCGGCGCATCGTCCCCGTACCGTCGGACGGGAGGACCTGGACGTACAGCGTCGAGCACGCACACGAACGAGAGGTCATGCGATGCCGGGTGAGAAGACGTTCGTGATCGTCGGTGCAGGCCTGGCGGGCGCGAAGGTGGCAGAAGAACTTCGGGCCCGCGATTTTCCCGGCCACGTGGTGTTGTTCGGCGCGGAGGAACACCTGCCGTACGAACGACCGCCGCTGTCGAAGGAATACTTCGCGGGCGGCAAGCGACTGCTCGAGTTCACCGTGCAGCGCGGCGACTGGTACCGAGATCATCGCGTCGACCTTCGTCTCGGCACGACCGTCACTGCGATCGACCCCGCCGCGCACACGGTCGTCCTGCCGGACGGATCGACCGTGCACTACGACAAGTTGGCGCTCGCGACCGGGTCGCGCTCCCGGCGCCTGCCTCTCCCGGGGGCCGATGCGCCGGGTGTTCACGTCCTGCGCACCGTCGGTGAGGCAGACGAGCTGCTCGCTGCGATCCGGCGCGATGACGGCACCGCCGCGCGCCTCGTGATCATCGGCGCAGGATGGATCGGACTCGAGATCGCCGCAGGCGCGCGGGGGTACGGCGCCGACGTGACGGTGATCGAATCCGCACAGACACCCCTGTCCGGGTCGCTGGGCCCGGAGATCGGCGCGGTGTTCGCCGACCTGCACCGGGCGCACGACGTCGATCTGCGGCTCGGTGCCTCGGTGCGTGAGATCGCCGTCGACGGTGGCCGCGCCACCGGGGTCGTTCTCGCGGACGGCAGCACGGTGCCTGCCGATGCGGTGCTCGTCGCGGTCGGTGCGGCACCGAACGTCGAACTCGCCGAGGATGCGGGCCTGGCCGTCGACGGCGGGGTTCTCGTCGACGCATCGCTGGCCACAAGTGATCCCGACATCGTCGCGGTCGGCGACATCGCAGCGGCCGAACATCCCGCACTCGGTGGCCGCGTCCGGGTCGAGCACTGGGCCAACGCGCTCAACCAACCTGCCGTTGCCGCTGCCACGATGCTCGGCATCGACGCCTCCTACGACCGCCTCCCCTACTTCTTCACCGACCAGTACGACCTCGGGATGGAATATGTCGGGCTCGCCCCACCCGATTCGCGGGTGATCACACGCGGAGACGTCGCGAAGCGCGAGTTCCTCGCATTCTGGCTCGACGGCGACAACAAGGTACTGGCCGGCATGAACGTGAACATCTGGGACGCCGGCGACGACATCCGCGCACTCGTCTCCTCGGGTTCACCCGTCGATCCTGCCCGCCTCGCGGACACGAGCGTGCCGTTGTCGAGCGTCGCCACCTGAGCGCGACCCGACCATGATGGGATGGGTTCCGACCGACATCCCGTCGTGAGAAGGAGTTTCCTGTGGCACCACCGAACCTGACCCGCGAGCAGGCCGCCGAGCGGGCAGCGGTCCTGCGCGTCGACAACTACACCATCGTTCTCGACCTCACCGACGGGTCCGGAGCACCGGGGGCCACTACGTTCCGGTCCGTCACCACGGTGACGTTCGACGCGACCGAGGGCGCGTCCACCTTCATCGATCTGATTGCGCAGACCGTGCATTCGGCCACGCTCAACGGCTCGCCCGTGGACGTGTCCGGATACAGCGAGGACACCGGCATCGCGCTCACCGGGCTCGCTGCGCACAACGAGCTCGTCGTCGACGCCGACTGCCTGTACACGAACACCGGCGAGGGACTCCACCGCTTCGTCGATCCGACCGACGACGCGGTGTACCTGTACTCACAGTTCGAGACTGCCGACGCCAAGCGGATGTTCGCGTGCTTCGACCAGCCCGATCTCAAGGCCACCTTCGATCTGTCGGTCACCGCGCCCGCAGACTGGCAGGTCATCTCGAACTCCGAGACAGTGCAGACCACCGCCGCATCGCCCGGTCAGCACATCTTCCGCACCACACCGAGGATGAGCACCTACCTCGTCGCGCTCATCGCGGGTCCGTACGCCCAGTGGACCGACACCTATACCGACGAGCACGGCACGATCCCACTCGGCCTCTACTGCCGCGCGTCCCTCGCCGAGTTCATGGACGCCGAACGTCTGTTCACGGAGACGAAGCAGGGCTTCGGTTTCTACCACGAGAACTTCGGCATCCCGTACGCCTTCGGGAAGTACGACCAGCTGTTCGTGCCGGAGTTCAATGCGGGCGCAATGGAGAATGCCGGCGCCGTGACCTTCCTCGAGGACTACGTCTTCCGGTCCAAGGTCACCCGCTACTCCTACGAGCGTCGCGCCGAGACGATCCTGCACGAGATGGCGCACATGTGGTTCGGCGACCTCGTCACCATGCGGTGGTGGGACGACCTGTGGCTCAACGAGTCCTTCGCGACGTTCGCGTCGGTGCTCTCGCAGGCCTCGGCCACCGAGTACACCAACGCATGGACGACGTTCGCGAACGTCGAGAAGTCGTGGGCGTACCGGCAGGACCAGCTTCCGTCCACGCACCCGATCGCCGCGGACATTCCCGACCTCGCCGCGGTCGAGGTCAACTTCGACGGAATCACGTACGCGAAGGGCGCCTCGGTACTCAAGCAGCTCGTTGCCTACGTCGGGCAGGAACCCTTCCTCGAAGGCCTGCGGGCGTACTTCCGCGACCACGCCTTCGACAATGCGACGTTCGACGACCTGCTCGCCGCGCTCGAGAAGTCGTCGGGACGCGACCTGTCGGGATGGGGCGCCCAGTGGCTCAAGACGACGGGCCTGAACATCCTGCGTCCCGACTTCGAGGTCGACGGCGAGGGGAAGTTCACCCGCTTCTCGGTACTGCAGGAGGGTGCTCAGCCCGGTGCCGGTGAGTACCGGGTGCATCGTCTCGCGATCGGCGTCTACGACGACGACGGCTCGGGCACACTCGTCCGCACCCACCGCGTCGAGATCGACGTCGACGCAACCGAGCGCACCGACGTCCCCGAGCTCATCGGCGTGGACCGCGGCAAGTTCGTGCTCGTCAACGACGACGACCTGACCTACTGCTCGGTCCGGCTCGACGACGAGTCGCTCCGCACGGTGACCGAACGAGTCGGCGACATCGCCGAGTCACTGCCGCGCACGCTGGTGTGGTCGGCGGCGTGGGAGATGACCCGTCAGGCCGAACTGAAGGCACGTGATTTCGTAGCGTTGATCCAGCGCGGTATCGCCACGGAGACCGAGGTGGGCGTCGTGCAGCGCCTTCTGATGCAAGCGCACACGGCAATCGGCAGCTACGCCGATCCCGCGTGGGCCGATACGTCGGGCTGGAGCGACTACACGAACCGATTGCTCGCACTGGCACGTGAAGCCGAGCCGGCATCCGACCATCAGCTCGCGTTCGTCAACGCATTGTCGACGGCCAGGTTGTCGCCGTGGCACACGGAGGTCTTCGAGGAGCTGCTCGGCGGCGATCCGGCGGAGGTCGGTCTGCCCGGTCTGGTCGTGGACACCGATCTGCGGTGGCGTCTGGTGCAGGCACTTGCAGCTGCCGGGGAGGTCGACGCCGAAGGGGTCGAGTCGCCGTTCATCGATGCGGAAGCGGAGCGTGACCCGACCGCAGCCGGTGCCCGGCAGGCAGCGACGGCACGCGCGGCCCGTCCGCAGGAGGCGGTCAAAGCTCAGATCTGGCAGACGGTGGTCGGCGACGACACCGTTCCGAACATCACGGCCCGCGCGATCATCGGCGGCTTCGCACCCGCCGGTCAGTCGGAGTTGCTCGAACCTTACGTGGCCCGGTACTTCGCGGAGGTGCCCGATGTGTGGGAGCGCAGGTCCAGCGAGGTCGCACAGACCGTGGTCGTGGGCCTGTACCCGTCCTGGTCGATCAGCGAGGCTTCGGTCGCGGCCGCCGACGAATTCCTCGCCGGTGATCGGCCGCCGGCACTGCGTCGCCTGATCACGGAGGGACGCGCGGGCATCGTGCGCTCGCTGCGGGCACAGGCGTTCGACGCGTCCTGACGACGGAACGCAAACGGCCCGATGTCACCTTCGGTCACTCTAGTGACCGAAGGTGACATCGGGCCGAAGAAGCGGGGTCCTACTGGGTGATGATCGCGTTGGCGATCACGCGGACGGCACTGATGATGCCGTCGATGAGCTGACCCTGACCGAACGGCCCTACCGCCGCGGTCACGCCGAGCTGAGCGATCCGGTCGGTGACCTGGGCGGCGTCGCGTCCGCTGCGGACCTCGACGGCCTTCTGGTTCGGGTACACGGCGATGAGCACCGAGTTCTCGGCCTCGGGCGTCGACGGGAACACCGTGTCGGTGGCGGCAGCCGGATCCTGCGCATCGGCGATGTACACGTTGAAGCGCACGCCGGTGGCGCGGATCGCGGACGTGAGCGTGTCGTCGAGGGCGATCAGGTCGTCGTCCTCGAACGGCGGGCCCGCGAACTCGATACCGTCGGCACGGGCCTCGGAGATCCGGCCGCTCGACGTCAGAGCCGCGGCGTGCGGCAGGGGCGCGTCGGTGCGCGCCGGGGCATGAATCACGTCACCACTTGCCACTTGCGGTCCCTCCGATCAGGTCTGCCGGTGCACCGGCTGCGTGCCCGTGATGTGCGTGGCGACCGTGCGGGGTCACCTCGTCGGTTGCGCTCCACAGCAGGGCACCGTGCTGCCACTCGTCGCCGAGCCTGTACGGGTTGTCGGACGCGGCCGGGCCGGGCTTGCGGGGTGCCGTCCAGGAGAAAGCCGCGAAGACAAGAACGATCAGCAGCGGGATGCCGACGAATATCAGCGTTGTCTCGAGAATGCTCACAGGGAGAAGGTATCCCAGGTGGCAACGAAAGACCTCACATGCCCCGGATTTGGTCCCTGCTCGAGTACGTTTTCCTGTTCGCGACGGTCAGGCAGCGCCCTCACCGAGGTACGGAAGCCACGTCGGGTGCAGGTCCTGCAGGGTGGCCAGCAGGCGCCAATGCCTACCCTTCGGAGGCACCAGGGACGCACGCAACGTCCACCCGAGCTCGCTGAGCAGTTTGTCTGCCTTCTTGTGGTTGCACGGTGCGCAGCACGCCACGCAGTTCTCCCAGGCATGCGCTCCACCGCGACTCCGGGGAATGACGTGATCGATGGTTTCCGCCTTGGAGCCGCAGTACGCGCAGCGATTGCTGTCGCGGTGCATGAGCGCGGCCCGGGTCATGGGCACCCGCGCGTGATAGGGCACCCGCACGTAGGTGCGCAGCCGGATCACCGACGGCAGCTGCACCGACCATTCTGCCGATCGAACCATCGGTGCGAGCGGGTCGTCGTGCACAGTGTCGGCCTTGCCACCTGCCATGAGGACCACGGCGCGTCGCGCGGGAAGCGCCGTGAGCGGCTCGTAGGTGGCGTTGAGCAGCAGGACCCGACGTTTCACCCAGTCGGGTAGACCGACGTCGTCGCGTACCAACTGCAGTGTGGTGGCCCCCGGCGCCCCGATCGGGGCGTCCGCGGGCGACAGTTGTCGATGTGCTGTGCTGCCGTGCTTCATACGACCTCCGGAAGACTGGAAACAGTGCACCACGGATACCTCCGAATCGCACCCGAAATCCGCGGACGAATCAAGGGCCGACCGGTGAACATCCTGTGTCGTCGGTACCGGCGGGTACGCCACCCCGTACAGGCATGCCTTCTCCGGTGCGGGCACAATGGCCGGTGAGAGGGAGGTAACGATGACCGACCAGCAGACCTTCTACGACGAGATCGGCGGCGCCGAGACCTTCCGCAAGATCGTCGCGCGTTTCTACGAAGAGGTGGCGAAGGACGAGATCGTCCGCCCCCTCTACCCGGAGGAGGATCTCGGCCCGGCGGAGCGCCGCATGCGGATGTTCCTCGAGCAGTACTGGGGTGGTCCACGCACCTACTCGGACGAGCGCGGTCACCCACGACTGCGGATGCGTCATCATCCGTTCAAGATCGGTCCGCTCGAGCGCGACGCCTGGTTGCGGTGCATGCACACCGCGATCGCATCGATCGACGATCGCACGCTCGACGCCGCGCATCGTCGTCAACTCGTCGACTACATCGACATGGCGGCGGACTCGCTGGTGAACTCGCCGGTGTGACCGACACGGCCTGAGCGCTCGTCAGAGGACGCTCAGGCCGAGACCTCCACTTTTCCGCAGATAGACCGAGCCGAAGCGGGCATCGAGCCGGATCCAAGTGTTCGAGGCGCGTACCCGCACCACCTCGTCCGCCGCGATCGCCCCCGCATCGATCCCTCCCGCGGCCGTCGTGTCGGGGCCGGTGGTGGGCACGAATCCCATCGCCCCGAGTGCGAACACCATCCGCATGGGCACCCCGACCGTCGTCTCATTCCCTCCTGGGGCCTCGCCTCCGCTGACCTCGAGGACTTCCTGCGCCAGCAGCGACGCCGGTGGTCCCTGCGCTCCCGCCTCGCGGGTCAGCGCCACACCCTGCTGGGCGAGTTCGACGAGGACCCGGGCAGGCACGTCGTCGACATGGACGAATCCCTCGTCCGGCGGTAATGCTCCCCGCCACGCAGAGTCCATCGCCCATCCCGGATCGATCGCCTTCGCGGTGCCTGCCGTCGCGGTGAGTGCGGCCCGCAGCGAATCTGCGGCGACACAGAGGTCGGCGGGCTGGACGGTCCCTCGCACGATACGGGTCGCGAGGACCTCGAATCCCGTCTGGACCCAGGCAACGAGAACGCCTTCGCCCCGACGTCGCAACCGTACGACCGCCGCCTCGTCGAGGCGCAGCGCGCGCGTGAGGAACGCGGCAAGGTCGGTGCGGTCGCTCTCGCCGGCGAGCGCGACCGCTCGCTCACCGAATCCCGGCGTCCTGTCAGTCACGCTTCCACCGCAGCAGGTAGGTGCGCTCCTCGTCGGTGAGCCGGCGGAGTCGCTGCGTATCGATGTCGAATGCGGCGATCTGGGTGGACGCGATGATCGACGGCACCGCGTCTGCGGGTGCACCGCCGGGCCGCACCTCATAGCCGATCGTGAAATCGACCGCGCGCACCTTCTCGGTCCACATCATGACGTCGAGGGGGCCGTCGTCGTGTCGCAACTGCCCGCGGTAACGGACGTGGAGGTCGGCGATCACGGCGCCCTCGCGCAGGCTCTGGGTCGGTCGCCCGTCGGCGAACAACCACGGAATGCGGGCTTCTTCGAGCAGAGTCACCATCCGCGCGTGGTTGATGTGCTGGAAGACGTCCATGTCGGACCACCGCACCGTGACTTCCGTGTGGAATCCGAATTGCTCGCCCGCATCGCTCACGCGTCTACCTCCGATCGGGTGCGCTGGTGCGCACCATGCTCCTGATCTGACGTGCTGCCACCGACAGGATGGCCAGGTCCAGACTCCCAGACGCGAAGATCTCGTCGAGGGCCGACCTCGCCCGCACGAGCCGCGAACCGTTCGACATCTCCCAGTCCTCGATCATCTCCGGACACATCTCCCCCGGCTCGGCGCCTGCGAGGACATCGAGGACGAGCGAGCGCAACGATCCGTACAGTTCGTCGCGCAGGGCAAGGCGCGCAAGGGAGTGCCATCGGTCGCCACGTTCGAGTTCGGTGACGGCCGACAGCAACCGGTCGATGCCCAGGTGCGCGTCCATCGCGTAATACAGTTCCGCGACCTCCGCTTCCTCCCGTTCCGCGATGTCCGCGATGTCGACGACGTCGAGGAGCGGGAACTGATCGAGAAGCCGGTAGACCATCGCGACCAGGTCCGGGGGCGCGTGCTGCGCAAGGATGTGCTCGGTGCGTTCCTCGAGGTTCCGCACGTGGTGACCGCGCATCCACTCACCCACCTGCGGTGCAAGATTCGCGAACAGCTGCCGGTAGCGGCTGATCTCGGCGCCCACCGCCAACGGCTGTGGCCGACTCGACAGCAGCCACCGCGACGCACGATCGAGGACGCGGCGGGATTCGAGCAACAGATCGTCCGCGATGCCTGTGGGGAGGTCGGCCGATCGGATCCGATCCCAGATCCCGCGCAGGCCGAAGATCTCGGTGACCGCAGCAAACGCGCGGACGGCATCGGTGCGCGATGCCCCCGTCTCCTCACAGAGGCGGAAGACGAAGGAGATTCCGCCGTTGTCGACGGTGTCGTTGGCGAGAATCGTCGCGACGATCTGCCTGCGCAGTGGATGCGCTCTGATGCCCGCGCGGAACCTGGTGCGGAGCGCGCGCGGAAAGTAGTCGGGCAATCGCGTAGCGAACGTGTCGCTGTCGGGGAGGTCGGTGTCGAGCAGGTCGTCGACGAGGGAAAGCTTGACGTGGGCGAGCAGTTGCGACAGTTCCGGCGAACTCAGGCCTTCTCCGTCTGCGCCGCGCTGTTCGAGCTCGGTGTCGTCGGGGAGCGCATCGAGGATGCGGTCGAGTCGCCCCTCTTTCTCGAGTTCGGCGATGAGCCGTTGGTGCACGCCGAGCAGCGCGGGTGCGGACACCCGTTCCAGGCCCAGGACTCCGTTCTGGTCGATATTGTCGGCGAGCACGAGTTCAGCGACGTCGTCGGTCATCGAGGCGAGCAGTGGGTTTCGTTCCTCGGCGGCGAGGTCGCCGGAGGTGACCATCGAGTCGAGCAGGATCTTGATGTTGACCTCGTGATCGGAGCAGTCGACACCGGCGGAGTTGTCGATGGCATCGGTGTTGATCTTTCCGCCGTTGCGGGCGAATTCGATCCGGCCGAGTTGGGTGACGCCGAGATTGCCGCCCTCCCCCACCACCCGGGCACGCAGATCGGCGCCGTCGACGCGGACCGTGTCGTTGCCCTTGTCCCCCACTTCGGCATGCGATTCGGATCGCGCCTTGACGTAGGTGCCGATGCCCCCGTTCCACAACAGATCCACGGGTGCCCGCAGGATCGCGCGAATCAGTTCGGGCGGAGTGAGTTCGGTGACGTGACCGGGCAACCCGAGCGCCGCACGGGCTTGTTCGCTGATCGGGATCGATTTGCGGGTGCGTTCCCACACCCCGCCCCCGGCGCCGATGAGAGCCGGATTGTAATCGGCCCAGGACGAGCGGGGCATCTCGAACAGCCGACAGCGCTCCTCGAACGAGGGTGCCGCTCCTGGGTCGGGGTCGAGGAAGATGTGGCGGTGGTCGAACGCGGCGACCAACCGGATGTGTTCGCTGAGCAGCATTCCGTTGCCGAACACATCGCCGCTCATGTCGCCGACGCCTACCGCGGTGAAGTCCTGGCTCCGAGTGTCGACCCCGAGTTCACGGAAGTGCCGCTTGACGCTCTCCCATGCGCCGCGGGCAGTGATCCCCATTTCCTTGTGGTCGTATCCGGCCGATCCTCCGGACGCGAATGCGTCGCCGAGCCAGTACTCGTATTCGGCGGCGACCGAGTTGGCGAGATCGGAGAAGGTGGCGGTGCCCTTGTCCGCAGCGACCACGAGGTAGGTGTCGTCATCGTCGTGCCGTACCACTCGCCGCGGCGGAATCGCTGTGCCACTCGCTCGGTCGAGGTTGTCGGTGAGGCCGAGCAGGGCAGCGATGAACCGGCGGTAGCAGGCTTCGCCGGATGCGCGTGTGGCCTGCCTGTCCGCGGCGGCGTCGCCGGTGAGCGGCGGTGGGCGTTTGACGACGAACCCGCCTTTCGCGCCGACCGGAACGATCACCGCGTTCTTCACGGCCTGCGCCTTCACCAGGCCGAGGATCTCGGTGCGGAAGTCCTCGTGGCGGTCGGACCAGCGGAGTCCGCCTCGGGCGACCGCACCGAAGCGCATGTGCACGCCCTCGACGTCCAGCGAGTACACGAACACCTCGAACATCGGCCGGGGTTCCGGCAGTTCCGAGATGCCGCTGGGATCGAACTTGAACGCCAGGGTTCGACCGCGCGCCTCGTCGTCGGTGGCAGGCACGAAGAAGTTGGTACGCAACGTGGATCGGATCAACGACAGCAGAGCACGCAGGATTCGATCGGTGACGAGCCCGGTGACGGCGTCGATCTTCTCGAGCAGTTCGTCGGTCATGATCTGCTCGCGGACGTCGGATGCGTGATCCGGGTCGAATCGGGCCGCAAACAGTTCCACGAGTAACGCGCTCGTACCGGGTGCGCCGAGCAGGACACCTTCGATGTTGTACTGGCTGTACGGAAACCCGGTCTGCCGAAGGTATTTCGCGTACGCGCGGAGCATCGTGGCCTGCCGCCAGGTGAGTCCGGCACGGAGCACGAGTTCGTTGAAACGGTCTGTCTCGGCATGACCACGCCACGCCGCAGCGAACATGTCGGTGATACGGCCCGCGAGAGTGGGGTCGGTGTCGAACAGCCCGGGGTCGAGGTCGTTCGGCACGTGCAGGCCGAAATCGTAGATCCAGCAGTCGACACCGTCGGATCTGGGCAGCAGGTAGGGCCGCTCGTCGACGACCTCCACACCGAGGCTCTGCAACACCGGAAGGACCCGGCCGAGCGTCACAGGTTCCGATCCGATGTAGAGCGTGAAGCGCCAACTCAGGCGGTCATCGGTGTCGGACCGGTACACGAGCGTGTCGAAGTCGCCGGGGCCGAGCGCTTCGAGACGGATCAGGTCGGCGAGCGCGCGTTCGGAGCTGAAATCCTCCTTGTACGCCTCGGGGGCGGCGTCGACGTACCGCTGGACCAGCGCGGGATCGACACTCGGATCGGAACCGGCCACCTCGGCGAGCCGGTCCTCCCAGCTGCGACTGGCCTTCGCGAGGAGCGTCTGGATGCGTTTCCTGTCGCTCTCGGAGGTCTCGATGCGGGGACGCACGTGGTCGGGGAACCGTACGGTGACGTGCAGTAGCGCCAGGTCGCCCTCGGACACCCGTGCAGTGTAATCGAGTGTGCCACCGCCGAATTCGTGGAGCAGGATGTTCTGCATCCTGATCCGGACCTTCGTCGTGTACCGGTCGCGGGGAAGGTACACCAGGCACGACACGTATCGCCCGTACGTGTCGACCCGAACGAAGAGCCGCACCTGCCGACGGATCTCGACCACGGATGTCACCGTCGTGTAGAGGGTCTCGGGGTCCATCGACAGCAATTCCGCGCGCGGCAGCGTCTGCATGATCTCGAGCATCGCCTGGCCGCCGTACGACGACAGTTCGACGCCCGCACGGGCGATGACGCCGCGTGCACGTCGTCGGAGGAGCGGGATGTCGAGGATGTTCTCGTGCATCGCCGTCACGGTGAGGACACCGAGGAAGCGATGCTCGCCGACGGTGCGCCCCTCGTCATCGAGGATGCCGACTCCGACGAAGTACGGATACACCGAGCGGTGCACGGTCGCCGGACGAGCACCTTGAGTGAGCACGAGCAGTGGCCGGCGTTCGGGATGGACTTCGGAGGGCAGGTCGATCGGATCTGCCGTCTCGGACACCGTGCGCAGCACACCGAGGCCGCTGTGCGGGATCGCACGCGAACGGCTCACGCCGTCGCTGTCGCGCTCGTCGAATTCGTAGCAGCGATACCCGAGCATTGCGTAGTTTCCGCGAGCCAGCCACCGCAGCAGCTCGGCTGTTTCGGTGAGGTCGGCCGTCGAGTTGACGGAGCCTGTGGCCGCAGCGAGTGCGTCGAGTTCCTCGGCGAGCCGGTTCTGCAAGGCTCGCATGGCATCGGTGTCGATGACGACCTGCCGCACATCGTCGAGTACGCCGCCGATTTCACGCTCGATCCCTGCGAGGACGTCCGAGGGCGTGGTCGGATGCAACTGGATGTGTATCCACGATTCTGCGAGCTCGTCGCCCTGCAGCGCGCCGTACGGGGCCATGTCGAGAAGCGCGCCGACGGGGTCGCGGTGGACCGCGAAGACCGGGTGCACCAGCGCGGCGATCACCGCACCGACACGGGAGAGCAGCGCCGTGACGGACTCCACCAGCAGCGGCATGTCGTCGGTGACGATCTGTACGGCGGCACCGACCGTGTCGTCCGGCCGGTAGACACGGATCGTGGCCGTGTCTGCGGGGCGGTCGATGCCGAGCTCCAGATGGGCAGCTGCGGCAGCCTCGGGATCGTCTATTCCGTCCGCGGACTGCACATACGCACGTTCCAGGACTCGCACAGTAGACGAAATATCGCGCGACGCCGCCGATTCCGACATCAACATCACTCCCCTCGCTTGCCGCCGAAACCGCGGACGCCGCGGACGGGCCCGTTGCCGAGCCTATCCGCGGCGTCCGATGTCAGGAGGCGAAAGCGTGAGCAGTCACCGATCCGATCCTGCTGTCAGGTCGTCGCAGCGACCCGATACCGGGCGAGTACGTCGCGTTCACCGTCGGTGATGGGTCGCGGACGCTCGGTCTGCGTGTCGAAACCGACGAGGACCGCGTCGCCGTGAGCACACACCGCACCGTCGCGGTCGCGCACCGTGTGTCTGAGCGTGTAGGAGGTGTTCCCCACGTGCAGGACGACGATCTCGACCGTGACGGGCCCTGACTCGTCCTTGATGGGTCGTAGGAACTCGACGTCCATCTTTCGCACCGCAATCGCGCCGCGCCTCAGTTCACCGGACTGGAGGAACTTGATTCGCCCCTCCTGCATGTACTCGACGACCTTGGTGTTGTTCACATGCCCGAGCCTGTCCGAATCCGCCCAACGCACCTCGATCCGAGCCCGATAGGGCTCGACCGAGGCCGTGGATACCGACCGAGTCGTGGCTACCGACCGAGTCGTGGATACCGACTGATCAGTCACGAGTCAGCTTCCGGTGGGTGACCCGATGCGGGCGAGCCGCGTCGGCGCCGAGACGCTCGACCTTGTTCGCCTCGTACGCCTCGAAGTTGCCTTCGAACCAGAACCACTTGCCCTCTTCGACGTTGCCTTCCCACGCGAGGATGTGGGTACAGGTGCGGTCGAGGAACCAGCGGTCGTGGGAGATCACGACGGCGCAGCCCGGGAACTGCTGCAGCGCGTTTTCGAGCGAGCTCAAGGTTTCGACGTCGAGGTCGTTGGTCGGCTCGTCGAGCAGGATCAGGTTGCCGCCCTCTTTGAGGGTCAGCGCGAGGTTCAGGCGGTTGCGCTCACCACCGGAGAGCACCCCGGACTTCTTCTGCTGATCCGGGCCCTTGAAGCCGAACGCACTGACGTACGCGCGGGACGGCATCTCGTTCTGTCCGACCTCGATGTAGTCCATGCCGCCGGACACGACCTCCCACACGTTCTTCGTGGGATCGATGTTGGCGCGGTTCTGATCGACGTAGCTGAGCTTGACCGTATCGCCGACCTTGACGGTGCCGCTGTCGGGCTCTTCGAGGCCGACGATGGTCTTGAACAGCGTGGTCTTACCCACGCCGTTGGGACCGATGACACCGACGATGCCGTTGCGCGGGAGCGTGAAGGACAGGTCCTTGATCAGGACACGGCCGTCGAAGCCCTTGTCGAGGTGGTCGACCTCGACGACGACATTGCCCAGACGCGGAGGCGTCGGGATCTGGATCTCTTCGAAGTCGAGCTTGCGGTGCTTCTCGGCCTCCGCAGCCATCTCCTCGTAGCGTCCCAGACGCGCCTTGCTCTTCGTCTGCCGAGCCTTGGAGCCGGACCGGACCCACTCGAGCTCCTCCCTGAGGCGCTTCTGCAGCTTCTGGTCCTTCTTACCCTGAACCTCGAGGCGCTCGGCCTTCTTCTCCAAGTAGGTCGAGTAGTTGCCCTCGTACGGGTGCAGCTTGCCGCGGTCGACCTCACAGATCCACTGGGCGACGTGGTCGAGGAAGTACCGATCGTGGGTCACGGCGAGGACTGCGCCGGGATACGATGCGAGGAACTGCTCGAGCCACAGCACCGACTCGGCGTCGAGGTGGTTGGTGGGCTCGTCGAGGAGCAGCAGGTCGGGCTTGCTCAGCAGCAGCTTGCACAGCGCGACACGGCGACGCTCACCTCCGGAGAGGTGGGTGACGGGCTCGTCCGGCGGCGGGCAGCGCAGCGCGTCCATCGCCTGCTCGAGCTGGGAGTCGACGTCCCACGCGTTGGCATGGTCGAGCTCCTCCTGCAGCTTGCCCATCTCGTCCATGAGCTCGTCCGAGTAATCGGTGGCCATGAGCTCGGCGATCTCGTTGAACCGGTCGAGCTTGACCTTGATCTCGCCGAGGCCCTCCTCGACGTTCTGCCGAACCGTCTTCTCCTCGTTGAGCGGGGGCTCCTGCAGCAGGATCCCGACCGTGGCGTCCGGATCGAGGAACGCCTCGCCGTTGCTGGGCTGGTCCATACCCGCCATGATCTTGAGGATCGACGACTTACCCGCGCCGTTGGGGCCGACGACACCGATCTTCGCGCCCGGGTAGAAGCTCATGGTGACGTCGTCGAGAATCACCTTGTCACCGTGCGCCTTGCGCACCTTCTTCATCGTGTATATGAACTCCGCCATGAAGACCAGCGTATCCGCCAAGCGCGCAGATCCCATATCCTGCGGTTCTGCCACCACCCCGCTGTGACCGAAGGCGACATTCATGCAGTTCAGCGCGCCCGAGGTGACATCGGGCCATGACGCTGTAGGTCAGGGTGCGGTGAACAGGCCCGCGACGAACGGTGTGGTGTCGGGCAGCGACACAGCCATCGTCTCCGAATGCCCCGTCGGATAGGTCCGGAACAGCGGTGCAGCGCCCCCGGCAGTCAGATCGGCGGCAAGCTTGAACGACAACGGAGCCGGCACCATCGTGTCGCGTAGTCCCTGGGCGAGGAACATCGGCCGGTCGAATCCTGTGACGGGAACTCTCAGGTAATCGGTGAACGCGGCACGGAACCGGTCGTCGGAGAGGGGTCGCGTCAGCAGATCGCCGATGCCCACGCCTGCATAGCGCTCGGTCAGCTCGTCGTAACAGAGGTCCTCGGCAGCGGCGAGCACCTCACGACCGGCATCGGTGAGGTAGCTGTCGAGATCCAAGGCCGGATCCGCGTCACGGAGCCCGGCGAAGATGTAGGCGCTGAACGTGGTGAGGCCGTCGAGACCGAGGTTCGGTAATCCCGGGAAACCGAGAGGGAAGACCAGTTCGAGATTGGACGGTGCACCGGTGGTCACCGTGCCACGGAAGTCGAGTTCGGGCGCACGTGTGGTCGCGAGGTGCGCTGTGTGGAGCGCGGCGTGGCCACCTTGTGACTGTCCGACCACGACCCACTCGCCGGACAGGTTCGGTTCGGCGGCGCGGCCGGCGCGAACGAGATCGACGATGCTGTTCGCGGCGCTCTGTCCGTCCAGGTAACGGTGCAGTCCTTCACTGCCCAGCCCTGGGTAATCGGCTGCCACCACCGCGTAGCCCTGCCCCAGCCAGTGGTCGAGGTAGGCGGTGTCGCGGGCACTGCGCGGATTACGCGATGGGGCACAGGAATCCGACAGCCCGGTCGTGCCGTGCGCCCACGCGAGCATCGGCCACCCGCCCTCGGGTGCCTCGCCGGGCGGCAGGAACAGCACACCGGTACCGACCGTGTCCGCCCCGGAACGCCATTGCGTCCGGTAGGTGATCTTCCGAGTGCTCGAGGCACCGGGCACCGACAGTTCGTCTGCCAGCGATTCGACGGAGACCACGGCGCCGGGCGCCTCCTGCGCCTGTGCCGGTGGTGCAACTACCACGGCGACGACCAGCAGAACACCCATCACGACGCCGGTGACGCTCGGCGCCACTCGCCTGCGCACAGCAGGTGCGCTCATCCCATTTCTGCTCGACACGCCGAGCACAATACGTGCTACACAGGCCGACTCGTCCGAACGCGTCCCGATTGAGGCCTCCGGGTTATGGGTAGTCAGCGTGCATGACGCAGCCGCCTTCCCTCACGCCCACACCGCCGGAAAATCCGATGCACCGCACCGATTACCCACGTGTCGTCGTGGTGGCGGTGAGCTCGGTTGTCGCCGTGGTCGGGTCATTCTTCGGCTCCGGCGCTGTGGCAGGCACACCGGTATCGGAGGCCGCAGGCGGCGCGCTGGGATCCGACGCCACGGCCGTTGCCCCCGGCGGCGCCGCCTTCTCGATCTGGACACTCATCTATATCGGTCTTCTCGCGCTCGCCGTGTGGCAGGCGCTACCGTCGCACCACGCCGACTCCCGCCAGCGGGCCCTGGGGTGGTGGATCGCTGTGTCGATGATTCTCAACGCCGCGTGGATCCTGGCGATCCAGTTCGACCTTCTCGCGGTGAGTGTTGCCGTGATTGCGGTTCTGCTCGGCGTGCTGGTTCGCATTTTCCTGGGGCTGAGCCGCTCGAGGCCGTCGACCACGCTCGAAGCGGTCGTCGTGGACGGCACGATGTTCCTGTACTTGGGCTGGGTCATGGTCGCGACCGTCGCCAATACTGCGGCCGCCCTCGAGTCTGCCGATCTCGATCCGTTCGGGTGGGGCGCGGACGCATGGGCCGTCATTGTGCTTGCGGTGGTCGCGGCGGTGTCGGTGCTGGTGGCGTTCGCGGGCCGCGGACGACTGGCCGTCGCGGCCGGAATCGCGTGGGGACTGATCTGGATCGCGATCGCACGCACGCAGGACGGCGGGCTGATGTCGACGCCTGCCGCGGTGGCCGCATCGGTCGCGGCAGCGGTCGCAGTGGTATCCGCCGTGGCGGTCCGGCTCTGGGCACGAGACCGCCAGGCATCGTGACCGCCAGGCATCGTGACCGCCAGGCATCGTGACCGCCAGGCATCGTGACCGCCAGGCATCGTGACCGCTATCGCTCTTCGTGATCCCGTCGCGCCAACTCCGCGAACATCGCGTTGTGCGCGGCCAGATCGGCGTCGTCGTCGCGATCGGCGGCCCGGTCGACGCGGCGGGCAACGCGTTCGTCACTGCGCGACCACTGCACCACCAGCGCGATCATCACGAGTACGAGCGGGATCTCACCGGCCGACCACGCGATGCTGCCACCGACTTTCTGGTCGGAGAACAGATCGGCGTTCCACGGCAATGCGAGGCTGCGATAGTAGGGCTCCGCCATCACCGATCCCATGCTCATCAGGGTCACGCCGAAGAAGGCGTGGAAGGGCAGCGAACCGAACACCATCGCCAGCTTGGTCACGGGCTGCACGTCGCGCGGTGACGGGTCGACACCGATGACCACCCAGTAGAAGAGATAGCCACTCAACAGGAAATGCAGATTCATCAGCACGTGCGCGGTGTGACTGTCGGCGAACGTGGTGAAGATCCCGCCCAGGTACAACGCATAGAACCCGCCGACGAACATCACCGACGCGACGATCGGGTGCGTCAAGAGGCGTGACGGGGGGCTGTGCAGGAACTCGAGGATCCATTCGCGCGGACCGGGCGGGGCGCCGCGTCCGGCGGGTCTGAACGCGCGCAACGCCAGGGTCATCGCTCCGCCGAGGGCGAGCAGTACCGGGGTGAGCATCGACATCGCCATGTGGGCACCCATGTGCACGCTGAACATGGCGGGCGAGTACATCCCGACACCGGAGCTGGTCGTCACCAGCAGGACGAAGCATCCCGAGAACCACGCGATGGACCGACCGAGAGGCCACGTGTCGCCGCGCTTGCGCAGCGTCCACAGCCCGATGGCGTACCCGGCTGCGAGCACCAGAGCCGCCGTGCCGAAGATCAGGTCGAACCGCCACTCGCCGAAGAACAGGTTCATGAAAGTAGGCGGCGCATCGAGGTTGTAGCCGAGCTCCACTTCGAGCACCGAGGGTGACGTCGCCGGTGGTGGTGGCGGTGTGCGTCCGAGCCCCACCGCCAGGCCCACGGTCGCCGCGAGAATCAGGGACTCGACCGCCGCGAACCGCACGAACGCTCCGCGGTTCGTCGGATCGGCTTCGAGGTCGGGCAGCGCACGCCGGCGCTGCGCCCACCCGAAGATGCCGAGCACGATCAAGGCCACTGTCTTCGCGACCACCAGCCGGCCGTACGTGGTGGTGAACAGATCGTCGAAGGGCACCCGCACCGCCGAGTTGATCACGCCGCTGATCGCCATCACCACGAACGCGATGCTCGCGACGAACGAGAATCTGCGGGCCGCCAGGTCGGAGTGCTCGCCTCGCCGCCACGCGTGAGCGAGTACCGCGAACAATCCGCCCGCCCACACCGACGCCGCCACCAGGTGCAGTACCAGGCTGTTGGTGGCCATGTCGTGGGAGCCGCCGGTGGACGAATGTCCGGTCAGCGCGATCGGCATCAACGCCACGAGGGAGAGCAACAGCAGATAGGGCGTCCACGACCAGCGCAGAGCCAGCCGGGTCACGATCGCTGTGATCAACGCGAGGACGGTGGTCCAGGCCCACGCGAGTGCCGTCTCGACCTGCCCGAGGGCCGCGAACAGATTCTCCGGTTTGATCGCCTCGGTCAGCGGCTGACCCGAGGTGTCCGACAGTGTCAACGGCACCATCAGTGCAGCCGTGACCGCCCACACCACCGCGGCGACACCTGCGGTCCGCACCGCGCGATAGCCGCCGACGTCCAGGACCCCGTCGGCTTGCGGAGGAACGAGGAACGCCGCGAAGAACAACGACCCGATGGTCAGAACCGTCGCGATCTCCGACACCGCACGCACCATCGGAAGGCCGTAGGTGGTGAGCGGACCGGGGTCGGGAATGCCGAGCATGACCAGCGCCTGCGCTGCCGACAGGCCCACGACTATCGCCGCGACGATGGCCGCGACGACGCCGAAGAGGACGAACAGCGCAGAGGGGTTGCCGCGCGCAGGTGTGGGAGCGGGCTGCGGTGCCTCCCGCTCGAGATCGGGTGTTGCCATGCCTACCAGGGTAGGACTTCACAGAATCCGGCTACGACGCCGTGTCGGAGACTCGTGTCACCACCGAGGAGCACGGCGAACTTGTGGGCAGGCAACTATGCATAGCGGTAGGTCGGGGCAAGCACCACATCGATCGCGTCGCGCAGAGCGGCGAGCGTGTCGGCGGGAAGCAGCACGTCGCAGTGAGGCAAGGCCGCCGCCATCGAACCGGTCGACGGTGCGAAGTCGCGCAGACCGGCGCGCGGGTTGAGCCACACCACCCGGTGCGCGCGTCGCCGGATCTGTGTCATGACCCGAGCCAGGTCGTCCGGATCGTCGCTGTCCCACCCGTCCGATGCGATCACGACGATCGCGCCGCGCAACGACTGACCACGGTGAGAACGCAGAACAGAGGAGAGTGATCCTGCAATCCGGGTACCGCCGAAACGCGTCTCGACGTGGTCGTTGACGGCGTCGATCGCCTGCTCGACGGACCGGTTCTTCAACGTCGGTGTCAAACGTGCCGCCGTGGTCGAGAATGCGAAGACCTCGGCATCTCCGGTGCGCACGACAGCGCGCATCAAAAGTAGATAGATGTCGACAAAGGCGCGCATCGAGCGGCTTACGTCGCAGAACAGCACGAGTCGACGTCGACGCCGCGCAGATCGGGTGTGGACGAGTCGTACCGGTTCGTACCCCGTGTGTCGCGATGCCGCGATACTCGCACGCAGATCGAGCCGTCCAGTGTGATGCGATTCGCGTCGGCGGCCGACCCGGGTCGGCCACGTCATCGCGGCATGCTCGAGCCACGAGGAGATCTCGGCCAGGCGTGCGGGATCGAGGTCGGAGAACCGCTGATCGGCGACAGCTTCGAGGGCGCTGGGAATCCGGTCGCCGGGTCTGGGACTGTCCTCCGACGACCGTTCGCTGAGAGTACCGGTGACGGTGCGCGTCACCCACGGCACATCGCCGCCCGTCTCGAAGCGGCGGCCGCCGATGGTCGAGGAATTCGTCGATGGCCGATCGTGCCCACCGTGGTGAAGTCCGGCGCGGCGAGCATGCGGGTCCATCGGTACCATGCCGTGGTCGAACACTGCCGAGAACACGACGTCGAACTTCTCGAGGTTCTCGTGTCGGTCGACGAGGGTGAGCCGGGCCGCCCAATACAGCTGTGAGCGGGTGCGCGGTGATTGCAGGCGCAGCGCCCGGGTCAGTGTCGCGGCGCCGTCGACCGTCACGGCGATTCCGGAGCGACGAAGCCGATCGGCGAGACCGACCGCGAACGCCGCCAGGTCGATACCGGGAAGCAGTAGGGCCGTCACGATGAACCTGCCACTACGAAATCGGTGAAGGCCTCCCCCACTGCATCGCGGTCGTCGGGGGTCTTGGCGAGCGCCGCCAACGACACACCGGCACCGGGACGCGCGAGGTCGGAGACGCCGAGCGCCGAAAGCGCGGACACCCAGTCGATGGTTTCCGCGATGCCGGGGGCCTTGTCGAGGTCGAGTCCGCGTACCGCGGCCACGAAATCGGTGGCCCGCGCGACGAGCGCCGCGTTCGCCTCCGGCACCGTGCGCCGCAGAATCGCGACGGCGCGTTCACGGTCGGGGTAGTCGATCCAGTGGTAGAGGCAACGCCGACGCAATGCGTCGTGCAGATCGCGGCTACGGTTGGACGTCAGGACCACGACGGGTCGCTGTGCGGCAGTGAGTGTTCCGAGTTCGGGGACGGTGACGCTGAATTCACCGAGGAACTCAAGCAGGAGAGCCTCGAATTCGTCGTCGGCACGGTCGATTTCGTCGACCAGGAGGACGGCCGGAGCATCGCCCCGATGCCGGACGCACTCGAGAATCGGACGTTCGAGCAGGTATTCCTCGGTGTAGAGGCCGTCCTCCTTCGGGGTGTTTCCGTGAACTTCGGCGAGCCGGATGGCGAGCAGTTGACGCTGATAGTTCCAGTCGTACAACGCCTCCGAGGTCGACAGCCCCTCGTAGCACTGCAATCGGATCAGCTTGCTCCCGAGGACATCTGCAAGCACTTTCGCCGCGGTGGTCTTACCGACACCGGGTTCTCCTTCGAGGAGCAGCGGCCGACCCAGTTCGGCGGCCAGATATATCGCGCTTGCGGTGCCTTCGTCGAGGAGGTGGTCGCGGGAGTCGAACCGCGCGAGCACCTCCGCGACGTCGGTGAAGGACCACGATCGGGTCGAGTCGCTCACGCCGCGTGTTCCTTCTGGTAGGCGCGTCGGCATCCGGGGCAGCAGAACCACACGTCGACGCCTGCAACGACGAGGTGCGGCGTCGATTCCGTCACCGTCACGGTCATGCCGCACACCGGGTCGACAGCGGTCCGCGACACCGGACGCGATACTCGGGGCGTTTTCGAAAGTTCACCGCTTCGCACTGCTCGCACGATGTCGGCGACGATCGACAACCCGATCTCCGCCGCCGTCCGCGCCCCGACGTCGAGTCCTGCCGGGGTGTGCACGCGCGCGCGTTCCTCAACGCTCGACTCGATCCCTTCGAGGACAGAACGGCCGCGCCGGGGGCTTGCAACGAGACCGACGTAGCCGACACCCGCATCGAGCGCTGCCCGGATCACCGCGGCTTCGTCGCCGCCGTGCGTCGCGATGATCACTGCGGACGCGCCGGCCGGGATCTCGGATCCGCTGATCTGTTCGACCAGGTAGTCGACCCTGCGGGCGAAGTCGGCGACCGCCTGCGCGATCGGCGAGGTGCCCGACACCGCAACGAGTGTGGGCGGCAACTGTGGTTCGAGGAAGATCTCCATTGCTCCTCCCGACATGCAGGGGTTGACAGCGATCGTTGCACCCGGTGTCTCGGGGAAGCCGTCGGATTCCGCGGGCAGGACCCGCAGCAGCACACCTTCGCCCCGGTCGAGCGCCTGCTGTGCTGCCGCGCGCACCGAGGTTTCGGTGCACTGCCCACCCACGAATCCTTCGATCGTGCCGTCGATGAGCACGAGTGCGTTGTCGCCGGAGTGAGCGGACGTGGGTGCTTGAGCACGGACCACCGTCGCCCGCACGAACGGCAACCGGTCTTCGCGTAGCTGTGTCTCACGGATGCTCAGATCCATGCCTGCTCCCCCTCTCGCCGTTCGATTCGGTTCATCAGATCGGGGGTGTCGCCCGGCCCTGCATTGCTTCCCATACCCGAGACGGGGTCAGCGGCATGTCGGCGTGCCTGATCCCGAGCGGCTTCAACGCATCCAGCACCGCGTTGACGATGGCGGGCGGTGAGCCGACCGTGGCGGATTCACCGATTCCCTTCGCGCCGATCGGGTGGTGTGGCGACGGGGTGACCGTGTGTCCGGTCTCCAACGTCGGCACCTCGAGCGCTGTGGGGATCAGGTAGTCCATGAACGAGCCGCCGAGGCATGTGCCGTTCTCGTCGAACGAGATCATCTCCATGAGGGCCATGCCGATGCCGTCGACGATGCCACCGTGCACCTGGCCTTCGATGATCATCGGGTTGATCCGGGTGCCGCAGTCGTCGACCGCGAGGAATCGACGGACCTTCACCTCGGCGGTACCGGGGTCGATGTCGACGACACAGAAGTATGCACCGTACGGATAGGTGAGATTCTCCGGGTTGTAACAGATCTGGGCTTCGAGACCCCCTTCGAGCCCTTCCGGGAGGTCGCCGGCACCGTGTGCGCGCATCGCGATGTCCTGGATCGTCACAGCCGCGGACGGATCGCCCTTGACATGGAAGGAGCCCTTGTTCCATTCCAGGTCGGCGACCGAGACTTCGAGCATCCCCGAAGCGATGATCTTCGCCTTGTCGCGCACCTTACGTGCGACGAGAGCTGCCGCCGCGCCCGACACCGGCGTCGACCTGCTGCCGTAGGTGCCGAGACCGAACGGGGTGTTGTCGGTGTCGCCGTGCACGACATCGATGTCGTCGGGCGGGATACCGATCTCCTCGGCGACGATCTGCGCGAACGTCGTCTCGTGCCCCTGTCCCTGGCTCTGTACCGACAGTCTGACCACCGCTTTGCCGGTCGGGTGCACACGGAGTTCGCAACCGTCGGCCATGCCGAGACCGAGGATGTCCATGTCTTTGCGGGGGCCCGCCCCGACCGCTTCGGTGAAGAACGCCATGCCGATGCCCATCAGCTCACCGCGGGTCCGGCGCTCGGCCTGTTCGCGGCGCAGATCGTCGTAGCCGATCATGCCCATGGCCTTGCGCATGGTGGTCTCGTAGTCGCCCGAATCGTACTTCCAACCCGTCTGGCTGGTGTACGGGAACTGGTCGGGTCGCAGCAGGTTCTTCAGCCGCAGCTCCGCCGGGTCCATCTCGAGATCGAATGCGAGGCAGTCGACGAGCCGCTCGACGAGGTACACGGCCTCGGTGATCCGGAACGAGCACGCGTACGCGACGCCGCCGGGCGCCTTGTTCGTGTGGACGGCCGTCATGTGGCAGTAGGCGGCCTCGATGTCGTAGCTGCCGGTGAACACACCGAAGAACCCGGCCGGGTACTTCACAGGCGCGGCGGTGGCATTGAATGCGCCGTGGTCTGCAAGGACCTGCGTCCGGATCGCGAGGATCTTGCCTTCCTGGGTCGCCGCGACCTCGCCGACCATGATGTAGTCGCGTGCGAAACCTGTGCTCATCAGGTTCTCGCTGCGATCTTCCATCCATTTGACAGGCTTGCCGATCACGAGGGACGCGACGATCGCCCCCACGTAACCGGGGTAGATCGGAACCTTGTTGCCGAATCCGCCGCCGATGTCGGGTGAGATCACCTGGATCTTGTGTTCGGGCAGACCCGCGACCAGCGCGTACAACGTTCGGTGCGCGTGAGGTGCCTGCGTCGTCGACCACAGCGTGAGCTTGCCGGTGACCCGGTTGTAGTCTGCGACCGCTCCACAGGTCTCCATGGGTGCGGGGTGCACCCGCGGGTAGACGATCTCCTGGCGGGTGACGACGTCGGCGCGCGCGAACACCGCGTCGGTCGCCGCTGCATCGCCGGCTTCCCAGTCGAAGCAGTGGTTGTCGGTCTTGCCCTCGAGGTCGGTGCGGATGATGGGCGCCTCGGGCGAGAGGGCGGTGCGGACGTCCACGACGGGTTCGAGGATGTCGTAATCGACATCGATGAGTTCGAGCGCGTCGCGTGCCGAGTAGTGGTCCTCCGCCACGACGAACGCGACCTCCTGACCGTGGAACCGCACCTTGTCGGTGGCGAGCACGGCTTGCACGTCGTTGGACAGGGTCGGCATCCACGCCAGACCCTTCTCCGCCAGGTCGGCGCCGGTGATGACGGCCTTGACCCTCGGGTGCGCCAACGCCGCAGAGGTGTCGATGCCGAGGATCCGAGCATGCGCGACCGGAGAACGCAGTATCGACATGTGCAACATGCCGGGCAGCTGGATGTCGTCGACGTACTGGCCCTGCCCGCGGATGAACCGGGGATCCTCCTTGCGGAGCATGCGACCGTGACCGCACGGCTTACAGTCGTTGTCCGCAGCTGCCGGATCTCCTGTTTCCTGGACTTCGCGGTCTGATTCGACAGCGGTCATGACGTGGCCTCCACATCCTTGTCGGAGTTCGAGTGCTCGGCCGCCCAGCGCACCGAGCGCACGATCGTGGTGTAACCGGTGCACCGGCAGATCTGACCGGAGATCGCTTCACGGATCGTCGCGTCGTCCGGGTCCGGATCTCGGTCGAGCAGCGCGCGAGCGGTGATCATCATGCCCGGTGTGCAGAATCCGCACTGGAGTCCGTGGCAGCGCATGAAGCCTTCCTGCACCGGATCGAGGACGCCGTCTTTCTCGAGGCCCTCGACGGTCCGCACCTCGTGGCCTGCGGTCATCACAGCGAGCGTCGTGCACGACTTGACGGGTTCGCCGTCGATCGAGACGACGCACGTCCCGCAATTGCTGGTGTCGCAACCCCAGTGGGTTCCGGTCAGCTGCAGATGGTCGCGGAGGAAATGGACGAGCAGCGTACGCGGTTCGACGTCGGACTCGACGTCTTCACCGTTGACCGTCATCGAGATCTTCATCGAGGTCGATTCCCTTCGAGCGAGCCGAGTCGTTCGACCGCGCGGCGCAGCGTCCGCACGGTCAGTTCCGAGGCGAGGTGGCGCTTGTATTCGGCGGTACCACGCTGGTCGGATTCCGGTGAGCACGCGGCCGATGCGATCGCTCCGGCCTCGCGGAACAGCTCCTCCGACGGAGCCTCACCGCGGAGCAGATCCGTGATCGCCGCGAGTGCCTCCGTATCGGCCCGGACAGCGGTGAGGCCGACACGGGCGTCTGTGATCGCATCACCGGACATCCACACTGCGGCGCCTGCCGCTGCGACTGCCCAGTCGCCTGCGCGGCGCTCCACCTCCGCGTAGGCACTCGAACCGGCGCCCCTGCGTGGCAGGCGGACCTCCACGAGAAGCTCATCGGAGGCAACCGCTGTTTCATAGGGCCCGAGGTGGAACTCGGTGAACGACAACTCGCGCACCCCCGACGGACCGCGGAGGACACACGTGGCATCGAGCACCGAGCACACCGTCGAGAGGTCTTCCGCGGGGTCTGCCTGACACAGCGAGCCGCCGATCGTGCCGCGGTTGCGCACCACCGGATCGGCGATGACCTTCTCTGCGTCCCGGAAGATCGGGAACACGGCTTCGAGGCCCTCGAACTCGAGCAGTGTGCGGTGACGGGTCAATGCTCCGATACGGACCGTCTCCGGCTCGATCTCGATGTAGGCGAGTTCGTCGCCGAGATCGTTGATATCGATCAGATGCTCGGGATCGGCGAGCCTGAGTTTCATCATGGGCAGCAGACTGTGCCCTCCGGCAATGACTCGGGACTCCTCACCCAACCGTTCGAGCAGAGCTATCGCGTGTTCCACATCTGTGGCGCGCTCGTAGCCGAAGGGGCCCGGAACCTGCATGTTTCACTCCCCGCCTAGGGTGAATCCCACCACACCGAACACACCGCATGTATCCCCATCCCCCGCGCTGCTCAGGGTAGTGCCGACGTCGCATTCCGGTGTCGAAACCGGACTATTGCGACCAACCCCCAGTTCGATGCCCGAAACGGGCAGGCGCGAACACATCGCATGCGCGATCGAGACGGCTCCTGGGGCCCGGATCGGGAGTCACCCTGATGTGCTCCCACTCGACTGCGAATACCGTAGAAGTAGTAACCGCTGTGACCCGACAGGAGCACCACCGCCCCCATGGACGTGATCAACGACCTCATCATCGGCCAGGCAGCAGCCCTGTGGGTCTATCCTCTTCTGTTCTTCGTGTGCATCCTCGACGGCTTCTTCCCCCCGGTACCGAGCGAGACCATCCTCGTCACCCTCGCGTCACTCTCGGGCTCGACCGGAAAGCCGTACCTCTGGCTGGTCATTCCGCTCGCAGCACTAGGTGCGATCATCGGCGACAACATCGCCTACACGATCGGACGGAAGGTCGGCACCGAACGCTTCGCATGGATGCGCAAGCCCCGGGCGCGCAAGGCGTTCGCCTGGGCGCGTCACGGTCTGGACAAGCGCGGCGCGGCGATCATCATCACCGCACGGTACATACCCATCGGCCGGATCGCCGTGAACATGACCGCCGGAGCTACGCGCTACCCGCGGAAGAAGTTCGTGCCGCTGACGATCATCGGAGGGCTCACCTGGGCGGTGTACTCGTCGATGATGGGACGACTCGTGGGCGGGTTCTTCCACGACCAGCCGCTCCTCGGCGCCGTCGTCTCGATCTGCGTCGCCGTATTGCTGGGCATCGGGGTCGACCACGTGATGCAGAGGTTGCACACAGGCAAGGCGGACGCGGTCGACGAATCGGACTCCGCGTCGCCGTCGGACGACACCATCGAGGCGAACACCGAGGATACCGGAGACCCCGGTCCCGCCCGCACCGTGTGAGAGACCCTCTCCGCGCCCGACGACGCGGCCCCGTTAAGATTTTGGCCGCGCCCCCGTAGCTCAGCTGGATAGAGCAAGAGCCTTCTAATCTCTAGGTCGCAGGTTCGAGTCCTGCCGGGGGCACCCACTTTCGCAATCACCGACCTCGGCGCAGATCGCCAATACAATCGATGTCGTTGTATGTGCACTGCAATCCTGTGCACGAACTCTGCTCCAGGAGGTCGCCGATGACCGGCCACAAGAAGAACGACGCGGGGCCGAAGTTGCTCTCGGGTGGCAATCCTCAGATCCCCAAGGGTGAGGGAAACGTCCCTGTCGCGGCGTATATCACCGCTATGCCCGAGTGGAAACGCGATATCGGCGAGCGCCTCGACGCACTCGTCGTCGACGTGGTTCCGGATGTACACAAGGCAGTCAAGTGGAACCAGCCGTTCTACGGCTTCGAAGAGGACGGCTGGTTTCTCTCGTTCCGTTGCTACACGAAGTATGTGCAGGTGCAGTTCTTCCGAGGGACGTCACTCGACCCCGTCCCGCCGAAGGCCTCCAAGCACGACGAGGTGCGCTACCTCGACATCCACGAGGACGAGGAACTGGACGAGGACCGGCTTCGCTCGTGGATCGAGCAGGCCAGTCGCCTCCCGGGCGAGAACATGTGAATCCACGCTGGTCACCGCCGTATCTCGTCCCGTGCAGCAGCCCTACATCTCTGCGTTCACCTCGGTAGACCGACCGCGACGAGCACGCGGCATGCAGGGCACGAATCGCGTCGGATCCACAGTCTCCGAATGTTCTGTTTCGGCAACCCCGGCACGCACGTATTCACGCGCCGCGACACCTGTGTTCCTTGTCGCACGAGGGCACCGGATTACCAGAGAGCAGTACTCGGCCCCTATAGTTCACGACGTAAATACGGTGTAACAGTCTTCTCACAGTCAGGTAGGTGGGCGTGTCGACCTCGGACCGCATCGCAGAGATCTATGAACAGGTGAAGGCCCGCAACGCGGGCGAGCCCGAGTTCCATCAGGCTGCGGCCGAGGTATTCGAGTCTCTGCACGTAGTGCTCGAACGGCACCCCTCCTACTTCGACTCCGGGCTCATCGAGCGTCTCTGTGAGCCCGAGCGGCAGATCATCTTCCGCGTGCCGTGGATCGACGACCACGGCCAGGTGCACGTCAACCGCGGTTTCCGCGTGCAGTACAACAGCGTGCTCGGCCCCTACAAGGGTGGCCTGCGCTTCCATCCGAGTGTAAATCTCGGCATCGTGAAGTTCCTCGGCTTCGAGCAGATCTTCAAGAACGCACTCACCGGCCTGCCTATCGGTGGCGGCAAGGGCGGCTCGGACTTCGACCCCAAGGGCCGTTCCGAGCAGGAGATCATGCGCTTCTGCCAGTCGTTCATGACCGAACTGCAGCGCCACATCGGTGAGTACACCGACGTCCCCGCGGGTGATATCGGCGTCGGCGGCCGCGAGATCGGCTACCTGTTCGGCCAGTACAAGCGTCTGACGAACTCCTACGAGTCCGGTGTCCTCACGGGCAAGGGTCTCACCTGGGGCGGATCGCAGGTCCGCAAGGAAGCCACCGGCTACGGTGTCGCATACTTCGTCGCTGAGATGGCCAAGGCCCGCGGTTACTCCATCGAGGGATCGACCGCAGTGGTGTCGGGCTCGGGCAACGTCGCGATCTACGCGATCGAGAAGATCCACAAGCTCGGCGGCAAGGTCGTCGCGGTATCGGACTCCTCGGGTTACATCTACGACAAGAACGGCATCGACTGCAGTCTCCTCAAGGAGATCAAGGAGATCCGTCGCGGCCGCATCTGCGAATACGCAGAGGAACGTACCGACGCAGAGTTCTTCGCCGACGGCAACATCTGGACGGTGCCGTGCGACATCGCGCTCCCCTGCGCCACCCAGAACGAACTCGACGAGGACGCCGCCAAGACCCTCGTCAAGAACGGTGTCAAGGTCGTCGCCGAAGGCGCGAACATGCCGACCACCCCCGGCGGTGTGGCGGTGTTCCGCGAGGCAGGCGTTCGTTTCGCTCCCGGCAAGGCAGCCAACGCCGGTGGCGTCGCTACCTCCGCACTCGAGATGCAGCAGAATGCGTCGCGCGATTCGTGGCACTTCGACTACACCGATGAGCGCCTCGCGGGCATTATGCGCGACATCCACGGGCGCTGCATCGAGACCGCTGCCGAGTACGGCAAGCCGGGCGACTACGTGCACGGCGCGAATATCGCCGGCTTCGTGAAGGTCGCCGACGCGATGTTCGCGCTCGGCGTCATCTGACGACGCTCGCAGACCTGATGTAGAGCTCGCAGCCCTGGTGGTCATCCACCAGGGCTGCGAGCTTTTGTCGGTCTGCCTACTTCTCGTCCTTCTCGTCGGCGCCTTCGTCACCGCGGTGATCGCTGCGTGCCTTCTTCGAGGCCTCGCGCATTTCGATTCCTTCGGTGATCAGGTCACCGATTTCGCGGGTCACGTCGCGGACCGCTCCGGCAATGATGCTCGCGATCGCGCCGACATGTGTCGCCGTCGATTCGGTCACTTCCTGAATGACGTCCTTGTTCCGCTCGAACCTTCCAACCATGCCCGATCCCCCCTCATACGTTCTCCCGCGCGAGAGTACCCGCCGTCTCCGAGCCGCGCCCGGAACTCGATGGACGGTCGATGAGCACCGCTGTCTCCGGCTCCGGCGACACCAGGGCAGGCGGAAGAGCGAACCGGAAGATCTTCTTCCAGACGGACGAGACCTGCGCGAACAGGCCACCGGTGTTGTAGGGCAATCCGTGCTTCTCGCACAGCGCCTGCACCTGCGGTGCCAGATCCGGGTAACGGTGTGCCGGCAGGTCCGGGAACAGGTGGTGTTCGATCTGGTGTGACAGGTTGCCGGACATGATGTGGAACAGCGGGGTGCCGCTGATGTTCGCACTCCCGAGCATCTGGCGCACGTACCATTCGCCGCGCGTCTCGTTCGAGGTCTCCTCCTTCGAGAACGACTGCACACCCGACGGGAAATGACCGCAGAAGATGATCGAGAACGTCCACACGTTCCGGACCAGGTTGGCGGTCGCGTTACCCACCAGAGTGGGAACGAGCATGGGACCGCTCAACAGCGGGAACGCGACGTAATCCTTGATCAACTGACGCCGGGCCTTACGCCACCAGCCTTTCGCCAGCGGGATCACGTCCCGCCAGCTCCGCTCGCGCGAGACGATCCGCTCGACTTCCGCGTCGTGGAACATGACACCCCATTCGAACAGCAGCATCAATGCCGTTGCGTACACCGGGTTGCCGAGATAGTACGGATGCCACTTCTGCGCCGGGTCCATACGAAGGACCCCGTACCCGATGTCGCGATCCATCCCGAGGATGTTGGTGTAGGTGTGGTGCATGTAGTTGTGCGAATGCCGCCACTGATCCGACGGGCACACCGTGTCCCACTCGAATGTGCGGGAGTTGAGCGACGGTTCGCGCATCCAGTCGTATTGGCCGTGCATGACGTTGTGGCCGATCTCCATGTTGTCGAGGATCTTCGACACGCTGAGTGAAGCCACCCCTGCCACCCACGCCGGGGGGAAGAAGCCGAGGAACAGCAGGCCACGACCGGCCACCTCGAACCTACGCTGGGCCTTGATGATTCGGTAGATATAGTCGCGGTCGTTGGCACCGAGGGAAGCGACGGTACGTTCCCGAAGCGCATCCAGCTCGCCGCCGATTTCGTCGACCTGATCGCGACTGAGCACGATCGGATCCGCTGCGGCGGGTTTCGTACGACCACCCGACAGGAACGGGATCGATGGAAGAGTCAAGCCGAACATGCTGTCCTCCAATTTCTTCGACTCGGAGAGTGACTGCCGTCAGAGTTCGACGGTGACGTTGCCGACCGGTGCGCTGATACAGATCTGGATACGAGTGCCCGGTTCGGAATCGGTCTCGCCCGTCCGCACATCACGTGTGCAGCCGGATGACCGGACCGCGGTGCAGGTATGGCAGATCCCCATGCGGCACCCGTGTTCCGGAGCGAGTCCGGCATTTTCGGCCTGCTCGAGTACGGTGGCGCCATTGTTGGGGGCGACGATTCCCGACTCGGCGAACGACACCGATCCCGACGCATCGCCCGGGTCGACGGCGTATGCGGGCAGCGTGAATTCTTCGGTGCGCAACAGGTCGGTGGATCCGTTCTCGTGGTAGAGGTTTCGTACGCCCTCGACCAGACCGGACGGGCCGCACACGTAGGTCGGGGTTTCGGCGAACCACGGCGCGACTGCGTCGAGATGTGCGCGGTCGAATCGGCCGCGCAGGTGTCCACCCTCGCCACGGGTATGGACGAACACGAGCTCGACGTTGGGTAGTGCCGCCAATGCCTCGAGCTCCGCTCTGCGGGGTACGTGCGCCGCAGTGCGTGCGTAGTACACGAACGTCACTGCACTCGTGCCCTTTTCGGAAGCGAGCGCTCCGAGCATCGACAACACCGGAGTGATACCGGAACCGCCACTGATCATCAACAGGCGCGGCGGACGCGACTCGGGGAGCACGAAGTCCCCCTCGCCGTCACTGACCTCGACGACGTCCCCCACCCGTGCGCGCTCCGCGAGGTGTCCGGAGACCAGCCCTCCGGGCCGATCGCCGACGGTGAGCACCACGTCGCGTGTCCCGGGCACGATCGCAGGCGAGAACATGCGCACGTACCGGACTCCCTCGATCACCACGGCGAGCCGAATGTGCTGCCCCGGCTCGAATCGGCAGGGTCGCGCCGGACGCAGGATCACCGTGGTCGATCCGTGCACACTTGTATCGATACGTACAATCCGGGCGCGGTTGGCCGCGGTCGCGAGGAGTGGGTCGGCGAGCTCGAGGTAGCGGTCCGGATGGTGCGGTGTCGAGAGTGCACCGAGTGCTCCGAACAGGAGTTTTCTGACTCCGACCCGGAGTGGGACACGGCTCGGAGCGGGGCTCACAGTCATGGCTTCCAACCTTCCGATGCAGAGGCAGCGGTTCAGTGCACATGCGTACACTGAATACAGTGTGCCAGGCCCGCACAGTGCGCTGTCAACCCTCTTGTGACGGCGGTAACACGGGCCCAGGGGGCGACACGCCCGCACCGCGCACCGTCTGCCTACACTCGGAACGTGCCCGTAGCCCCCGCCCCAGAACCGACCAGCCGGGCCGAACGCAAAGAACGCACCCGTCAGGCGATCCTCGACGCCGCGCTCGAGCTGTCCTCGGATCGCAGTTTCGCGAGTGTGAGCCTGCGCGAGGTCGCGCGAGCGGTCGGCATCGTGCCCACGGCGTTCTATCGGCATTTCGCCTCGATGGAAGAGCTCGGCGTTGCACTCGCCGGCGACACGATGCGACTGCTGCGCTGGGTTCTGCGCGACGCACGCCGCAACCCTGGACCTTCCAACGCCCAGGCATCACTGACCGCACTGCTCCGTCAGGTCCGCGACCATGAGCTCGCATTCCGGTTCCTCGCACGCGAACGTCACGGCGGTCACCCAGAAGTGGCGCGGGCCTTCACCGTCGAACTCCGCTTGCTCACACGCGAACTCGCGATCGACCTAGCTCGCATCCCGCAGCTCACCGCATGGGAGGCCGACGACCTCGAGATGGCCGCCGATCTACTCGTCACCGCCATGTTCGAAGTGGTGCTCGACCTGCTCGCCATCGAACCCGGTCGCCCCGCTGAGGCCGAGGTTCTCGGCCGAGGCGAAAAACAGATGCGTCTGATCATGCTCGGAATGGCGGCGTGGAACCCACTCCACGACTGACTTCGGGACGTACCGTTGGATGGTGCCCGAAACCGCAGCGTTCGATTCAGGAAGGCCCGATTCAGGACGGCCCGATTCGGCGGGTTTCGACTCCGCTGCCGTCACGCTCGGCGATCTGACCTTCGACGTCCGGGTCGCGGGGCCGACCGACGGACCACCGATCGTTCTGCTGCACGGCTTTCCCCAGACGTCGCGCTGCTGGAACGCGGTGGCAGCCGAACTTGGCCGCGACGGAATGCGGGTACTGCTGCCCGATCAACGCGGCTACTCCCCCGGCGCCCGCCCACGTGAAGTCGCGGACTACAGGATCGACGCGCTGCGCGCGGATGTCCTCGGAATTCTCGATGCATTCGGAGTCGACGACGCACACATCGTCGGACACGACTGGGGCGCCTCGGTCGCCTGGCACGTGGCCGCACACCACCGGGAGCGGGTGCGATCACTGACTGCGCTGTCGATCCCGCACCTGGCTGCGTTCGGTCGCGCGTTGCGCGAGGACGACGACCAGAAGGCACGCTCGACGTACTTCGCCCTGTTCCGTGAGGACGGCACCGCGGAACGTGTCCTCCTCGCGGAGGACGCGCGCCGACTCCGTGTCATGTTCGGCGACACAGTAGCGACCGACGCAATCGACGAATACATTCGCGTACTGCGCGAACCGGGCGCGCTCACCGCCGCTCTCAACTGGTATCGGGCCATGACCCGCGACACCGGAGATCTCCCACCGGTGAAGGTCCCCACCACATACATCTGGAGCACCGATGATGCTGCGGCCGCCATCGGCGCGCGGATGAGACGATGCCGATGAGGAGCCGATTCCCATGAAACGCGGCGTGGTGTTGCTGGTCGTGTTGATCGCGGCCGCTGTGGCGGCATTCTTCATGGCGTGGGAGAGCCCAGAAGATCCGGCTCGGCGCACCCTCGACGACAGCGCGTTCGTCCTCGACGGGCGATCCACGACCTGTACCGCCTTGTTCCGCGAGCCCTGCGGTTACGAACTCCAGCTCGAGTACAACCGCCGGGGCGCGGATCTCGACACGTTCGTGAACTCGACCGATCTCGGCCCGTGGGGCAACTCCCTGCCGTTCGCCGACGCGGCCGAACTGACCCTGCAGGCGTGCGTGTACTCGCGTACGGCGGGAAAAACAGTCCTCGAGTTCGTCGAGCTGGGCCGGGGCGCACACCCGGACGCCGGCCCCGTCGAGCTGACTCCGTTCTGGAACAAAGCACGTCAGGACCTGTGCGAATCCCCCTGGCAGTGAGTCCACGTACCTCATCCGACCGCCCCTACCCGGGCGGTAATCGAAGCGGGTCGCGGACTCTGGTTTCATGACCTCATGCCCGAAACCGAGAACGCCGTCCACGTCTTCGACGCCGCTGTCGAGCTCACCGCCATCGATGCGGGCCGCTACACCGGAAACACCCACCCCGCGTACGCGAACATGGTCGGGCCGTTCGGAGGTGTCACGGCTGCAACGATGCTGCGGGCCATCCAGCTGCATCCCGAGGTCTTCGGTACTCCGCTGTCGCTCACGGTCAACTACGCGGCTGCGATCCAGTACGGCGAGTTCGAGGTGGTCGCCCGGCCGGTGCGCACCAATCGTTCGAGCCAGCACTGGGCGATCGAATTGTCCCAGGACGGTTCTGTCACCACCACCGCGACCGCGGTGTTCGGCAACCGTAGGGACACCTGGGCGTCCACCGAACTGGCCGCACCCGCTGCGCTGCCCGAGCACGAGACAGCAGTGACTCCTTTCCCGGACTTCGTGGAGTGGGGCAAGAACTACGAGATGCGTTTCGTCGAGGGGCCGATTCCCGGCCTCGACGCGGCCCCGTACCCTGATTCCATCTCGACGCTCTGGGTTCGCGACCAACCGGCACGGCCCCTCGACTTCACCTCGCTGACCGCTCTGTGCGATGTGTTCTATCCCCGCGCATTCCTGCGGCGCGGCCACGCTCTTCCCGCGGGCACGGTGACATTGACGATCTACTTCCATGCGGACGCAACCGAGATCGAAACACAGCGTGATCGACCGATCCTCGCGACCGCCCGCAGCAACCGGTTCGGACAGAACTACTTCGACCAGACCGCACACCTGTGGAGCACGAACGACACACTGCTCGCCACCGCGCATCAATTGGTGTATTTCAAGGCGTAACGGCGATTTCCGTGACAACCCCCGTTCCGCACGGTCATGATGGACCGATCGGACGACGGGGGACACGTGCGCTGGTCATCGATTTGGTTTCGCTTCGCTGCTACTGCTTCCGTAGCAGCCACGGCCGCTGCTGTGGGAGCGATAGCACCGGCTTCGGCTCAGCCGGCCTACCACTCGTATGTCGCCCTGGGCGATTCGTTCGTCGCCGGGCCGGGAATCCCACCGCAGTCCACGTCGGACGGCTGTGGACGTTCCGATGTGAATTACCCGAGCCTTGTTGCGGACGCGCTCGGCGTACGTGACTTCGTCGACGCGTCGTGTGGCGGCGCCGTCTCTCGCGACCTCACCGGCGAACAGATCTCTCCCTTCGGTCGTACTGCTGTACCACCGCAGTACGACGCGCTTCGGGCCGACACCGACCTGGTCACGGTGGGCATCGGCGGAAACGACATCGGACTCGTGCAATTGGCGATCTCGTGCATCAATCTCGCCGCTGCCCCGTCGGGTGTGTCCTGCTCGGAGACCGCGACCGGCGAAGTCGATTCGTTCGATACCGCCATCGATGCGTTCGCGCCCGTGTACAGCGCGATCACTGACGAAGTCCGGACACGGTCACCGCACGCGCGCATCCTGTTCGTCGGCTACCCGACGGGAATCCGAGATGACGGATGCTTTCCGGAGCAACGGATATGGCCGCAGGACGCCACGTACTTGCAGTCCAAGATCGACCGGCTCAACGCAGTGATGGAACAGCAGGTACGTGCGGCCGGAGCCGAGTTCGTCGATCTTCGTGAATCGACGATCGGACACGACGCGTGCGCTGCCCCTGAGCAGCGGTGGATGGAAGGGATCGTTCCGACATCGCCGGGTATCCCGCTCCATCCCAACGCGGCGGGGCACCGCAATGCAAACGAGCAAGTGGTCGGTGTGCTCTCACCGAACAGCTGAACGTTCCGGCGCACGCACCGCCAGCAACGCGGCCAGACCCAACGCCAGTACCAGGAGCAGACCCACGATGCCGGCCCGGTCCGCACCGAACCACCACGCGAAGAAACCGAACAAGGTGGGCGCCAGGAACGACACCGCGCGCCCCGTGGTGGCGTAGAGACCGAACATCTGTCCCTCGCGGCCGATCGGAGTGATGCGCGCCAGGAAGGTACGCGCCGACGACTGCGCGGGGCCGACGAAAAGGCACAGCAGAAGGCCGAAGATCCAGAACATCAACGGCCCGGACACCACGAGCAGCACCGCTCCCACCAAGATCATCGACACCAATGAGACGACGATGACCGCCTTCGGCCCGACCCTGTCGTCGACGCGGCCTGCGGCGAGCGCGCCGAGTGCCGACACCACGTTCGCAGCCACACCGAACAGCAACACGTCGGCGGCGCTGATCTCGTAGACGGTCACCGCAAGGACGGCACCGAAGGTGAACACGCCGGCGAGTCCGTCGCGGAACAGTGCGGAGGCACCGAGGTATGCGACGGTGCGCCGGTCGTCATTCCACAGTTCCTTCAGGTCGTGCCACAGCACCCGGTAGGACTCGAAGAACCCGACCCGCCGTTCGTCGTCGGCGCGTTGGTGTGGCTTCTCGGGCACGGTGAACAACACCGGCAACGCGAATACCGCGAACCACACCGCAGCGAGCAACGCGACGAACCGGATGTTGAGGCCGTCGCCGGTGGTGATCGACAGGAACCCGCGGGTGTCTCCGTCACCCGCGATGAAACCCGTGTAGCACAGCAACAGCAGCACGATGCCACCGAAATATCCCATCGACCAGCCGAATCCGGAGACCTTGCCGATGTTCTCCTCGGTGGACACCTGGCGGAGCATCGCGTTGTACGGAATGTTCGCAAGTTCGAAGATCACCGAGCCTGCACCGAGCAGGACGAGCCCGAGCCACAGGTACTGATAGTCGTCGCGGACGAAGAACATCCCGGCCATCAACACGACGGTCGCGAAGGTCAAGATCCCCAATGAGCGCTTTCGGCGCCCGTTCGCGTCGTACTTCTGCCCCGAGACCGGGGCGAGAACCGCGATGGCGAAACCGGCGATACCGAGCGACCAACCGAGCCAGGTGCTCGCGGACATCGACCCGGGTAGATCGTCTCCGACGGCATCGGTCAGGTACACCGAGAACACGAACGTGAGGATCACCGCGTTGAATGCTGCCGAGCCCCAGTCCCACAGGCCCCACGCGAAAACCTGCCGACGTGTCGCGTCGGCACCGGCGGCGGGTCTCACGTCCGTGTGTGCGTTCATGTCCCGCAGCTTATGAGCGCCCGGTCGCCGATGCGACTGCGCGCATCACGGATAGTCTTTGCTCTCATGGTCCCGATGATCCGCGCTGCGAGTCTTCGCGGATTCGCACCGTTGGTCGAGGAGCTCGGCGGAGACCCGGACGGGCTGCTGGAGCGATTCGCGCTGTCCAGAAAGTCGATCGACCACGACGACGACCTCATCCCGATCGAGGCCCACGACCGGATGCTCGACGCCGCGGCCGCCGAGTTGGATTGCCCCGACCTCGGCCTGCGACTCGCCGGTGTGCAGGACCTGAGCATCCTCGGTCCGCTCGCGCTCGCGATCCAGCAATCCTCGACCGTGGCCGACGCGCTTCGGTGTTCGACACAGTTCTTGTTCGTCCACAGTCCTGCTCTCCGGGTGGACGTCGAGCCCGACCCGTACGATCGGCGCGGCGTCGTCGCGCTGACGTACTGCAAGGATCTACGCGAATCGTCGTATTCGAGGCAGGGAATCGAGCTGGGTCTCGGGCTCTTCTTCCGCATCGCGGTGCTCCTCGTCGGTGGGCGAGTGGGCGTGCGATCGATCGAGATCCCACACCGGCCCCTGTCGCCTGTGCACAGATACACCGACTTCTTCGGCAGCGATGTGAAGTTCGACCGCGCCGTGGCCGCCATCTGCATCGACCGGCGGATCCTCGACGACCGCTTCGAGGACGCCGACGAGACCATTCGGCAAGTCGCAATCCAGTTCCTGGCAGACAACTTCGCCGACCCCGGAAAAAAGGTCCGCACTCAGGTGCGCAGCATCGTCGCGACGACGCTGGCCGCGCCGCCTGCATTGGCCGACGTCGCACGCCTCCTCGCGACACACCCCCGGACACTGCAGCGACGGCTCGCCGAGGAAGGCACCACGTTCGACACGGTTCTCGACGACCTCCGCCGCGACACCGCACACCGCCTGATCACTACCGGCGACCTGCCGTTCTCGCGGGTGGCCGAACTGGTCGGATTCACCGAGCAGGCCACCCTGAGCCACGCGGTCAGACGCTGGTACGGGACGAGCCCCCGAGAGCTCCGGCGCACCACCGACCCGAGATTGTCGCGCTGAAACAAGTTTTCCTCCAGCAAACCTTGCACGCTGAAACAGACGACACGGGCGCGAGGAGCAGTCTCATGGTGAAGCAGGCAGGACGAAGCGACGCGAAGCTCACGGAGATCGGCGCACGCCCGATCCCGGAATTCGACGGCGTACATGAGGTCTGGCCTCGGGGCGAGCGCCTGACAGCGGTGCGTCGCGCCGCAGAGGCGTACAAGAAGCGCTTCACGACGCAGGGGCAGGTCCGTGCGATCAAGTCTGTGGACATCGCTGCCGCGCCCTACCCGGTCAAGTACGCCTTCCACGATGCCGTCTCGGTGCCGGCACTACCACTGATCTCGATGATCAACCGGATGATCGTCGTCCAGTACGACGACTGGAATGGCACTCCTCGCACGCTGGTGTTCGAACCGACTGTGCCCGACGGTTCGGCCGAAGCTCCGTTCTACCGCAACCTGCGCACCCTCATCGACAGGATTCCCGGCGGTCATCTCGTGGAGAAACTCGTCCTGAGCTACTACAACGAGCCAGGCGATGTGCTCGCACAACTCGGGCTGGAGCCGGGCGACATCGACTTCTGCACCTTCGACCACCTGCACGTGCAAGATCCTCGGATGATCCTGGGCTCCTCCGAGGTCATCGCAGGCGAAACCGGGCCACGCCGAGCGCTGTTCGGTGACGCGAAGATGCTGGTACACAGCCGCGAGCTCGCCACCCTGCAGTCGCTGCATCCCATGCAGTGGGCGTGGTACGTCGACGGCGGTCTCGGCGGGGTGGCTCCGGAGAAGTTCGTGACATTCGACGGCGACATCGAACTCGGCCAGGGAATCGCGTTGTTGTGGACGCCCGGTCACACCGATGGCAACCATTCGCTCGTCGTGAACACCCCGGACGGCGTCTGGGTATCCTCGGAAAACGGTATCTCCCTGGATAACTGGCAGCCCGAACTCTCGAGGATCCCCGGCGTGTGGAAGTACCACGAGAAATTCGGACGCGAAATCTGCCCGAATGCCAATACGCTGGAAGATTCTCTCGATCAGTACGATTCGATGATCAAGGAGAAGACCTTGGCCGATCCCTGCAAGGCCGATCCGCGCTGGCTCCAGATCCTGCCGTCGAGCGAGCTCGCTCCGCGGAAACGACAGTGGCCGGTCGTCCCGACCTACGCGCACGGCGGAATCGAGTACGGCGAGATCGAAGCGGACCTTCGATGACCCGTACACCTGCGGGAGCGGTCGTGACCGGCGCCGGGCGCGGTCTCGGCAAGCAGATCGCCGCGCTTCTCGTCGAGCGCGGGTACCGCGTTCTCGTCACCGACGTGGACGCCGCAGCAGCACAGGTCACGGCCGACGAACTCGGCGGCGGTGCAACCTCACTGGCAGTCGACGTCCGTGAATACGCTCAGGTGGAAGCCGCCCGGGATGCGATCATCGAACGAGCGGGGCGTCTCGATCTGTGGGTGAACAACGCCGGAGTGCTGATCACCGGCCCGGTCTGGGAACAAGACGAGCCGACCCGCAGGCTGATGATCGAGGTGAACGCTCTCGGCACGATCAACGGCACTGTTGCCGCGCTCGAGGGGATGCGCGACGGCGGAGGTCACGTGGTCAACATCGTGTCGCTCGCCGGCCTGACCGCCGTACCCGGTGAGGCGGTCTACGCAGCGTCCAAACACGCGGCAATCGGCTTCAGTCTGAGCACGATCGCCGATCTGCGGCTCGCGGGCATCACGAACATCGACATCTCGTGTATCTGCCCCGACGGCATCTGGACACCGATGCTGTACGACAAACTCGATGATCCGGCCTCGGCACTGTCGTTCTCCGGCAAGCTGCTCGGGCCCGACGAGGTCGTCGGCGCGGTCCGGAAAGTACTCGACAGGCCTCGATTGGTCACCACGATCCCCCGCTGGCGCGGTCTCATGGTTCGCGTGGGAGATATGCTCCCTCGGTTCGGCCTGAAGGCCGTACCGCTCATGGTCGCGCAGGGCCGCCGCGTCCAGACGAAGCTGAAGTCCACCGGCGGACCGCGTACGTCCTAGGCCATGCCGACTGAAGTTCAGCCCAGTGCGACGTGTACAGCCGACGCGAGGAGCGCGGAGACAGATTGGCGCATGACCGCCACTGCCTCGTCCACCGGGAGTGCGTACTCGTCGCGGAGCACCGACCAGGACGCCCACGTGGAAGCGATTCCGAGCGCCTGCACCACCTGAGTGCGACGGGTACGGGTCAACCCGATGAGCTCGTGCACGAACAGGATCTCGATCTCGTCGGTCACACGCTTGATGTGCAGCTGCCGATTCGTGCGGAGCTGGGGCGAAACGGATTCGCGGAGCGACGCAGCACGCGCCTGCTGGGCAACCAATTCGAGGAGCCGCGCCCGTTGGGCGCAGAACCGTTCGATGCGGTCCGGGAGGGGCAACTCCGGCGACACCGGCACGAATTGCTCGTCCTGGCGACTCAGGACTTCGGCTCCCGTCGCAGCGAACAACGTTTCGAGGTCGTTGAAGTTGGCCCACAACGCACGCAACGAAACCCCCGCTGCGTCGGCGATCTGCGCGCCTGTCGGTTTCAGTTCGCCGCTCTCGATGAGCCGAATGTGCGCCTCGATCACGGATCTGCGGGTGCGCTCCGCACGCGCCGTCCGACCGTCGGAGCCGTTCGTCCCCACACTTCCCCGTTTCTTTCGTAGCACTGCCCGACCTCAGTCTGCCAGCGATACCGCAGGCGATCGGGTACTTCAGGTCCGAGCGCATCGCTTCCTCGAAGAACTTTCGCTCGGACGGTAGGAATCTACACCGACAGTGTTGTAACCTATCGCCAAAAGTGATGTCGATCTCAACTTCAACTACGCTTCGGTGTCATTTCCACCGAATCACGAACCAGAAGGTGCATCTTTAGTGCAGGTACAGAACACTTCCAGCACCGACGCTGCTGAAACTTCACGACTCGAACTGGCCGGCATCGGCGTCCGATTCGGCGGCATCGTCGCACTCGACGACGTCTGCCTACAGGTCCCCGCCGGATCGGTCGTCGGAATCATGGGGCCGAACGGCGCGGGGAAGACCACCCTGTTCAACGTCATCTGCGGATTCATCCGCCCGGGTAGCGGCTCCATGTCGTTCGACGGAGAACCGTTCGCCCCCGTCCCCCACCGCCTCGCGGCCCGCGGTGTCGCCCGGACGCTGCAGGGGCTCGGACTGTTCAACGGACTGACAGCGCTCGAGAACGTCACCGCAGGCGCCTCCGGACGACACCGCGCCCCCTTCGCCGCCGGCCTGCTCGGGCTCCCGCCGGCAGCCCGCAGCAACCGGCTGGCTGTCGCCGATGCCGCGGCGCTCCTCGACGAGTTCGGTATCGGCAGCTATGCGCACGCCCTCCCCTCCGCACTGCCCTACCCCGTCGCGAAGAAGGTCGCGCTGGCGCGCGCACTGATCTCCGACCCCACCCTGGTGCTTCTCGACGAACCCGCCGGCGGACTCGACCAGGCAGATATCGACGACCTGCGCGAACTCATCGGCGCACTTCCGCGCCGGGCGGGCGGCACCGTCTCGGTGATGTTGGTCGAGCACAACGTCGACCTGATCATGTCGGTGTGCGACCACATCGTCGTTCTCGATTTCGGACGCGTGATCTCGCAGGGCTCACCCGATGAGATCAAAGCCGATCCCGTCGTTGCTCAGGCCTACCTGGGCGACCGGGAGGCCTCGTGAACGCGCCCCTGCTTCAGGTCGACAATCTCACTGCGGGTTACGGCCCCGCCCCCGTGCTCCAAGACGTCGGGTTCGAAGTCACGGCAGGCACGATCGCGGCCGTGGTCGGCCCGAACGGCGCAGGTAAGACGACCCTGCTGCGCGCACTGTCCGGGTCGCTACCGTCGATCCAGGGCACCATCAACGTCTCCGGTACCTCGCTCCGCGGGGTGCCCACCGAGAAGTTGGTGCACCACGGCGTCGCCCATGTCCCCGAAGGACGCGGCGTGATCGGCGAACTGACCGTCGACGAGAATCTCCGACTCGGCGGCCTGTGGCGAAAGGATCGCGCCGACGCCAAGCGCGCCGTCGCCGAGATGTACGAGATGTTCGAGCCGCTCGCCAGACGCCGCGACAGCTCGGGACACCAACTCTCCGGCGGGGAACGGCAGATGCTCGCGATCGGCCGTGCCCTCGTCGCACGACCGACGCTGCTACTGCTCGACGAACCCTCGCTGGGGCTGGCCCCGCGCATCGTCGACCTGATCATGACCACCCTTCGCGACCTGCGCGACCGCACCGGGCTCACGGTCGTGCTCGTCGAACAGAACGTACACAGCGCACTGCCCATCTCCGATCAGGCAATCGTGCTGTCGCTCGGACGCGTCGTCGTCGCCACATCCGCCGCAGAACTCGCAGAGGACCCCGAGTTCCGCACCACATACCTGGGTTTCTGAGGAGGCACCATGGACAGATTCCTGTTCCTCACCGTCGATGGCCTCGCCCGCGGAGCCGTCTTCGCCGCGTTCGCGCTCGCACTCGTCCTCATCTGGCGCGGTACCCGGGTGATCAACTTCGCGCAGGGTGCGATGGCAGCAGCCACCACGTACATCGCCTATTCGGTGACCTCGGCGACGGGGTCGTATTGGTACGGGCTCATCGCCGCTGTCGCCGGCGGTTTCGTTCTCGGCGCACTCGTCGAACGAGTACTGATGCGCCGTCTCGACCCGAACCGTCCTCTGGCCGCGGTCATCGTCGCGCTGGGCCTGGTGCTGGTGCTGCACGCCGTACTCGGCATGCTCTTCGGTAACGACTTCAGACCGATGCAGTTGCCCTTCAGCCGGGAACCTCTCCGGCTGGGAGACGTGGCACTGCTCTCCCCGTACGACCTCTTCGTGTTCGCCACAGTCGGTCTCGTGGTCATTGCACTGGCGTACTTGTTCACACGCACCGACGTCGGCCTGAAGATGCGCGCGTCGGCGTTCTCACCGGACGTGTCGCGTCTTCTGGGTGTGAAGGTCTCGGCGATGCTCACCCTCGGTTGGGCTCTCGCCGGCGCCGTCGGAGCTCTGGCAGCGCTCCTGGTGGTACCGACCGAGCTCGGACTCAACCCGCACGCGGTCGACCTCGTGTTCATCTTCGCGTTCACGGCGGCGGTGATCGGCGGTCTCGACAGCCCGGTCGGCGCGGTCATCGGCGGCCTGGTCACCGGTCTGCTGCTCGGGTACGTCAGCGGTTACCTCAGTGGGAGTATCGCGCCGATCGCAGTGCTCCTGGCGTTGCTCGGCGTCCTCCTGATCCGGCCGCAGGGCATCTTCTCCGGCACAGCGACAAGGCAGGTCTGACACATGAAGTCGACACAACTCGCCGCATCCGTGAGCCGCACGGCGTGGATCGTCGGGGCGACCGCGGTGGTGATCGTCGCGATCTTCGTCCTGCCACCGTTCCGGAACTACCAACTCGCCACCATCGCCGCGTACGTGTGCGCCACAGCCGGATTGACGGTACTCATCGGACGCAACGGCCAGCTGTCACTCGGACACGGAGCGCTGATGGCCTGCGGGGCCTACACATTCGCGCTCACCGCCAACGAAATGGGCGACGCGGGAGCCACCGGCATCGCGGTACTGCTCGTCCCCTTGGCCGCGGCAGTCGTGTTCACATCGGTCGTGGGAGTGATCGTCGGTGCGGCGGCCGCACGGTTGCACGGCCCTTACCTCGCCGGTCTCACCCTCGCCCTCGTCGTCGCGATCCCGTCGATCACCACTACGTTCTCAGGGCTTCTCGGCGGAGACCAGGGGCTGTGGGCGTACGTCGAAGGCCCCCCGAGCGGGATCTCCGCGCTGTTCACCGTCGAACAATGGCACGCCACCGTCGCTGTTCTCGCTGCCGCCGTGACCGTCCTTGCGCTCGCCAACCTGATCTCCGGTGAGTTCGGGCGACGTATGCAGGCCGTGCGCGACGACGAGATCGCCGCCCGCCTCGCCGGAATCGACGTCACCCGCACCAAGATCGCCACCTTCGTGGTGAGCTCGGGAGCCGCAGGACTCGGCGGCGGCGTTCTGGCGATGGTGACGCAGAGCGCGTCCCCCGGCGCATTCGGTGTGACGTTCTCCCTGTTCCTGCTCATGGGTGTGGTCGTGGGCGGTCTCGGTTCCCTCCTCGGCGCAGTGTGGGGTGCGGTGCTGCTGGTCGTGTTGCCCGCGCTCGTCGCAGCAGCCACCGATTCCCTGCAGATGTCCCCGGCGCTCGCCGAACGCCTCGACGGCAATCTCGCAGTCGCACTGTTCGGCATTGCCGTGATCGCCGTCGTTCTCGTTGCTCCGTCAGGCCTCCAGGGCCTGTTCTCTCGCGCTGTGCACGCCGTGTCGCCGCGCGGGCGCTCCCCGCGCCACCGATCGGGTTCGGTTCCCGCACCCGCTCCTGTCTCCACCACACCGAAAGCAGAGGCACACCGATGATCAGATCTCGGCGACACCTGATCCCGCTCGTCGCACTCGCGGCGACCGTGGCTCTCACCGCAGCCGGATGCGGCAGCGGTACCAGCACGACAGGCGGTTCCTCCGGCGAGGGTGATACCACCGGCGTCACCGACACCTCCGTCCTCATCGGCACCCACATGCCGATGACCGGACCCGCCGCGGCCGGCTACTCGAAGATCCCCGCCGCGACCCAGGCGTACTTCGATCACGTCAACGAACAGGGCGGCGTGCACGGCCGCACCATCGAATACAAGGTGCACGACGACGGGTACAACCCGGCGAACACCCAGCAGGTGGTCCGCGAACTGGTCCTGCAAGACCAGGTGTTCGCAATTCTGGGCGGACTGGGCACACCCACCCACTCGGGTGTGCTCGACTTCCTCAATACCAACGGCGTGCCCGACCTGTTCGTCGCATCCGGATCGCGAACCTGGAACCAGCCCGACAAGTATCCGCTGACCTTCGGATACAACGCCGACTACACGGTCGAAGCGAAGGTCATGACCGACCACGTCCAGAAGAACCTGCCGGGGAAGAAGATCTGCACCTTCGGTCAGGACGACGACTTCGGAGCCGACTACCTCGTCGGGGTCGAACAGATCGTCGGCGCCGAGAACGTCGCCGAACGCCAGACGTACTCCACGAGCAACACCAACGTCGCACCCCAGATAGGAGCGCTTCAGGCGGCGGGCTGCGAGGTGGTCATGCTCGCCACGATCCCAGGATTCACCGCACTGGCGATCGGCACCGCAGGCCGTCTGGGGTTCGCTCCGCAGTGGACCACCGCGTCGGTCGGTGGCGATCTCGTGACATTGTCCAAAACACTCGGGGAAGCCGCGCCCCTGGCAGAAGGCCTGCTGAGCACCAACTATCTGCCGTCGCACTTCAGCGAGAACGACGAATGGACCGCCCAGTTCCGGGAGATCAACGACAAGCACAACGGCGGGGCCGAGTTCGACGGCAACATCGTCTACGGAATGTCGATGGCGTATCTGTTCGTGCAGGCGCTCGAAGCGGCCGGTGAGAACCCGACCCGAGAATCGATCGTCGCCGCAATCACGGAGAACGGTTTCCAGGGCCCCAATCTGGTTCCGTTCCGCTTCTCCGACGACGACCACTCCGGCGCGGGTGGCGCGCGCGTGAACCAGGTCCGAGGCGGAATCCAGGAGTACTTCGGGCCGTCCTACACCACCACGGACGCTCCCGGCGACCCCGTTGTGGAGTACGCAGCGGGATAGGTCTCGCCCGGAGCACATCTCCGGGTGCAGGGTCGGTCGTCATGGGGGGACGACCGACCCATCTCTCGTCCCACCGAAATTCCCGATCGGACTCGTCGAACACCGTCGCCGACCTGCCCCTTCCGATATTCTGCTGCGTGGCAGCGAAATATCGCGACGATCGGAATCGATATGGCGAAGCTCGTGAACACCTTGTCCGAGGACGAATTCGTTCTCGTTCAGGAAACGAAGAAATCGCAGATCACCGAACTCACCGAGGACGATCTGATCGACCTGCACACCCGGACCCGTCGGGCGCGCAACAAGTACGTCAAGCTCTACCGCAGAAGCGGCGCCGACAAGGTCGAGAAGAAGAAGTCCCGCGCATCGGGCCGGGCAGCGAACCAGCGCAATGCCGGTAAGGCGGAGGTGTTCGAGGATGCACTCGCGCGGGTCAGTCGTCGACTGGCCACGGTGGCGCGACAGTCTGCCCTGGAGCTCAAAGAGGAGCGATTGGCACTCGCCCGGAGCGACTCCCCCGTATCACCTGCCGGCACTGAGGGCAAGGGCAAGGTGAAATCGGCCGGGAAGGCCCGCGCCGATTCGACTCGCGATTCTTCCGGCCGCAAGAAATACGAGGCATCGTCCATCGCAAAGGGTGCTCGTCGTCAAGCGAAGAAGGACAAGAAGAACGCGTGACCGGCGGTGGGGTCGGCCGGTCGGGCGACGAGTCGCCGAGGCCCCGCTAAGCTGACACACCGTGACTCTGCCGAACCCCCACCCCGATGCACGTGCCGTCGTCACCGGAGCCTCCTCCGGTATCGGCGAGGCCCTGGCCACCGAGCTCGCGGTGCGCGGGCATTCGCTGATCCTCGTCGCGCGACGAGGCGACGTCATGGAGAAGCTCGCGACCGAGCTCCGGTCCGCACATCGCGTCGAGGTCGAGGTTCGCGCATGCGACCTGTCCGACCGCGATTCCCGCACCGGCCTCGTCGACGAGTTGTCCACGCGGCGGATCAGCGTTCTGTGCAACAACGCAGGTATTGCCACATTCGGGGCGGTGGCCGAGCTGGATCCGTCCTACGAACGGGCACAGGTCGAGCTCAATGCGGTTGCCGTGCATGATCTGACGCTGGCGGTGCTTCCCGGGATGGTGGAGCGCAAGTCCGGTGCGATCCTGATGGTCGGTTCCGCGGCAGGCAACATGGCGATCCCCAACAACGCGACCTACGCGGCGACGAAGGCGTTCGTGAACACCTTCTCCGAGTCGCTTCGGGGCGAGCTCAAGGGCAGCGGCGTGAACGTCACTCTGCTCGCTCCGGGGCCCGTGCGCACCGAGCTCCCGGATCCGTCCGAAGCGTCGATCGTCGATCGGATCGTTCCCGACTTCCTGTGGATCTCGAGTGAGCACACCGCGAAGGTGTCGCTGGACGCGCTCGCACAGAACCGGATGCGGATCGTTCCCGGTCTGATCTCGAAGGCGATGTCGGCAGCGGGTCAGTTCTCCCCCCGGTCCATCTCCGCCCCTATCGCGGGTGCGTTCTACAAGAAGCTCGGAGGCTGACGGTCGGTCCTCTCGCGAACCGGCGATCGATGCACACGCATCGGTCGCCGGTTCTGTCCTATTACGGTGATCCCAGACACATCGCAGTGGCACTGGCTTCACACCGATCTACCTGCTCCCACCTGGCGTTTCCCTTCAGAATGTCGACGATTGGCATACCGTGCCAGAAATTTTCGCTGCCGACACGTGTGCTAGCAATGGATCACGGGAAAATTTTCACAAACACGGGAGAAACAACTTGTCGTCGAAGATCGCAATTCTGGGAGCAGGACCGAGTGGGCTCGCGCAGCTGCGCGCCTTCGAGGCAGCACGGAAAGCCGGTCTCGACGACATCCCCGACATCGTCTGCTACGAGAAGCAGGCGGACTGGGGCGGAATGTGGAACTACACGTGGCGCACCGGCCTCGACGCCCACGGCGAGCCCGTTCACGCGAGTATGTACCGGTACCTGTGGTCCAACGGACCCAAGGAATGCCTCGAGTTCGCCGACTACTCCTTCGAGGAGCATTTCGGGCGACCCATCCCCTCGTATCCGCCGCGCGCGGTCCTCCTCGACTACATCATGGGTCGGGTCGAGAAAAGCGATGTGCGCAAGTACGTCCGGTTCAACACAACGGTCCGGTGGGTCGACTACTCCGAGCAGAGCGAGAAGTTCACCGTCACCGTGATGGACCACGACAAAGGCACACTCGAATCGGACGAATTCGACCACGTCGTCGTTGCCACCGGACACTTTTCGACTCCGAACGTGCCGGATTTCGACGGCCTCGACCGATTCCCCGGCCGTATCCTGCACGCGCACGATTTCCGCGACGCCTCCGAATTCGAAGGCAAGCGACTGCTTCTCGTCGGAAGCAGCTACTCGGCCGAGGACATCGGAACGCAGTGCTACAAGTACGGCGCGAAGGAGATCACCTTCAGTTACCGCTCCGGGCCGATGGGACACAACTGGCCCGAAGCGTTCTCCGAAGTTCCGCTCCTCACCCACGTGGACGGCAACACCGCGCACTTCAAGGACGGCAGCACCCGCGAGGTCGACGCCATCGTGCTCTGCACCGGCTATCAGCACCATTTCCCATTCCTGCCCGACGACCTGCAACTGCGCACCAACAACCGGCTCTACCCGCGAAATATCTACAAGGGCATCTTCTTCCAGGACAACCCGCGTCTGATGTACCTCGGGATGCAGGACCAGTACTTCACCTTCAACATGTTCGACGCGCAGGCCTGGTACGCACGCGACGTGATACTGGGGCGGATCTCGTTGCCCGACTTCGACGCACGCGACGCGGACATCGAGTCGTGGCGGACCCGCGAAGAAGCCCTGAGCACTCCGATCGACGACATCGACTTCCAGGCCGCGTACATCCGCGACCTCGTCGATCGGACGGACTACCCCGAATTCCACGTCGAGCGCCAGGGCGAGGTGTTCAAGCAGTGGAAGAAGGACAAGAAGAACGACATCATGGGCTACCGGAACCGCAGCTACGCCTCGACCCTCACCGGAACCACCGCCCCGCCGCTCCCCGCACCGTGGATGGAGATCCTGGACGACTCCCGGGAATCGTTCCTGCGCAACGATTTCGAGACGACTCCGAGCGGCGGTTCCGACGAGAAGATCGTTGTCGAGCGGCCCGATCGTCCGCGGGCTTCCAGCAAGCCACGATCCGCAGCTCCCCGCGTCGCCGCGAAGGTCTAGGAGCTACCTGCGGCGTCGGCGGCCGGTCCCGAAGATGCTTCGCGAGATCTCACGACCGGCGGCCGACGCTGCCGAACGCAGGAACCCCTTCACTGCACTGTTGCCGAGCACCTGCTCGACGAGGGTCGCCCCGTCCTCGGCCGGCGCCGCCGGTGCCTGCTCGCCGGGGCGCTCCGGCAGCGGAGGCACCTCGAATTCCGGATCATTGTTCGGTGCACCCGACACCGTGGCGGTGAGCTTTTCGTATGCCGACTCCCGATCGATGGTGCGGCCGTACTTCCCGTACATCGGGCTCGCCTGCGCGGACGCACGCATTGCGTTCTCGCCGACCGTGTTCATCAGCGACCTCGGCGGGCGCATCCGCGTCCACGCGACCGGCGTGGGAGCCCCCATTTCGGACAACACCGTCACGATCGCCTCGCCCGTCCCCAATGTCGTGAGGGCTTCCTCGAGGTCGTAGAACTCAGTCGTCGGGTAGGTACGAACTGTCTTCGTGAGCGCCTTCTGGTCGTCGGGGGTGAACGCGCGCAGTGCATGCTGGACGCGTGCGCCGAGCTGTGAGAGCACCGCGTTCGGAATATCGGTCGGTAGCTGGGTGCAGAAGATCACGCCGACACCCTTCGATCTGATCAACTTCACCGTCTGTTCGATCTGCTGCAGGAACGCCTTCGACGCATCCGCGAACAGCAGGTGGGCCTCGTCGAAGAGGAACACCAGCTTCGGTTCGTCGAGGTCGCCGACCTCCGGAAGTGCCTGGAACAGGTCTGCCAACAACCACATCAGGAACGTGGAGAACAACTGTGGGCGCATCGCCTGATCGCCGAGCTCGATCAGATTGAGCATCCCGTGCCCCCCGATGACTTCGAGCAGATCCTCGGTTTCGAGCTCGGGCTCTCCGAAGAACGTGTCGCCGCCCGCGGCTTCCAAGTTGACGATCGCCCGCAGGATGACACCTGCTGTTGCCTTGGAGACTCCGCCGATTCCCTGGAGTTCCGCCTGCCCCTCGTCGCTGGTCAGGTGCGCGATGGTCTGGCGGAGATCCTTCAGGTCGAGTAACGCGAGACCGTTCTTGTCGGCCCAGTGGAAGATCAGCCCCAGCGTGGATTCCTGGGTCGCGTTGAGTTCGAGCACCTTGCTCAACAGGATAGGGCCGAACGCGGTGACGGTCGCGCGAACGGGGATACCTACCCCCTCGGTGCCCAGCGAATAGAAACGTACGGGAAAGCCGGTCGGATCCCAGTCGTCGTCGCCGGTCTCCACCGCACGGGCCGCGAGCGCATCGTCGACCTCCCCTGCCGCCGACAGACCCGACAGGTCGCCCTTCACGTCGGCCACGACAACCGGCACTCCCGCGGAGGAGAGTTGTTCCGCAATGAGCTGGATCGTCTTGGTCTTGCCGGTGCCGGTAGCACCGGCGACCAGGCCGTGCCGGTTCAGAGTCGCCAGAGGTATCCGGACGTGGGCCGCCGGATCGACCGTGCCGTCGTGCAGGACGGCCCCCAGTTCCAGGGCGTTCCCTGCGACGGCATATCCGTCGGCAATGGTCGTACTCGGTCGCGAAGTTTCGGCCATGCGATCTCCCCTATCGACGTGTGACAGACCTCGGCGCACCCACCGACGACCTTAACCGTTCCAGTGTCTGGCTACTCTGTGTGTCGTGCAGGACAAACTCGTATGGATCGATTGTGAGATGACCGGGCTACGGATCGGCAGCGACAAGCTGATCGAGATTGCTGCGCTGGTCACCGATAGCGACCTCAATGTGCTCGGCGACGGAGTGGACATCGTCATCCATGCCGACGATGAGGCGCTGGCCTCCATGCCGGACGTGGTGCAGCAGATGCACGCGAAGTCCGGACTCACCGAGGAGGTGCGACGCTCGACCGTCAGCCTCGCCGAAGCAGAGAAACTGGTGCTCGATTACATCCGTGAGCATGTCACCGAACCGGGCACCGCGCCCCTGGCGGGCAACTCGATCGGAACCGATCGCACTTTCATCGCCAGGGACATGCCCGAACTCGACAGCTTCCTGCACTACCGCATGGTGGATGTCAGCTCGATCAAGGAACTGACCCGCCGCTGGTTCCCGCGGATCTACTTCGGCCAGCCGGAGAAGGGCCTGTCGCACCGTGCGCTGGCCGATATCAAGGAATCGATCCGCGAATTGCGCTACTACCGGCGCACGGTGTTCGTCGCCGAACCCGGACCGTCGTCGGCCGATATCGCCGCCACCGTGAAGGACCTCGGACCCGCCTGACCAGGCGATTCGGCTTTTCCATCAAAGTCACGCTAGTATCTGTACCGCAGGCGCACGCGGTCGAAGACCGTACGCGAATGCGATGGTGAGTGTAGTTCAGTTGGTAGAGCACCAGGTTGTGATCCTGGCTGTCGCGGGTTCGAGTCCCGTCACTCACCCCGAAGTAAGGCCCCGACCAGATTCCGGTCGGGGCCTTACTCGTCTGTCGTCCTTACTGCACTCACACGTCGCTCTAGTGCGTGAAGAGCCGTGCCACGAACGGTGTCGTGTCGGGCATCGACCGTTCGATGCTGGTGAAGTGCCCCGCCATGTACACGCGATAGTCCACATCGGTACCCGACGCCGTCATGTCCGCCGCCAGTTTCGCCGACAACGGGATCGGCACCATCACATCGTGCACGCCGTGGCCGAGAAAGATCGGTCGGTCGTAGCCGGAGGTGGGGACAGCCAGGTAGTCGGCGAGGACGGCAGGCAACTGGCCCTCGAACATCGGACGTGCCGGGAGTTCCCCGACAGGCACGCTCCGCGCGACGTCATCGAGGTCGTCGTAGCAGAGTTGCTCTGCCTGATCCAGGATCTCCCTGCCTGCGGGAGTGAAATAGCTGTCGATATCGACATCGGGATACGCATCGCGCACTCCGGAGAACAGGTAGCCACTGAACGCCACGAGCCCCCACAGGCCCGGATCCGGGAGTCCAGGAACGCCGAGCGTGAATGCCGACTCGAGGTTGGCCGGTGCTCCGGTTGCGACAGTGCCCCGGAAGTCGAGTTCCGGCGCGCGGGAGGTAGCGATATCGGCGGTGTGCAGGGCCGCGTGACCGCCCTGGGAGTGCCCGATCACCACCCATCGATCAGACAGGGACGGGTCGGCGGCACGGCCGGCGCGGACGCTGTCGACGACGCTGTTCGCGGCGCTCTGACCGTCGAGATAGCGGTGGAGCCCCTCCGAACCGAGCCCCGGATAGTCGGCTGCCACCACGGCATAGCCCTGCTCGAGCCAGTGTCCGAGATACATCTTCTCGACGTCGGACCGCGGGGTGCGTGTCGTCAGCGAACAGTCGTCGCCAACTCCTGTGGTCCCGTGGGCCCACGCGACGACCGGCCAGCCACCGTCGGGTACGTCGCCTTCCGGCACGAACAGCGCACCGGTCGCGACCGTGGGTTCACCGGAGCGCCACTGGGTGCGGTATTCGATCTTCTCGGCGACGGCCACGCCGGGAAGGGAAAGCTCAGCGGGAAGCGATTCGACCGCCACGAGGGTGCCCGGATCCGATCCCACGGACGCGCCCGGGGCGGGCGCGGCGGCCGCGGTCTGCGACCCGATCAGCTGCGGAGCAACGAGGCCCAGCGCCACGACGGCGCTGAGCCACGTTCGAAGACGGCTCACCGGCTATGCATTCGCATTACCGGCTTTCCAGGTTGACCATGGAATGTTCCAGTCACCGAGCCCATCGGTGCCGGACAGGACCCCGCCGACCGTGTTGCTCACGATGACGATGTCGCCGCGCTTGGTGTTGTCGAAGATCCACTTGGCGTTCGCGGGACTCAGATTCAGGCAGCCGTGGCTGGTGTTGCGGTAGCCCTGGTCGCCGAGCGACCACGGAGCCGAGTGGAAGAAGATGCCGCTGTAGGACATGCGGGTCGCCCAGTCCACCGGTGTGCGGTAACCCTCCGACGAGTCCACGGCCACCCCGTACGTCGACGAGTCCATGACCATGTGATCGAACCGGTCGCCGATCGTGTAGACGCCGTTGGGCGTGGGCGTGTCGTTCTTACCCATCGACGTGGGCATCGTGATCACGTCGGCACCGTTGCGGTTGACGACCACCTGCTTGGTGTTGTCGTCGACCCGAATGATCACCGAGTCGCCGATCGTGAACGAGGTGTTGACGTCGGACTGACCGAACAGGCCGTCGCCCATGTCCTTGCCGTACGCCTTCACGTCGACGGAGACGGTGGTGCCGGGAGCCCAATAGTGTTCGGGCCGCCAACGCACCTCTCTGTTGTTGACCCAGTAGAACGCACCCTCCACCGGAGGGTTCGTCGTGATCGTGATCGCTTCCTCGGCGGCAAGACGGTTCGGGATGTTCTCGTCGAACTGCACCGCGACCGGCTGACCGATACCGACGACCGAACCTTCGCCGGGCATCACGTACGGCTGGGTGAGGTTGGAAGGAGACGAGGTCGTGAACGACAGGGTCGAGGTGGTGGCACCTCCGAGTCCGTAAGCGACGGCTTCGAGTACGTACTGACGGTTGTACCCGAGCGGCTCGGTGTTGACCCAGGTTGCGTCGTCGTCCTCGATCACGCCGCCGACCGGTTCCCCAGCGGGATTGAGCAGGGTCACCGATTCGAGCTTGCCGTTGACCACCGAGACCGTCACCGGATCGATCGGTGAGAAGCCGACGCCGCCGTCCTCCACGCTGGCCGACACGGTCGGCTTGATGAGTGCTGCGAGCGGATTCGAGTCGATCGGCACCTCGTCCGCCCCGCCGCCCGAGCCGGGCGAGCAGGCAGTGACGAAGGCCATAAATCCGACGATCATCAACCCCAGCACAGTCCCGGTCCGCCGACGACGCGGACCGACCACTTGTTCTTTTTGCACTGCCACTCTCCGCTCCTGCCTCCCCGCAGACGCCAAAACTGCAGGTAACCTATGCAAAACGATTTTGCCAGCCTGTATTTCGAACAGGCTTCTCGACGCCCCCCGACGCCGGTAACGTTCGAATACCGAATCGCCTCTGCCCGCCCGCCCGTTACAGCTGAAGCAGCCCAAATCGAGGCTGACCAGGCGATTTGGCGCGATCTTCGAAGGTGTGTAATCTTCTCTTCGTCGCCGAGACAACAAGCCCGGAGACAGAAACACCAAGCGCCATTAGCTCAATTGGCAGAGCAGCTGACTCTTAATCAGCGGGTTCGGGGTTCGAGTCCCTGATGGCGCACAGCGAAGAGCCTCACACCGGGAAACACTACCGGGGTGGGGCTTTTTCGGCACTGTAGAAAGAATCACCCTTCCACGATCACGGGATCCCCGAGCTTGACGTTCCCGTAGTACCAGCCGGCGTTCTCGGTGCTGAGGTTGATGCAGCCGTGGCTGACGTTCGCGTATCCCTGCGAATCCACCGACCACGGCGCGGCGTGCACGAAGATGCCGCCCCATGTGAGCCGCACCGCATACTCGGTGTCGATGCGATAGCCCTCGGGCGCGTCGATCGGCACGCCATACGTCGACGAGTCCATGACCAAGTGCCGGAACTTCTCGAGCACCGGAAAGCTGCCGACCGGCGTTTCGTATCCGGGCTTGCCCAAGGACGTCGGCATCGTCCGCACGACCTCACCGTTGAGACTGACCGTGAACTGGTGGGTCGAGCGGTTCGCCACCGCGATGAACGAGTCGCCGACCTGAAAATGGGTCCGCGTCCCGGCGACGACGACGGTGACGTCGGTATTGCCGGGCCAGAAACCGTCGGGCACCCACTGCACCTCCTGATCACTCACCCAGGAGAAGTGTCCGTCGACGGGTGTGGCGGTAGTGATCTGCACTGCGCTCTCGGCCACCGCTCGGTCTGCGACGGGTGCGGTGAATCGCACGATCACCGGGTGCGCGACACCGACCACCGATCCGACGGCCGGCTCGACCGCCGAGATTCCGATACCGCCGGGCGGCGCGTGGCCTACCGTCCCCGCGGCGGCCGCACCTCCCGACCCGAACCACGCGACGGTGGCGAGAATCGTGGCCAGGAGTAGTCGTGCACTGCGTTGGGCATCCCGCATGACGGTCGCCTCCTTCGAGCAAAGCCGGGTCCCGACTCCATTCAGTGAAGCACGTCACGCCCATGGATGCGGCACTTGGGAGCGTCCTCTGCACAGACACGGAGTGCCCGCGTCGAGAACGACGCGGGCACTCCGTGGAACTGATGGGATCAGCGCAGAACCTTGCGCAGTACGAGCAGCCCCACCACTGCCCCCACCGCGATGACGGCATACTTCTTCACCTGAGGCTGAGTGACCTTCGCAACGAGGGTCTGCTTGGTGTTCGCCACCAGGGTCTTCGGGTTTGCGCGGAGGCTCAGTTCGTCGAGTGTGCTCGCGAGCTGATTGCGGGCCTTTTCGATGTCCCGCTCGATGTCGCCGGTGTCCCTAGCCACGTGATCCTCCAGAAAGTCGCTGCAGTGTGCTGCGACCACGGTAATGGACGATCGGTCTACTAATGTCGCGGACATGACGGAAAACAGCAGACTCACTCCCGGTGACACCGCTCCCGACTTCACGCTCGCAGACGCCGACGGCAACGAGGTGTCGCTGTCCGACTACCGCGGACGCAAGGTCATCGTCTACTTCTACCCCGCCGCGAGCACTCCCGGATGCACGAAGCAGGCCTGCGATTTCCGCGACAACCTCGCGGAACTGAACGACGCCGGACTCGACGTGCTCGGCATCTCGCCCGACAAGCCTGCAAAACTCGCGAAGTTCCGCGACAACCAGGAGCTGACCTTCCCGCTGCTCTCCGACCCGGAGAAGACGACGCTCACTGCGTGGGGCGCGTTCGGGGAGAAGAAGATGTACGGGAAGACGGTCACGGGTGTGATCCGGTCGACGTTCCTCGTCGACGAGGAGGGCAAGATCGAGGTCGCCCAGTACAACGTCCGCGCGACCGGGCACGTCGCGAAGCTGCGACGCGACCTGTCGGTCTGACCGTCTCGGTCCGGCCGGCCGAAGAGCTCAGCAACCCAGAGCGCTCAGCGCCCTAGAGTGCTCAGCAGCACAGCTTCTGCGACCGCGAGGTTCTCGATCTCGGACGGATCGACACTTTCGTTCGGTGCGTGGATGACGCAGCGGGGTTCCTCGACCCCGAGCAGCGCGATCTCCGCCGACGGCACCGCACGCTGGAGTGCGGTGCACAGCGGGATCGACCCGCCCTGGCCGGCGGTGCCCACCTCACGTCCGTACGCGGCTTCGAGCGCGGAACGCAACGCGGTGTAGCCGGGGCCGTCGGTCACGGCGCGGAACGGTTCACCGACGGCCTCGCGCTCGATCCGCAGGTGGGCGCCCCACGGCACACGCGCCTCGAGGTGCGCGACGAGCGCATCCTGCGCGGCGGTCGCGTCGACCCCGGGCGGCACTCGCAGGTTCAGGCGTGCCGACGCGCGCGGCACGATCGCGGCGGCCGAGCCGACGACCGGAGGTGCATCGATTCCGAGCACGGTGACGGCGGGTCGGGCCCAGACGGCGTCGGCGATCGCGCCGGAGGTCGGCAACGCGACCCCGTCGAGGACACCGGCGTCGGCACGGAATCTGTCCTCGGGATACGGCACGCCGTCCCACGTCGCGGTGGCGTCGAGACCGTCGACAACCGTGTTTCCGTCGGCGTCGCGCAAGGTGCCGAGCAGATGTACGAGGGCGGCGAGCGCGTCGGGTGCTCCCCCGCCGTACATGCCGGAATGTACTTCGCCCTTCAGCGTTTCGAGGTGGATATCGACGTTCGCGATGCCGCGCAGTGTTGTGGTGAGAGTGGGTTTTCCCACCTCGGTGTTGCCGCTGTCGCCGATGATGATGAGGTCGGCGTGGAACAGCTCGGGGCGCTCGGCGACGAGGTGGTCGAGGCCCTCGCCGCCCATCTCCTCCGATCCTTCGATGACGATCCGCACACCCACCGGTAACGGTCCGTCTTCGAGGACCGCGCGCAACGCGAGCAGGTGCATCACGATGTTGCCCTTGCAGTCGGCGGCGCCGCGTCCGTACCAGCGGCCGTCGCGTTCGGTGAGCGTGAACGGCGGGCTGTTCCAGAGGTCTTCGTTCCCCGGTGGTTGGACGTCGTAATGGCTGTAGAGCAGGACGGTGGGCGCTCCGGGAGGCGCCGGACTGTGCCCGACGACGGCGAGCGACCCGTCGGAGGTCTCGATGAGTTCGACCTCCGCGATTCCGGCTGCGGCGAAGGCATCGCGCACCCAGGTGGCGGCTCCGACACATTCGTCGACAGGGAACTGTCGCGGGTCGGCGACCGACCGGAAGGCGACCATGGTCGCGAGTTCGGTGCGCGCGGCAGGCATCGCTGCACTGACGCGGTCGCGCATACGTTGGACCAGATCTGTCATCTTTTCTCCTCCGAACGTCCGATGAGTACGTCGATTCCATCGAGCAGCCGCTCGAGTCCGAATCGGAAGTCGTACTCGTGCCATGCCGCGGGGTCTTCGTCCTCGTCGGAATCGAATGCACCGGCGGCGACCGCGGCGAGTACGAACCTGTATTTCTGCGGGTCGAGGATGCGAGGCATCACCGAGGCGTAGTCGAGTCGGTCGCCCCCGACGACGGACTCGAGTTCCCAGGAGAACCGTGCGCGGCTGATGACATACAGCGAGGTCGTCAGGGCGATCTGTACTTTTGCTTCCTCGCCCAAGGGTGTCTCCGAGAGAGCACCGAGACCGGCGTCGAGCCAGCGCATGTGGTTGGGCCAGTACGGAGCCGTTCGGATCGGATGCTCGGTCAACCATTTGTACGCGCGCAGTCCGCGGTACTCAGCGGTCGCCCAGATGTCGAGTCGCTGCCGCCAGGTGCCCTCGGAGGGCATCTCGGGGGGCAGTCCGAGTGCGCGATCCCAGGCGAGTTCGACGAGCTGATCCTTGCTGTCGACATAGCGGTAGAGCGACATCGTGGTGAAGCCGAGCTCCTTCGCGACCCGGCTCATCGAGAGGGCGTCGAACCCGTCGGCGTTCGCCACCGTGATCGCGGCGTCGAGAACCTGGTCGAGCGTGAGACCCCGACGTGGGCCCCTGGTGCCGGGGTCGCTCAATCCCCATGCCAGCTGCACATTGCGCGGCAGCTCGTCGTCGGGCGCGGAACTACTCATACTTCTCCGTCTGTCGGGGTCTTGCCGTCATCCTAAAACTGTGTACGCTATACACGTACATATATGGCATACACAGTTAAGGACGGTGACATGTCCTCTCCTCCTCCAGCCCTCCACGTGCGAACGCTGCGCAAAGCGTTCGGCTCGACGACCGTGCTCGACGGCATCGACCTACGGGTCGATACCGGATCCGTCTTCGCCCTCCTCGGCGCGAACGGCGCCGGGAAATCCACGACCGTGCGCATCCTCACGACACTGCTCCCGTACGACTCCGGCACCGTCGAAGTCGCGGGTCTCGCACTCCCCGCCCACACCCGCACGGTCCGCGAACGCATCGCGCTCACCGGCCAGTACGCCGCGATCGACGACGTTCTGACGGGAACCGAGAACCTGCGCCTCGCCGCGCGACTCGCCCATCTTCCGTCGGCGACGATCGACAGCCGCGTCCACGATCTGATCGAGCGTTTCGATCTCGGACACGTCGCCGACCGGCGGGCCGGCACCTACTCGGGAGGCACAGCCCGCCGCCTCGACATCGCGATGAGCCTGGTCGCTTCGCCGCGCGTGTTGTTCCTCGACGAACCCACCACCGGCCTCGATCCCCGCAGCCGCCTCGTCATGTGGCAAGTCATCCGCGAACTCGCCGCCGACGGCGTCACCGTCTTCCTCACCACGCAATACCTCGAGGAGGCCGACCGCCTCGCCGATCGGGTCGCGGTCCTCGACGCCGGGCGCATCGTCGCCGAAGGTTCTCCCGACGAGCTCAAGTCACTCGTACCCGGTGGGCACCTGGAGTTGCGCTTCGCCACCGAACCCGATCTCGCCCGCGCCGCGGCTGTCCTCGACGGCGACAGCGATCACGCCACGCTCACGCTCGAAGTCCCCACCGACGGCGATCTCCCCCACATCACCGCGCTGCTCAACCGCCTCGCCGACGAAGGCGTTCCGGTCGAGAAGTTCGGTCTGCACTCCCCCACGCTCGACGACGTCTTCCTCACCCTCACCGGCACGAGCGATCGAAAGAAGGTCTCGCCGTGACACTCCCCGGAACTCTCACTCACCCGCTCGGCTACGTACCCCGCGACTATGCGGCGGTAACCGGAAGAAACCTGAGACGCATGCTTCGCAGCCCCGACGCGCTGCTCATGGGTCTCGCTCTCCCGGTCCTTCTACTCGTGCTCTTCGTCTACGTGTTCGGCGGCGCCATCGACACGGGCACCGACTATCTCAACTACGTCGTCCCCGGGATCGTGCTGCTGTCGGCCTCGTTCGGGGCCGCACAGACCGCCGTCGCCGTGGCATCGGACATGCAGCGCGGCATCGTCGACCGGTTCCGATCCATGCCCATCGCGCGCTCCGCCGTCCTCACCGGTCACGTCGTCGCGAGCCTGGCCCGCAACCTCGCCAGCACCGTCGTGGTGTTCGTGGTCGCCGCGCTGATGGGGTTCCGGCCCGACGCCACCCTCGTCGAATGGGTCGCGGCCGCCGGGATCATTTCACTGTTCGTCCTCGCGATCTCCGCGATCTCGGCGGCGCTGGGCATGCTCGCCGGAAACGAGGAGGCCGCAAGCGGCTTCACGTTCTTCCTGCTGTTCCTTCCGTATGTGAGCAGTGCATTCGTGCCACCGGAGACGATGCCCGCATGGTTGCGCGGATTCGCTGAACACCAACCGGTGACACCGGTCATCGAAACGGTGCGCGGACTGCTCACGGGTACCGCGGTCGGGACCTCCGCGGTGATCGCCGTCGGCTGGTGCATGGTATTCATCGCGATGGGATTGGTCGCGGCAACGACGCTCTTCCGCCGTCGAACCGCACGGTGACCCCCTCGTGGTACACCTCGGATCTCCATTTGGTGGCACCCACTTTCACACTCATGTTCGGCTTTCGCACACAGTGCCGCTAGCCTGGGCGCGTGGAGTCAGCAACGAACGGCCGCCGCGCCCCGCACCGGATCGACCCCGCACTCGAGGTCCAGGCGGAGCCGCAGGAACTCGTGCCCCGACGACGTCCGACGCAGGAACGCAGTCGGCGCAAGTTCGACGCGCTGCTGGCAGCTTCCCGCGACCTGCTCACCGAGGTCGGATTCGAATCGTTCACGTGTGAAGAGGTCGCGTCCCGCGCCGACGTTCCCATCGGCACGCTCTACCAGTTCTTCGCCAACAAGTACGTGATCGTCTGCGAACTCAATCGCCAGGATCTCGTCGGTGTCCACAACGAACTCGCCACGTTCAACGGCAGGATCCCGTCGGTCGACTGGCTGCGGTTCCTCAACAACTTCGTCGACCACATGGCGGGTCTGTGGACCACCGATCCGTCGCGGCGCGAGGTGTGGCTTGCGATGCAGTCCACCCCGTCAACGCGTGCCACCGGCGCGATCCACGAGAAGGAATTCGCCGAACAGGTCGGGCGGATGCTGGCGCCGCTCACCCCGGACACTCCGCGGGCGCGCCGCAAACTCATGGCCGAGGTGCTCGTCCACATCGTGTATTCGATGTTGAACTTCTCGGTACAGGACGATCAGACCCACGCCGAGGCCGTGACCGAACTCAAACGGATCATGGTCGCGTATCTGCAGGTCGCCGAACAGGACTCACGAGCCCAGGCGAAACGTCAGAAGCGGCGCGAGGATTCCGAACGCGCACGCGCCGCTGCCTCCGAGCGCGGCGGTTCCGAAACGAATCAGGCCGAGGAAGCGTCTGCTCCCTCGGCCTGACCCTCGTGTAACTCCCCGTGTTACCCGTCGTCCTCCCCGGACGAAATCTCCGGTGCGGCGTTCTCCAGCACCACGAACGCGCCGGCCATGTCGCCGTCATGGGTCAGCGACACATGAATCCGTCGGCCACCCAGATGCTCGGCGACCTCACGATGGAGCCGGATACTCGGCCGGCCCCACGCATCGGCCACCACCTCGATCTGCTGGTGGATCGTCTCCGGCAGCACCGGCGGGCTCCCGAACAATGACGCCGACCACGCCTTGATCACGGCCTCCTTCGCCGCCCAGCGGGCGGCGAAGTGCCGAGCAGGATCGGAGCTGCGGGTATTGGCGTCACGACGCTCACCCGGTGTGAAGTTCGCCAGCATCGTCGTGCCCGGTCGGCGCAACTGCTCTGCGAACTCGGGCACCGACACGAGGTCGAACCCGATACCCGCAACTCCCATCACTCTGCTGTGTTCCCTCGCCTACTCGGTTCCCGGCCTACTCGGTTCCACGGCCTACTTGCAGCCGGGCAGACCCGAGCGGTACACGTCGTCGTCACCGAGACGCGCGTCGTCGGTGAGCAGCACATCCGCTTCGAGCTGACGTGCGGCCGCGGCCGGAACCGAGTCCCCACCGAAGCGACGATCCGCAGGACGCTCGTACAGTGCTGCGCCACCGGTCATCGCCGATGCCAGCCGCCGCTTACCCGAGATCGTGCGTGCCGCAGCCTGCGCGAGGTACGCCTCACGACGATCGGCGGGCAGCGACTCGACGAACGCCTGCGGGTGCACCACCGCGATCAGTCCGGAGACGTGACCGAAGCCGAGGCTGGTCAGCAGGCCTGCCTTGAGCGCGTACCGCTCGCCGAAACGGATCGGCGTGCGCGCCCACACGAGGTGCTCGTACTCGGCCATCTTCTCGTCGACGCAGTCGAGACTGCGGTTCGGCGGCACGACACCCTGGCTGAGCACCTGGCACAGGCCGACCAGCTGGAAGGCGGCTGCGCCGCCCTTGGCGTGTCCGGTCAGCGACTTCTGCGACACCACGAACAGCGGGTTGCCCTCGCTGCGGCCCAACGATCCGGCCAGACGCTCGTGCAGTTCCGACTCGTTCGGGTCGTTCGCGGCGGTCGATGTGTCGTGCTTGGAGACCACCGCGATGTCGTCGGCGGTGACACCGAGCTTGCGCAGTTCCTTCGCCAGCGCCGACTCACGTCCGCCGCGGCCCGCGCCGAGCGCACCGATACCGGGTGCCGGGATCGACGTGTGGACACCGTCCGCGAACGAACTGGCGTATGCCACGACCCCGAGGACCGGAAGACCCATCTCCAGCGCGAGGTCACCGCGCGCCAGCAGGATGGTGCCGCCACCTGCCGACTCGACGAACCCACCGCGACGGCGATCGTTGGCCCGCGAGAAGCGGCGATCGTCGATGCCCTTGGCGGTCATCTCGTCGGACTTCGCGGTGGCCGACATGTCGCCGAACCCGACGATGCCCTCGATACCGAGGTCGTCGAAGCCACCGGCGACCACCAACTCGGCCTTGCCCAGCTTGATCTTGTCGACGCCCTCTTCGACCGACACCGCAGCCGTGGCGCACGCCGCGACCGGGTGCACCATCGCACCATAACCACCGACGTACGACTGGACGACGTGCGCGGCGATGACGTTCGGCAGGGCTTCCTGCAGGATGTCGTTCGCACGGTTCTCGCCGAGCAGCGTGTCGATGTACAGCGACCTCATCGAGGTCATGCCGCCCATGCCGGTGCCCTGCGTGTTCGCCACCATCGACGGGTGCACCCAGCGCAGCAGCTCGGACGGAGTGAAGCCGCCGGTGAGGAACGCGTCGACCGTGGACACGATGTTCCACAGGCCCACCCGGTCCACCGCGTCCGCCATGTCGGCGGGGATGCCCCAGCGGGTGACGTCGAACCCGGTCGGGATCTGGCCACCGACCGTGCGGGTCAGCTTCGCCTTGCGCGGCACGCGGATCTCGGTGCCCGCCTTGCGGGTGACCGTCCAGTCGCCGGACTCGGCGTCGACCGCCGCGACCGTGTTCTCCGGATCGGAGTCGACGAACGCGCGGGCCTCAGCCTCGGACCCGACCACGAAGGACAGATCCTTGTCGAGGAACACCGAGGTCATCAGCGGCGCCGTGTTGTCGATCATCGCGCCGTCGTCGGCGTAGCGGCGGATGCCGCAGCGCTCGACCACTGCATCGTGGTAGCGGTCGGCGATCTCCGACTCGGGCACCAGTTCACCGGACTCGACGTCGTAGAAGCCGGGCTTGGGTTCGTTCTCCCACTCGACCAGACCCGTCACCCACGCCAGTTCGAGCACACCGGCGGCCGACAGTTCTTCGTCGACCTCCATCTCGAAGCGCGTCCGCGACGAACCGTACGGGCCGAGCTCGCCGGCACCGACGATGACCACGAGGTCGGCCGGATCCGCGGTGACCTGGCTCCACTCAGGAGTCGGGGTCGCGTCGAGACGCGGAGCCGCGGGCAGCGCCGCGATGGTCGCGGTGTCGTTCTCGTCCTGCTCGTCCGCGGCGTCGTTCGCGTCCTGGGCCTGCTTGGCGAGCGCAGGCAGATCGACGTCCACATCGGAGAGTCCACCGGTCAGATCAGCGACGAGCGGTGTGTCGGCAGCGAGACGCTTGGCCTCGACACTGACCAGCTTCAGCAGCTCGGAGGCCATCTCCTGCGTCGACCACGTACGCACCCCGGCAGCCTCGACGGCCTCGACCAGCGGATCGTTGCCGCCCATCAGCCCGGTGCCACGCACCCAGCCGATGAGAGCGTGCGCGAGAGTGACGCGCTCGGCCCACATACGCTCGGCACTCCAGCGGTTGATGATCGCGTCGAGCGCGGCCTTCGCCTCGCCGTACGCACCGTCGCCACCGAACTTGCCGCGATTGGGCGAGCCCGGGAGCACGACGTGCAGGTGTGTGTCGACGTCGTTGTCTGCACCGATGCCGGACAGCCCGGCGATCAGTCGCTCGACCGACCAGAGCAGAACCCGCATCTCCATCTCAGCGCGTGCGCCTGCGTCGGCGAGCGAACCGGCCACGCGAGGTGCAGCGAACGGGAACAGCAGCGTCGGGGTCAGCGCATCCTTGATGAGCTTCTTCGCGCCGCCCGCGTTCTCCACGGTCTCGGTGCCGAGCCACTCGATGAGCGCGTCGACGTCGGAGTAGGACGCCATGTTCGCGGGCACGACCCACAGGGCCGCACCGGCGCGAGCGTGGCTCGCGTACAGATCCTTGTAGAACCCGACACGCTTCGAATCGAGACGTGAGGTCGTGACGACCACCGTCGCGCCGCCCGCGAGCAGCTTGCCCGCGACCGCAGCACCGATACCACCCTTGCTGGCGCCCGTGACCACGGCGACCTCACCGGCGTACTCGGCGTCGCCGGTGTTCTCGGCGGCTGCCGCGATGCGGCCGTAGGTCTCGGCGAGCACCGTGCGACCGGCGTCGGCGGCCTTGATCTTCCAGAAGGCAGCGTGTGCAGCGACCGTCCGGCCTGCACCCTCGAACCGCTCGACCTCGATCGTCTCGTCGAGCCACAGACGAGCCAGGTCCTCGCGAGCCGTTGCCCAACGGTCGTCGATCAGCACGGCCTTGCGCGCGTCGAATGCCGGCGCGACCTGTCGCGGCCAGTCGGAGCCGAGCTCCGCCGAAACCAGGTCGACGAGCTCGTCGTCGGCCTTGTCCGCGAGTCCGGAGACCTTCTCGTCGAGACCCAACTGCTCGAGCACCAGGCGAGCAGCGCTGGCGAGCACGCCGTCGCGGCCGGTGATCTGCTCGGTGAACTCACCGAGAGCAGCCGCATCGACGGTTGCTCCGCCGCCGCCACCGGCGGACGGCATCGACACGGTGATTCCGCGACGCGAGCCGACCGACTGCACAGCAGCGTCGATCAGGGTGTCGACCGCCGCAGTGTCGCCGAGGGCACCCTGCGACAGGCCACCCAGGTCGCCGCCGCGGATGGACGATCCGTCGCGGCTGCCGAGGGCCACCTCGGCGGTCACGTGCTGGGTCCAGCCTTCGCCCAGGCCCCACACCTTGGTGACACGGTCGGCGACGTAGCCGGGGCGCTTGCCCGACGGGCCGAACACCTTGCGGAGGTGGTCGTTGATCGAATCCGACAGCACCGGTCCGAACGGACGGTAGGTACGGGCCAGGCGGTCGACCGTGCCTGCCAGCGCACCCATATCGGCATCAGCGGCACCGTCGATCGCACCGAGCGACAGCTCCGAACCGAGGTCGACGAGCAGCTGGTTACGACGCGACGACACGCCGTCACACAGGGCCTCGATCGTGTCGACCGGGCCGATCTGATCGGGGCGCAGCTTCGTCCACAGCGCGATGAGCACCTTCGTGGCATCCGCGGCCTTGAACACGATGTCGTCCGGGGTCGGGCCGCCGGTCGGAGCTGCCGGAGCAGCAACCGGAGCCGCGGCAGCAGGCGCGGCGGCCTCGGCCGACGGAGCCTCGGGCTCGTCGTCCTCGACCGGAGCCGGATCCACATCGGTCGAGTACACGACCGACGCTTCACGCTCGATGTTCAGCACCTCGACCGGCTGACCGAAACGACCCGGCAGCTTGAGGGTCTGCGACGCGAGGTTCGCGACCGTCGGGGCGGCACCGAGTCCGACCTCGACGAAACGCTCCACGCCCAGACCACCGTCGGCCTCGTCGGCGAACAGCAGGTCCTGTGTTTCGATCCAGCGGACCGGCGACGCGAACTGCCATGCGAGGAGCTCGGCGAGCACCACGCGGGTCAGAGCGACCGGCTTCGCTGCCCACGCGTCGAAGTCCGCGAGGACGTCGACGAGCGGCTGCGACGGCACCAGATCGGCGATCTCCTGGATGAACTCACGGCCCAGGTTGAACGGCTTCGGCACCAGGTTCGGGATGTAGCGGCCGATGAGGATGTTCGGGTCGATCTCCTCGGGCAGCAGGTGCAGCAGCCGCTCGCGGAAGTCGTCCACGCCGCCGCGCAGGACGGTCGAGTGGAACGGCACATCGATACCCGGAACCAGGATGAATGCGCGCTTGCCACCGAACTCGGCGACCTTGCGCTCGATCACGCTCTCGAGTGCTTCGAGGCCCGCGACCGTACCCGCGATCGCGTACTGCGAGCCGCGCAGGTTCAGGTTCACGACCTCGAGGAACTCTCCGGAATCGTCGCCGACCTCGGCGATGAATGCCTGCAGGTTCTCGTCGGCCAACCCGAACTGCGACGGCCGGATCGCGGCCATGCGGTAGTCCGAGCGACCCTGCTCGTCACGCGGAACGAGAGCGTGCATCGCCGAACCACGCTGGAAGACGACCTCGAGCACCGCTTCGAGCGGGAGCACACCGGCGACCGCGGCGAGAGCGTTGTACTCACCGACCGAGTGACCGGCCAGCAGCGAACCCTCGACGAACGCGCCCGCCTCGCGGAGCTCCGCGATCTGCGCGACACCGAGCGTCGCCATCGCGACCTGGGTGAACTGGGTCAGGTGCAGGACACCGTCCGGGTGCTTGTGGGTGACACCGCGAGCCTTGAGGACCGTCGGGTTGTCGCGCACCACAGCGAGGATCGAGAAGCCGAGGGCCTCGCGGGTGTGCTTGTCGGCGCGCTCCCAGATCTCGCGGGCAGCCTTGCTGCGGGCGCGAGCGTCCAGGCCCATGCCGGGGCGCTGGATGCCCTGGCCCGGGAAGGCGTAGATGGTCTTCGGTGCGGCGATACGGCCCGTCGCGACCATGACCAGGTCACCGTCGACGCGGCAGCCCACCTCGACGATCTCGGCGCCGCGATCGGTGGCGATGCGGTCGACACGCACGTCGATCTTCGCACCCGGGCGGACCATGCCGAGGAAACGAGTGGTCCACGCGGTGATCCGGCGGACCGGCAGCTTCGCATCGGCCTCGATGGCCGCGACCACCTGCTGCGCAGCGGCCGACAGCCACATGCCGTGGACGATCGGGCTACCCAGGCCGGCCAGCAGCGCGGCGTTGTCGGACGTGTGAATCGGGTTGTGGTCGCCCGACACGCGAGCGAACGCGCTCATGTCGGTGGGGGCGGTGATCACGGCGTCACGGCGACGACGACGCGGGGTCTCGATGACATCGTCACTCAGCGAACCACCGGCGCGGACCGGGTCGGCCAGCTCGGCGTTGCCGTTGCGGCCGCGGATCGCGAAACGCTCGATCAGGGTCGCGACCGTGTTGTCGCCCGAACCGTCGCCGCTGTCGGCGGAGATGGTCACGTGGACCTCGACGACACGACCCAGATCGGTGTCAGCGACCGTCTCGATTTCGGCCTTGACACCCAGGATCGACGGATCGGTGGGCAGACCGTTCTTCACGTCGATCGCGTGGTCGAGGTGGACGAGATCGAGCATGCCCTCGATGACCGACAGGTTCTCGTCGGTGCGGGCGGCGCCCAGTGCGGCGAACACGGCGGGCCAGCAGGCGCCCACGAGAACGTCGGGCACACCGTTCGTGCTCGGGCTCAGGTTCTCGGGCAGACCGGCGCCGGTGATACCGGCGTGGTCGGCGATCTTCTCCGGCAACCAGCCGAGCGTGATGCGCGCGGCGCCCTTCTTGACGGTGGGCAGATCCTGGCCCGCAGCCACACCGAGCAGTGCCGACATTGCGGCGTCGGCGTCGGCTTCGGTGATGACCGGTGCGCCACCGGTGCTCACGGAGGCGGGCACGGTGATGCGGATCTCGACGGCGCGGTCACCCGTCAGGGGCACGCGGAGGCCGACATGCTCGTCGTCGAGGACGGTGAGGGTCGCGCCGGTAGGAGCGTGCGCTGCAGCGCTCTCCGATTCGAGGGTCCACTCGTCGAGGTCGCCGAGACGATCGATGGGGTTACGGGTCTGGCGGCCGGCCCACGCGACGTCGGGCGACGACAGCACAGCGTCGAGCAGACCGGTCGCGACATCGCGGTGACGACGAGCGACCACCGGGGTGGGCTCGACACCGGACTCGACAAGCTCGTCGACCGTGGCCTTCTCGAAACGGTCGAGCAGCTCACCGACCGGCTCGTCGACGCGAGTGATACCCGCGACCGCAACGGTGCCGGGGATGACACAGACCTGATCGGCGGTGTAGCGCGGATCGTGTGCCTGCCACAGCGAATCGGAACGCCACCAGCGACGCACGTCCTGGTCGACGACCGGCACGAAGTTCACCGGCTTACCCGGGGTCTTGCAGAGGGAAACGAAGAACGGCACGTCCGCGGGGTGCAGGACGACGTCACCGGCATCGGTGTACTGCGCCGCAAGCGCCTTGAGCGCTGCGTACGGACGCTCGAGCACCGCGTCCTCGTCGAACAGTGTCGGGATGGGGCCGCGGTCGACGGGGTGCAGACGAGCCTCCGCGCGCTGCAGCATCTCGCGGAAACGCTCGCGCCACGACACGTCCAGCCACGGGCTGACATGCGCGTCGGCGACTACATCACCCAAGTCACTGCCGCAATCGAACTCGGTCGCGCAATCGGAACCGATGGCGAGCTCGAGGTAGCGGGTCAGCCACTGCAGGTAGGTCATCTCGGCGACGTCACCGAAGTACGGCTTCGCAGTGATGTCGAGCGCGGCGACGATCTCGTCGCGGCGAGCGGCCACAGCCTCGGCGTCGCCGGCGACGTCGTCGAGCAGACGACCCGTGCGCGACGCCGCGTTGTCGATCTCGTGGATGTCGGCACCGAGCTGGCTCCGGCCCGACGCCATGCCACCGTTCGCAGTGCCTGCGCCGACCCAGTCGGGGGTGCCGGGGGTGTCGACGAGAAGCTGCTTGACCTCGGGAGCCGTGGTGGCCTCGAGAGTGGCCATCGCAGCGGTGCCCACGAGGATGCCGTCGAGCGGCATCGCCGGGAAACCGTGCACAGTCGACCAGCGACCGGTCAGGTAATCGGCAGCCTTCTCCGGCGTGCCGATACCGCCACCGACACACAGCACCAGGTTCGAGCGGGTGCGCAGCTCGGCGTAGGTGTCGAGGAGCAGGTCGTCGAGGTCTTCCCACGAGTGGTGGCCACCGGCGCGGCCGCCCTCGATGTGGACGATGATCGGGTAGGTCGGGACCTCGTTCGCGATGCGGACCACCGAACGGATCTGCGCGACCGTGCCCGGCTTGAATGCGACGTGCTCGATACCGGCGTCACGCAGATCGGAGATGATCTGCACGGCCTCTTCGAGCTCGGGGATACCCGCGGTGACGACGACACCGTCGAACGGAGCACCCGCAGCACGGGCCTTGGGCACGAGACGCTTACCGCCCACGTGCAGCTTCCACAGGTACGGGTCGAGGAACATCGAGTTGAACTGCGCGGCGCGGCCCGGCTCGAGAAGCTCCGTCAGCTCCGCGACGTTGTCGGCGAAGATCTGCTCGGTGACCTGGCCACCACCGGCGAGCTCGGCCCAGTGACCGGCATTCGCGGCGGCGGCGACGATCTTCGGATCGACCGTCGTGGGGGTCATACCGGCGAGCAGCATCGGCGAACGACCCGTCAGACGGGTGAAGGACGTCTCCACACCGATGCGGCCGTCGGGCAGCGCCACCGGCTTCGGGGCGAACGCCGACCACGGCTGCGGAACCTCGGGCTCCGCGCCCGGGGTCAGTAGGTTGCGCTGACCACCGCGGGTCGCGGCGGCGATGATGCCGACGCCCTGACCACGCAGGCCGGACTGGGTGAGGCGGGTGAGCAGTTCGCCCGGGCCCAGATCGAGGATCCAGGACGCACCCGACGCAACAGCGCCGTCGACCTGCTCGACCCAGTCGACCGGGGTGACGAGGATGGCCTGCGCGAGCGTGCGGGCCAGAGCGTCGTCCAGGCCGCAGCGCGACGCCCAGTCTGCGACCTGCTCGACGGCATCGACGAAGGCGGGGTGGTGGAAGCCGACCTCGGCCGGAACGGGCTCGAAGGTGGGCGCGAACACGGCGCCGCCACGCTTCTTGGAGTCACGCTCGCGGGTCTCGGTCGCGGAGATCTCCTCGCAACGCTGCTGCACACGCTCGAGCGCCGCAGGCGGGCCCGACAGCACGACGCGGCGACGACCGTTGCGGATGGCGACAACGGCGCTGCGCTCCGGATCCTGCCCCTCGAACACCTCGGCGACGATCGCGCCGATGCGCTCGGCGTCGGCACCCGACACGGCGAGCATCGGGAACTTGCCTGCGCCGGCGATCAGCCCGCGGCGACGACCGACGAGCGATGCGGCGGCGCCGATGAGCTGGGCGATCGCGAGGATCTCGGCGTCCTTGCGGCCACCGGCGGCGACGGCCTCGACGGCGAGAACGCCCTGCGAGTGGCCGATCACGGCGCTCGGGGCGTGGGCTGCAACATCGAGGCCCTGGTTCGCGAGTGCGCGCAGAGCAGCGATCTGGGTGAGGAAGACGCCGGGCTTGGACACTGCGGCGGAGGTGAGGGTGGCCTCGGACGGCCCGGCTGCGGGAGCCTCGTCCTCGTCGTCCACGAGCTCCTGCTCGAGAATCCATGCGATGGGGTCGAACCCGGCCGGGCGCACGACCATGAGGTCGCCTGCGACGGGCGCGAGGTGCGCGGCCGCGGTGTTGACCAGCTCGGTCAGGACCGGCTCGAGGCCGTTGTCGCGGCTGAGTTCTTCGAGGGAGCTGAGCCAGGGTGCACCCTGACCGCCGAACGCGAGGGCGTAGGGCTCACCCGCGAGAAGCTTGTCGACCAGTGCACCGTTCGGGGCGGTTGCCGCCCGCCGGCCGGTGCTTCGTGATGCCTTCGAGTTCCGTCCGTTGTCACCTGGTGTGGTCTCGTCGATCGTCACGCGTGTGGTTCCTCTCCTGAACACCCCTGCTGGAGGCATTTCTTTTTGCAGCGCTGCCCGCGCCGGTGTGTTGCATGGACTGGTGTTCTGCTCTTACGGGCACGCCAAGGTTCGCACAAAATCATGAGGAGTTCCTCATGTTTCGCTTCGCCCGGATTACCACGCGAAGCCCCTACCAGTGATGTCACTCACACAAGAGCAAAAAGTGACCGACGGGTAACCCGAATTCGCCCAGGCTGCGCCGATGCGTGGACGTCCACGAACCCGAGGAGGCCTCACGTTTTATTGTTATTGAATCGTTACCTCTTGACGGCGTAGCGCGACCGTGCGTTACCGCCGCCGGAAGGTGTCGGACCCTCCCGCTAAATTTTGCAATGCTCGAACATTCATTCGATACAGGGGGCAATATGAGCAGGGCGGTCAAGTACACGAAGGAACTTCTGGAAGAAGCGGTACAGGCATCCACGAGCGTCGCGGGTGTTCTCCGATACTTCGGCCTGAGACTCGACGGTGGCACCCACACCCACATCAGCAGACGTATCAAGGGACTTGGAATCGATACGTCGCATTTCACAGGTAGGGACTCCCAGAAAGGGAAGCCGCCACAAAACCGCCTCGATTGGACCGAGATCCTCGTACTCAAGCCGGTTGAATCAAACCGCCAGGCTCCGAAACGCTTGCGGCGCGCTCTGCTCGAATCCGGGCGGCAACACAAATGTGAAGGATGCGGTATGGATCCGGTTTGGTGTGGGGAATTCTTGGTCTTCCACGTCGACCATATCGATGGAAATCCACACGACTCCCGCCCGGAAAACGTCCGTTTCCTTTGTCCCAACTGCCACAGCCAGACGCCGACCTGGGCCGGAAGGCGACGCTTCAGCTTCAACTCGGATCCGTCCGGGTCATGACGTATCGTGTCCGTGACGCGCGAGTGGCGTAATCAGGCAGCCGCGCCAGGTTTAGGTCCTGGTGCCCTTACGGGCGTGGGGGTTCGAGTCCCCCCTCGCGCACCACGGTAGTTCCACGAACTGCAACGAACAGGGTCACGAACTCATACGAGTTCGTGATCCTGTTCTCATGACCGCCAACGCGATCCCGGCTGCCCGGCCGCACACACGACATTCCCAGGTGGATTTCTCACCCTCACCGATGATTTCGCAGCCCTTCCGTCCTCCCCGTCACCGCAGGACAATGAAAGGGTCATACCCTCCTGAAGCGACACCGGCGCGGGGAACGACCTCCCCGCATCCGGGTCGTCATCGACCTCTGATTTCGGAGGAACGTCATGACTCACCACAACGATCCACTCGCACATGCAGAACAAACGACACGTCAGTGGCTGAAAGTTGTCGCCGAGCAACTCGGAACCGAGGACCGCATCTACACCCACCGTGTCCTTCGGGCATGGCTGCATCTGGTTCGCGATCGTCTCACCGTCGACGGCGCTGTACATCTCGCCGCCCAGCTGCCCGAGTTCCTGCGAGGCGTCTATTTCGAGGGGTGGGTACCGAGCAAAGCACCCATCCGATACGACACCGCCGCGTTCATCGCTCTGTTCGCATACGAGGGCGGCATCAGTCCGGCCGATGTCCCGGCCACCACAGGCGCCATCACCGCGGGATTGGACAGGTTGTTCTCACCCGGGCAGCTCGACCATGCGTTCGCGCAGATGCCTGCCGGTCTCCGCAGCGAACTCGTCGGCATATCCCCCGCCATGGCCGCTGTGCCCTGATGACTCGAGACAAGATCTGAGATGAAGCGCGCAGCCTTGCTCCTCGCAACGGTCACCGTCCGGAACGGGGACGACGTCACCACAGTGTCACCGCCCGAGATGACACCTTCGACGTCGAGGTCGAGGCCGGTGAGACGGTCACCTTCACCGCGCCGGCGGACGCACGGACCTACGCCATCTACTGCACCTACCATCCGAATATGACCGGGCAGCTCACGGTGGCCTGACCGGAACCCACATCGATCGACAACCGATCGACAACACGGCCGTCGACTTCATCCTCGAGAGGTGAAGCGGATACGGCCGCAGCAGTGGAGCCTCATGAGCATCGGTGCGGTGCCGTCTCCGGCACTCCGGCCGGCACGCGAAGGTAGGCCCCCACATGGCAGAGTCCGACCACTCCCCCGACGATGCTCCGTTGAGCTCCGCCGAGCGCCGTGAACTCGAACGTCTTCGCAGGGAAGTCGCTGAACTGCGCGGCGAAGGCCCCGCCGTACGGCCCGACACCGAGCCGCCGCCGCGAGGACACGCCCTCCGCTGGACCGCGGTGGCCATCCTCCTCGTGCTGGTGGGTTTGCTCGCCGTCAGTTCGGTGCTCGCCCGATATGCACGCAGCGAGATTCTCGACACCGACCGCTACGTGACCATGGTGACGCCGCTCGCCTCCGATCCGGTGATCCAGGGAGCGATCACCGACCGCGTGACCGACGAGATCTTCACGCAGGTCGACATCGCCGGACTCACCGAAGATGCCTTGACCGCCCTGACGGAAGACAGGCCACGGCTGGAGCCGGTGGTCGGGTTGGCACCGGTCATCGCAGGGCAGGCGGAGAACTTCGTGCGCGACACCGTCGGAACGCTGGTGGCCTCCGACCAGTTCGAGACGCTGTGGATCGAGGCGAATCGCACCGCGCACGACAGGCTCGCCGCGGTGTTGACGGGCGACACCCGTGTAGAGGCCATCCAACTCGACGACAGCGGGACGGTGAGCCTGAACCTCGCCCCGATCATCGAGCGGGCCAAGGGACTACTGGTCGAACGAGGATTCGGGTTCGCCGACAACATCCCGGAAATCGACAAACAATTCGTGCTGTTCGAGTCCCCCGAACTCGTCAAGGCACAACGCGCCGTCAACGCGCTCGACAATGCGTCGGGAATCCTTCCGTGGCTGACACTGATCGTGGCGGCAGGTGCGGTCTGGGCTGCCCCGCGCGGCCGCCGACTTCGGCCCCTGGCCGCCGTGGGCGCGACCTTCGTCGTCGCCATGCTGGTGCTCGCGCTCGCGATCATGATCGGCCGGTCGCTGTACCTCGGCAATCTCCCGGCCGAGATCCGCTCGCCGGGTGCGGCGGCCGTGCTGTTCGACGCGGCCGCGACGCCCCTGCGGACGATGTTGCGCGCGGTGCTGGTCACGGGCCTGGTGGTGGCAATCGGTGCCTATCTGATCGGTGGCTCGACGTCGGCGATGGCGGTTCGTCGGGGGTTCGGTTACGGAATGACCAAGCTGAGAAAGCCGGACAGCACCCGGGCTCCGAGCACCGCCGAGGTGTGGCTGGCGCATGCCCGCGTTCCGATCCGGGCGACGATCGTCGCCGTGGCCGTGCTGGTGATCGTGTTCTGGGACTACCCGACCGGAGCAGTCGTCGGGTGGACCGTCGTGATTGCACTGCTCGCACTGCTGCTGCTCGAACTCGTCGTCCGCCCGGTCGTCGCGAGGGCACGGGATCCGATCGACTCGGCCTGACCATCGCAGACCGGTTGTCTCACAATGCACTCCACTCGATGAAGGGATGAATGCAGCATGGCGAAGAGGCGTGAGGTCCTTCCGATTCCCGATCGGCAGCATCTCGGACTGATCACATACGACGCAAAAGATCCGGACACATCCTTCCCTCCGATCGAGCCCCTGCTGCCGCCGGAGGGTGCGCCGAATGTTCTGGTGATCCTGCTCGACGATGTGGGGTTCGGGGCCAGCAGCGCCTTCGGTGGTCCGGTGCACAGCCCGACCGCGGAGCGGCTGCAGCGCAACGGTCTCACCTACAACCGGTTCCACACGACCGCCCTTTGTGCTCCCACCCGTGCCGCTCTCCTCAGCGGACGCAACCACCATTCGGTCGGAATGGGCATGATCACCGAGACCGCGACCGCGGCCCCCGGGTCCTCGGGGTTACGGCCGAACACCAAGGCGGCGTTGGCCATGACCTTGAAACTGAACGGCTATTCGACCGCCCAGTTCGGGAAATGTCACGAAGTTCCGCCGTGGCAGACGTCTCCCGTCGGTCCGTTCGACGCCTGGCCGACCGGAGGCGGCGGATTCGAGCATTTCTACGGATTCATCGGAGGCGAGAACAACCAGTACTATCCGGCGCTGTACGAGGGCATCGTTCCTGTGGAAGCCGACAGGGGCCCCGACGAGGGATACCACCTCACCGAAGACCTCGCCGACCACGCGATCGAGTGGATTCGTACCCAGAAGGCGCTTGCACCGGACAAGCCGTTCTTCGCCTATTTCGCACCTGGCGCGACCCACGCTCCCCATCATGTTCCGCCGGAGTGGGCGGACAAGTACGCCGGCCGGTTCGCCGACGGCTGGGACGCGCAGCGAGAGTCGATTCTCGCCGAACAGAAGCGGCGCGGTGTCGTGCCACCGGACACAGAGCTGAGTGCCCGTCCGGACGCGATCCCGGCGTGGGACGAGATGGACGAGGCACTCACACCGGTGCTGGAACGCCAGATGGAGGTCTACGCGGGCTTCCTCGAGCACACCGACTTCCACATCGGTCGTGTCGTCGACGCACTCGAGGCTCTCGGCGCTCTCGACAACACCCTCGTCTACTACATCATCGGCGACAACGGCGCCTCCGCCGAAGGAACCGTCAACGGGGCGTTCAACGAGATGGCGAACTTCAACGGTCTCGCAGCAATCGAGACGCCGGAGTTCATGGCTGCGATGAAGGAGAAGCTCGGCACACCGGAGGCCTACAACCATTACTCGGTGGGATGGGCGTGGGCGATGTGCTCGCCCTTCCAATGGACCAAGCAGGTCGCGTCCCACTGGGGTGGCACCCGCAACGGCACGATTGTCCACTGGCCCGCCGGGATCCGAAGCAAGGGCGGGGTGCGCTCGCAGTTCACCCACGTCATCGATGTGGCAGCAACGGTGCTCGAAGCGGCCGGATTACCGGAACCGACGTTCGTCAACGGTGTACAGCAATCTCCGCTCGAAGGTCCCAGCATGATGTACACCTTCGACGACCCCGACGCACCGGAACGGCACGACCTCCAATATTTCGAGATGGCGGGCAATCGCGGGATCTACTACAAGGGCTGGAGTGCGGTCACCCGGCACAGCACCCCGTGGCTACCGAACGAAGAACTTCCCGCCCTCGACGATGACGTCTGGGAACTCTACGACGGCACCTCCGACTGGTCACAAGCCCGCGACCTCGCGGACGAGAAGCCCGAGTTGCTGGCGTCCCTTCAACGCCTCTGGTTGATCGAGGCAGTGAAGTACAACGTGCTCCCGATCGACGATCGCCGATTCGAACGGCTCAACGCCACGATCGCTGGTAGGCCTCAGCTGGCGACGGGCCCCAGGCAGGTGCTCTTCCCCGGCATGAAGCGCCTCAGCGAGCACAGCGTCATCGACATCAAGAACCGGTCCTTCTCGGTGACCGCCGCGCTCGAGACTCCGAAGAAAGGCCCGACCGACGGCGTGGTGATAGCGCAGGGCGGTCGATTCGGCGGCTGGGCGCTCTATGTGCGGGAGAACTGCGTGAAGTTCGTCTACAACCTGCTCGGTATGCACGAATTCGTCATCGATGCGACTGAAGACCTCCCTTCGGGGGCGCACCAGATTCGTGCCCGCTTCGACTACGACGGAGGCGGCCTTGCGAAGGGCGGAGACGTCACCCTCTACATCGACGGTCGCAGCGTCGGTGCGGGCCGTGTCGACCGCACTCAGCCGATGATCTTCTCCGCGGACGAGACCACGGACATCGGCGACGATTACGGCATGCCGGTCAGCGACGACTACGTGGGCCACAGCAAGTTCAACGGCCGCATCGATGTGGTGCAGATCGACGTCGGGGACGACGACCACTCCCACCTCATCGACCCCGCAGAAGTCGCCCGGATAGCGACCTCACGACAGTAGAAGGGCCACCTCTCCAGAGCACGTGACCTCGGCCACTGCGCTGAATCGGTCTTGGCAGGTCGGTGCGGTGCTCAGGTACCGTCGATGTCGTGTCCGACTACCGTCCCCCGCGCCGCGTGGCTCTGATCGTGTTGGTGGTCGTCGTCGCGACCGGGTGCCTGGCCCTCGGCTATTGGCAGTGGACACGCTTCGACGCGGTCGGCGGTAACGGCCAGAACCTCGGCTACGCATTTCAATGGCCGGCCTTCGCGTTCTTCTGCGTCTACGCGTACCGACGATTCGTCAAGCTCGAGGCAGAGGAAGCCCAGGCCGACGACCCGGACGGAATCCGAGCGTCGAAGCCGCAGGAACCCATAGAGATTCCCGAGGATCTTCTTCCGAGCCGCCCGCGGGTCGCACTCGACGACGACGCCGGGGCCGACCTCGAGGCGAAGCAGATCCAGGAGTACAACGAGTACCTCGCGCAACTTTCGCGCGGGTCCGATAGGAGCGGTCAGTGAGCACCACCCCCGAGCAGGCGTCCGATCAGGCAGCCGTCGCTCCCCGCAACGTCAGCGATGCCGATCGCAAGAAGATCGGCTCCGCTCTGTTGCGGTACCGCGTTCTCGCGTACGCCACCGGTGTCTGGCTGCTCGTCCTCACCGCAGAGATGATCGCGAAGTACATCATCGGCATCGAGAACCTGCCGTCGTGGATCGCGATCGTGCACGGCTGGGTGTACGCGGTCTACCTCGTGCTCACCTTCGACCTGTCGATCAAGGTGCGCTGGCCGGTCTCGCGCACCATCGGAACCTTGCTCGCCGGCACCGTCCCGTTCCTGTCGTTCTACGTCGAGCACCAGCGGACCAAGCAGGTCAAGGCCGACTTCGGGGTCTGATCCGCGTCCCTCTGCCCGTACTCAACGCGTCGGCAGCCGGACCACCTGCACGAAGAACTCGTCGATCTGCTTGACGGCCCTGATGAATTGGTCGAGGTCGACGGGCTTCGTGACATACGCGTTTGCGTGCAACCGGTAGCTGCGCAGGATGTCTTCCTCCGCCGACGAGGTGGTGAGTACGACCACCGGGATAGGCGCGAGGTCGGCGTCGGATTTGATCTTCTCGAGCACCTGACGGCCGTCGTACTTGGGCAGGTTGAGGTCGAGCAGGATCAGGTCAGGTTTGGGCGCGTCGACATGAGCACCTCGCCGGTAGAGGAAGTCGAGTGCTTCCTCGCCGTCACGAACAACATGCAGGGCGTTTCCGATCTTGTTGTCTTCGAAGGCTTCGCGCGTCATCAATTCGTCGCCGGGGTCGTCTTCCACCAGCAGAACATCGATCGGCTGACCGGTCGGGGTCATGGCATTGCTCCTTCGAGAGCCGTATCGGACGCGGGCTCGTCGCCCGCCACCGGAATCGTAAAGCAGAAGCGACTGCCGCCTGTATACGCCAGGTCGATCCAGATCTCGCCGCCGTGATACTCGACGATCTTGCGGCAGATGGCAAGGCCGATTCCGGTACCGCTGTATGTATCGCGGCTGTGCAGCCGCTGGAAGATCACGAACACCTTCTCCGCGAACTCTTCGGGGATGCCGATTCCGTGGTCGGTCACGCAGAACTGCCACCGCGCGTCGTCGCCTGCCCCCACCTGCTCGCAGTCGATACGTACCACCGGTGCCCGATCGGGATGCTGGAACTTGATTGCATTGCCCAGGAGGTTCTGCCACAACATCACCAGCAGCGTGGGGTCGCCCACGATTTCGGGGAGCGATTCGGGACGTTCGATCGATACGTCGGAATCATCGATGGCCTGCGCGAGGTTGGCGAGAGCCGAATCGAGCGGCCGATCGAGTGCTATGTGCACGTGTGCGTCGCTCACTCGACCCACGCGAGAGAAGGTGAGCAGATCGTTGATGAGGACCTGCATCCGCTTCGCGCCGTCCACTGCGAATTCGATGTACTGGTGTCCTCGCTCGTCGAGTTGGTCGCCGTACCGCTTCTCGAGGAGCTGACAGAACGACGCGACCTTGCGCAGAGGCTCCTGCAGGTCGTGCGACGCGACGTAGGCGAACTGCTCGAGTTCGGCGTTGGACCGGCGCAGATCGACGGCTTGGCTCTCCACTTGATCGTGGCGTTCCCGCGACAGGTTGAGCTCTTCGGCGATGCGCGCCCGCATGCCATCTACATCGACGGCCAGAGCCCGGATGTCGGCGGGCCCTTCGGTACTGATCTGCTGGTCGAAGCGTCCACTGGCGACGGTGCGCGTCTCCTCCCGCAATGTGGTCAGGGGACGTACGACCAGGATCTGCACGAGCACGGCGACGCCCACGCCGCTGAGCAGGAACACGGCGACCAGCGATGCGAGTACGCGGTCCCGCATGCCTCGTACGTCGTCCAGTTCGGCCACGCCGTCCAAGCGCGCCTGGGACAGGTCCGCGTTCTGGATGACGAACAACTCTTGGAGTCGTTCGAAGGCTGCCCTCCCCTCCTCCACCATCGCCACGTCCGCGGGCTGTGGCTCTCCGGGAACGACGGCGTTCACGAGGGGAAGCGTGTATACCCTGCGCCATTCGTTCGCGGCCTGTTCGATGGCGTCGAGGTCGGCGAGGAGTTGCTCGGTGCCGCCGAGGAGTCCCTCGCCTCGGAGCAGAACACGGAGTTCCTCTGCGGCCTCCTGCTCGGCCGCGCGACCCTCCTCATAGGGTTCGAGGAACTGCGGGTCGGCCGCGATGATGTAGCCGAGCGCTCCCGTTTCTTGGCTTCCGAGGCCACTTTGCATTCGGTGGGCTTCTACTCGGGCCGGTTGGATTACATCCCGTAGGTAGTTGGACACTTCCGTGGTGCGTGTCAGAAAGTGGCTGCCGACAATCGTTCCGACCACCACGAGCACGCCCATGAAGCCCAACATGAGCAGGATCCAGCCTTGCACGGTGACCCTCGAGCGTCGTCTCTCACCGCGAGCGTCCGCGGTTCGCTGGGGGCTGTCGGGGCCGATCGGTTCCGTCATACAGTTCGGATCGCTTTCCTGTTCCATCGCACATGGACGACTGCGACGTCGTCGGACAGTCCGCCGTGCGCGTCGGCGAGTTCTTCGGCCCCTTGGATGAGCATGTCGATGAAGTCGGCGGGCTCGAGACCGATACCCCGGCGCGCCAACTCCAGCAGTCCACCTTCGCCGAGTCGCTCGTGTCCGGAGCCGGTATGTCCTTCGAACAGTCCGTCGGTGAACAGCGTGACGGCTGCTCCTTCGGGTAGCTCCAGGTGGTGCACGGGCCAGGTTGCAACTCCGGGCATGAGACCCAACGCGGGTCCGCCCGGAGCCTCGACCCACTCCACTTCGTTCTCGCTGCGCAGAAGCAGGCCGGGGTGGCCCGCTCGCATAATCGAGACGGTTCGGCGATCGGGCGCCATGGCCAGGACGGTCACGGTCGCGAAGATTCGGTCGGCCGCACGCTCGGCAACGAGGATCTCTTCGAGCTTGGCTGTTTGGAGTTCACCGAAGATTCCTGCGAGGACGAGCGTGCGCCACGCGATGCGCAGAGCCACTCCGAGTGCGGCTTCGTCGGGCCCGTGCCCGGAGACGTCGCCGACGAGGACGTGGACGGTGCCGTCGCCGGACTGCACCACATCGTAGAAGTCCCCTCCGAGCAGGGCAGAGGTACGCCCGGGGCGGTAGCGGGCCACCACGTCGAAGTCGTCCATGTCGAGGAGCGGCGACGGTAGCAGGCCACGTTCGAGCCGGGCGTTCTCCTGGGCGCGGAGCTGACTGACCTGGAGCGCTGCGGCGTTCTGTTCCGCTTGCTTGCGTTGGATTGCGTAGCGAACAGCGCGACTGAACAGGTCCGGTTCTACCCGGCCTTTCACGAGGTAGTCCTGGGCGCCGACTGCGACGGCGGCGAGTCCGGTCTGCTCCTCCGCCATGCCGGTGAGCACGACGATCGGCACGTTCTCGGCGTATTCCTGTACCCGCGCGACGGCTTCGAGACCGTGCGAATCGGGCAGGTGGAGGTCGAGCAGCACACAATCAGGCGCGGTGTTGGCCAGCGCGTCGCGTGCATCTGCGAGCGATTGCACCCACACGACCTTCATTTCCGGGACGCTGTCGGCGACGAGTTCTTCGACAAGCAGCGCGTCGCCGGGATCGTCTTCGATCAACAACAGCAACGGCGCATGCGCCACTTCCCCCAGTCGATGCGCATCCACGGCGGTCGTCCTTCCCTGCTCACGGCGGCCCCCGGGAAATCGGCATTTCGCGCCGATACCCTCGCGGAACAATACCCACAGGTGTGATTGCGTGCGTAGTCCGACACCATCACAGCCCCACGCTCGCATCCTTCGGAGTGTTCTTGCATGATGGGCACTGTGAATGAGCGATCAACGGAACATCCCCACATGGGCATGTCGGCGACACAGTCCGGGTCTGTCACGGTGTTGTCCGTGAGCGGAGACGTCGATCTGTCCAGTGCGCCACTGCTGGAAGAGCACGCGCTCGGTCTACTCAGCGACAACCCGTCCGGCTTGATCGTCGATCTGACCGATGTGAATTTTCTCGCGTCGATGGGTATGGCGTTGCTTGTGGAGTTGTCGAAGCGCGCAGCAGGCAGTGTCGAGTTCGCAGTGGTGGCACACGGAAACGCCACCGCACGGCCGCTCGAACTCCTCGGACTGGGAGAGGTTCTTGCCATCCATCCACGACTCGACGACGCGCTCTCTGCGTTGAGCGGCGACCCGGCGCCCCCGCCGGAATAACGCTGTCCGTCTCGACGAACAGAGGGAACTATGCCGACTCACCCATCAGGTGCAGCGTCGTTCGCGTCCGGTGGAATCTATTTCCACGGGGTGCGTGCGGATCCGACCGATATTGCCGGTGTCCGCCGCTCGATGCAGCAGTGGCTGGGCAATCTCGATCTCGGGCCCGAGCACGAGCAGGACGTGGTGCTGGCAAGCTACGAGGCCTTGGCGAATGCGGTCGAACATGCCTACGCCGCGGATGACCCGTCGGCGACGGTGGACCTCGAGGCCGTCTACCGTCCCCGCGACCGTCACCTCGAGGTGACGGTCGCGGATCACGGCAGGTGGCGCGACGCCGTGGAGCAGACCGGATACGGGTCCCGCGGGCACGGGCTCACTCTGATGCGCAGTCTCTCGACGGAAATGGTCGTGACGCCGAGTGTCGATGGCACGCATGTAGCCATGCGCTGGTCGCTCTGATCAGACCTCGAGCTTGCCGACGTCGGCACGATCCCCGCCGAACTTCAGCTTCAATTCCCGGCGTGCGGCCCGGTCGCCGAGGTATTCGAGGAAGCGTCGTCCCTCCGCTGTTCGCTTGATCAGCTTCGATTTGACGATGTTCGTCACCACGACGGGCGCCACCGCCACCGGCGGGATCGCGGGCAGCCCGAGATCCTTCAGGCCCTTTGTGCCGAGGAAGTACCGCAGCATGCTGAGCAGACGCAGTCGCTCGTAGCGTCCGATCAGGCCCGAGAACTTTCCGTAGTAGAGAGTGCGCTGACCGTCGACGAGTGCGCGCGAGAGGGCAGCGCCCGCGGGTGTGACGTCGTCCTGTACCAGCACCACGTGATAGTTGAATCGGTGTTGCTCGCGTTCCGTGTCGAACAGGAAGTCGTCGTCGACGCCCATGAGCCATCCGACGTACTTCCACATGTGCATGATCGCGCGGGATTCTTCGCGGGTCACGAAGTAGCCGAGGGCGCGCGCGCCGATCAGTAGCGTGCCGTTGAACAGCCCGAGTGTTCCGGCCTGATCGGTCTGGTTGATGGGTAGCCCCCAGTGCGCGACGTCCCAGCGGCCGTTCGTCTCGAACTGGCGGTTGACGAGGGCGTGCATGGCACGCACGTGCACGGTGAGTTTGAATCCGTCGCCGTCACGGCGCATGGCGCCCGGCTCCCCCACTGCCGTTCCCCACTTCTGGGTTTCGCCGAGGCGGCGCATCGCGGTGGCTCCGGTCAGGCCCCCGGTTTCGACCAGGAGGTCGGGTGGACCACCGAATCTGTAGCCGCCGATGAGCGCGAGCTGCAGCAGCACGTCGTTGCGAGTGCGTCCCATCCGGCGGAATGCGCGTGCACCCTTCTCGAGGAGCTCCCAGTCCACCCAGTCGGGGACGTGCTCGACGTGGGCGAAGAATGTGCGGAGTGCCTCGGGAGCGTCCGGAAGGGTGTCGGCCCCGTGCTCGAGCGCCTGATGGAACTGCCGCATGGTGACGCGCGCGGGGTCGTCGCGGTCGAGGCGCATGGCCTGCACGAGGGCGGCACCCACCTCGTCGCGGGCATACATGCGCCGACCGATCCGATCGAGCAGGTCGTTGTCGACTTCACGGACCTTCCCGAAGTACACCAGAGGCTTGCCGATGGCTTCATTACGAGGCCGGTTGCCCTCGTAGCGGCTCGGGTACGGGGACGCGCCGAGGTCCCGGTCCAGCTCCTGTGTCGTCATGTGGTTATGCTCACACGAGTGATTACTCGCGTTCAATTCGCATGTCGGCCTTCCCGATGACCTCGTCGGAACGACGTCGGACCCGACGCGCACCGCAGCAGAATCGCTCGCGTGCGATGGTCGAGCGCATTGTCGACGCAGGCCGCGCTGTACTGCTCGAACGCGGCTACGACGGTGCGTCTACGAACCGGATCGCAGAGAAGGCACGGATCAGCCCCGGGTCGTTGTATCAGTACTTCCCGAACAAGGACGCGATCGTCGCCGAGGTCGTCGATCGGTGGACCTCGGAGCTGCACACTCGCATTTCACGCGTGTTCACGAAGGCATTGGAAGGACCCGCGGCAGACCTCTCTGTGCGCGAAACGCTGCTCGAGCTTTTGGACGCGCTCGGCGAGAATCCGCGATTGCTCCGCGTGCTGATCGAAGAACTGCCCAAAGATCCCGACAGCCGTCTCTCCGACTTCGAGAAGCGCATCGACGCGCTGCTCGGCATGTGGCTGCGGTTCCACCTCACGGATCGTGGTGGACGCCCGGTCGACGCGATCGCGTGGATACTCGTGCGCACCGTCGAGAACGTCGCGGTGTCCTACGTTCTCGAACAGCCGGACATCACCCGGGAGCAAGTGGCCGACGAACTCACCTCGATGGTCACGGCATATCTGCGTGAGATGGCGTCCCTCGGGTAGCTGCTCGTCGTCGAACTCGCGTTACCGCGAAGCAAGAAGACAGACACACTGCGTCGGCGCCGTGTGTCTGTCTTCTGCGTTCGCGTACTGCTGTTTACTGGTCAGCTGCCCGCGAATGCGGCGAGAGTAGGTACCAGCTGAGCGAGCGCGCGGCCCCGATGGGACGCGGCGTCCTTCTCCTCGGCGCTGAGCTCAGCGGCGGTGCGCTCCTCCCCTTCGGGCACGAAGATCGGGTCGTAACCGAACCCGTTCGCACCTCGTGGAGCACGCGCGATCGCACCGCGCCACTCGCCGCGCACCACCGTCACATCGATGGTGTCGCCGTCTGGAACGGCGAAGGCGCAAGCCGATACGAACGCGGCGCCGCGACGGTCGTCCGGCACATCACCCAGTTGGGCGAGTACCAGTGCCGTGTTCGCACCGTCGTCGCCGTGGGTGCCGCTCCACCTCGCCGACAACACACCGGGCATCCCGCGCAGGGCGTCGATCTCGAGTCCGGAATCGTCTGCAATGCAGGCCATCCCGGTCGCAACTGCACCGTCGCGTGCCTTCGCTGCCGCGTTCTCCTCGAACGTCGCACCTGTTTCTGGTGCCTCCGGGTACGGCGGGACGGTATCGAGACCGACCAGCTCGATCCCGGCGATCCCCGCACTGTCGAGTACCCGCTGCAACTCCCGGAGTTTCTTCGCATTCCGGCTTGCCACGAGCACCCGCGCGCCCATGTCAGGCACCGAACTTCTTCTTCGCAGGCGCTGCTACTACGGGTTGGGGCAGGACGCCGGGGTACGGCAGTTCGAGGGCCTCACGCTGGATGCGGCACAGGTCCTCGATCCCGCCGAACGCCGAGTCGAGCAGCTTGTCGAGGGTCGAACGCGGGAACGTGGCGCCTTCGCCGGTGCCCTGGATCTCGACGAGGGTGCCTGTGTCGGTGGCGATGACGTTCATGTCGACCTCGGCGCGCGAATCCTCCTCGTACGGGAGATCGAGCCGGACGCGGCCGTCGACGACGCCGACGCTGATGGCCGCGATCTGGCACGAGAGCGGTTGCGGATCGGCGAGGCGACCTGCGGCGCGGAGCCAGGTGACCGCGTCGGCGAGCGCCACATAGGCACCGGTGATGGCCGCGGTACGGGTTCCGCCGTCGGCCTGGATGACATCGCAGTCGAGGGCGATGGTGTTCTCGCCGATGGCGGCGAGGTCGATGCACGCGCGCAGGGAACGGCCTACGAGTCGGCTGATCTCCTGGGTACGGCCGCCGACCCTGCCCTTGACGGATTCGCGTCCGCTGCGGGTGTGGGTGGCGGCAGGCAGCATCGCGTATTCGGCGGTGAGCCAGCCCAGGCCCGATCCTCGACGCCACCGCGGCACGCCTTCTTCGACGCTCGCGGTGCACATCACGCGGGTCTGCCCGAATTCGACGAGAACCGATCCCGCGGGGTGGCTGGTGAACCCTCGGGTGATCTTGATGTCGCGGAGTTGGTCGTCTTCCCTACCGTCTGCTCGTGTCGTCACCCGAACGAGCCTAGGGGATGCCTCGCGGACGGACTCGGACGACCGACTCAGATGCGGTAGACGTCGCCCGAGGTCACTGCGTGGACGGGACCGTGGAACTCGGCCTTCGCCTCAGCGATGACGTCTTCGCGCGACGTCCAGGGTGGAATGTGGGTGAGCAACAGTTCACCGACGCCGGCGCGGGCGGCGACCTGTCCTGCTTCGGTGCCCGACAGGTGAATGCCGTCGGGCCGCATCCCCGGCGCGTGGGTCCACGATGCCTCGGACAGCAGGACGTCGGCTCCGCGTGCAAGCTCGACCACCTGATCGCACATCCCGGTGTCGCCCGTGTAGACGATCGTGCGGCCGGAGTCGCTCGTGATGCGGAATCCGTAGGCCTCGGGGGGATGGTTGACCTTCGTGGGCCTGATGGTGAGTGCACCGAAGCGGAAGGTTCCGCCGTCGCTCAGCGGCCGGACGTCGAGGGTGTCGGAGACGTCGTCGATCTCGCCTGCCACCTCGGCCGATGCGACACCGAGACGCTGCGCGGTACCGGCAGGGCCGTAGACAGGAATCCGCCCGGTGGGGGCGTTCGGGGAGTAGCGGCGCCACACGAGCAGACCGGGTATGTCGAGACAGTGGTCGGCGTGGAGATGCGACAGCAGCACGGACACTTCGCCGGGATCGGCGTGGCGTTGCAGAGCTCCGAGTACTCCCGGACCGAAGTCGATGACCAGCGGCGGGGTATCGGGCGCGGTGAGCAGATACCCGGATGCGGGAGAATCCGGCCCGGCCACACTGCCCGAGCACCCCAGAACGGTCATGCGCATAAGGGCCATGCTGCCATGCCGAAGGTCCTCGATGAAGTCAACACCCGTTTTCGTGGTGGACTCACAGTTACAACAATTCTGTGACGTACGGATCGGCACCCGGTGCGTACGTGACGCCGGTCGCTGGGTTCAGCGCAGCGGATCCGCTGCTTTCACCGCCCGCGCGCGGCGCGCATCGGACGAGAGCAGCCAGGCTGCGACGACACCACCGATCGCCCCGAAGAGGTGTCCCTGCCACGACACGAACGGGTCGCTGGGGAGCACGCCCCACAGCATTCCGCCGTAGAAGAACAGCACGACGAGTCCGAGCACGATCTGCCCGCCCTTACGCGTGAAGATCCCGCGGATGATCAGGTACGTCAGCCAGCCGAAGATGAGCGACGATGCACCGATGTGGTTGTCACCTGATCCGGCGAACAGCCAGGTCCCGACCCCTGCGACGACCCAGATGACGGCGGTCGCCACGAGGCCGCGGGTGATGCCGGACGACAGCAGGACCAGAAAGCCCAGGATGAGCGCAGGCACTGTGTTGGCGGTGAGGTGCGTCCACTCGCCGTGCAGGATGGGTGCGAACAGGATTCCCCACAGGCCGTCGCCGGTACGCGGTTCGATTCCGGCGTTCTCGAAGTTCGCGGGCAGGATCCGATCCACGATCTCGACGACGTAGAGGAAGGCGACGAAGCCGCCGATCCACATTCCGGAACGCAGCCAGGTGGGCCGTTCGGTCGGCGTTGTACCTGTCGGGATGGTCATACGCCCATTGTGACGTCTGTCCGGAGGACGCGTGGGTCTGTCGTGGTCAGAGGACCCGAGCAGACGGGAAGGTGTCGAAGTAGGACGGGATTCCCGCGACGGACTCGGCAGAGAGCACCGCGTCGACGATGGCGCGTTCGACGGCGTCGGCCGCGGCTACGCACAGGGCCGCGAGTACCGGCAGGTCCGGCGGGAATGCGTCGGGTACACCCTCCGGTACGGCGAGTTCGGCGGTGCCGGTGGACAGGGCGAAGAGCGTGTCGCCGTCGAGGGGTGAGTGTGCGGGTCGGATCGCGCGTGCCAATCCGTCGTGGCTGGCCACGGCGACCCGGCGACACCCGGCTTTCGACAGGGGGGCATCGGTCGCGATGACGCCGATGGTCGTGTTCAGCACGGTGCCCTTGTCCCCGACTGCGTTGGCGGCGGCGAGTTCCTCGGCGTCCGGAGCCGCGAGACCGAGATCGGCTGCGCGAGCCGTGGTCGTGCCCCACAGCAACCCGGTGCGGGGGTCGAAGACCGAACCGACGGGATTGGCCACGACCAGCGCGGCGACGGTGGTGCCTGCTGCCGGCCCCTCCGTCAGGCGGATACTCGCGGTGCCGATTCCCCCTTTGAGGACGCCTGCGCGGGCTGCGGTACCGGCGCCGACGGACCCTCGCGGCAGTGCTGTGTCGGTGGCCGCTGCCACGGCCGCGTATCCGCTGTCGGCGGTGGGCCGGGTGTGCCACTGCCCGACGGGCAGATCGAAGATCACCGCACCGGGCACGATCGGCACCACGGCGCCGGGCGCGCCCATCGGGATGCCGCGGCCCCGTTCTTCGAGATAGCGCATGACGCCGTCGGCGGCAGCCAGACCGAAGGCGCTTCCCCCGGCGAGTAGAACGGCATCGATGTGCCGGACCGAGTGGCTCGGATCGAGCAGGTCGGTTTCGCGGGTGCCCGGTCCGCCTCCGCGCACGTCGACCGCCCCGATGGTGGGTCGGTCGGCGACGATCACGGTGCAGCCGGTGGCGTCCCCGGTGCCGGGTTGTTCACCGGCGACGGTGACGTGGTCGTCGAGTTGCTGCCAGTGGCCGACACGCAGACCCGCCACGTCGAGCAGGGAATCCGTGGGGCCGGGTGTCACGGCAGCATCGGATGTCACCGCAGCATCGGACGTCACGGCAGCAGCGCCTGGACGAGCGAGTCCTGCATCCAGGTCAACCAGTGGTAGACGTCGAGGTGCGGTGCGCGGGGATCGTCGTCGTCGAGACTTTCGGGGGTGTCGGCATCGATGCCGAGGGTGGTGCCGAGCGCGAGCCGCACGTCGTTGAGCCCGTACAGCCAGGCCTCGGCCTGTTCCGGGTTGAGCACCACTTTGCCGCCGTCCTCGGGCACGGTCCGCAGGATGACCGCACCGGCAGCGAGTTTCGCGTCGATGATGCTCGGTTCGTGCAGGCTGCGCAGCGCGCCGTTGAGGTCGCCGGCCTCGTCGTCGGGGTTGACGTTCGTGTCCGCGTCGGGTCGGTGGAAATCGGGAAGCAATCGTTCGAGGGCGGGAATCTCGGGTGGGGTCGAGTTACCGGTGCGAAGCCCGGTGAGTTCGGCGAGATCGTCCTGGGGTGCCTGCGCGGTACGGTCTTCCAGCATTCCGAGCACCGACGCGACGAGGGAGCGCAGGACGGAGGCCTCGTGGCCGTCCATCTCGGAGCGAAGTTTGGGGCCGCTCAGCGAGTTCTTCCGGGTCCACTGCCGCACGTCGGTCGGATCCTCCTGTAGGCACTTATTCGTCCCGTTGCATCGTGGCCCACAGCCCTGCGGCATGTAGACGCTGCACATCGTGTTCCATCTTGTCACGGGACCCGCTCGACACAACGGCTCTGCCTTCGTTGTGCACCTCGAGCATGAGTTCGGTCGCCTTGGCCTTGCTGTATCCGAACAGCTTCTGGAAGATGAACGTCACGTAGTGCATGAGGTTGACGGGGTCGTCCCACACGACGGTCACCCAAGGCCGGTCGACCGCCTCGACCTCTTCGACGACTTCCGCTTCGGCAGGCATGGCCTGGCCCGCGGTGATCACGTGGACGTCGAGGGTGGTTGTCCTGGAGCACGGCGCCATGGGTCCAGGGTACGGCGTTCTCGTCACTCGAAAAACCCGCCGCCGTGATGCTCGTTCTAGAGTGAGCGAATGGCTGTCACATCCGCCGGTACAAAGCCGGTGAGCACCGCACTGTTCACGGACAAATACGAACTGACGATGCTCGAAGCCGCGCTGGCCGACGGCTCCGGCGCTCGCACCTGTGTGTTCGAAATGTTCGCCCGCAAGCTTCCGGCGGGCCGCCGGTACGGGGTGGTCGCCGGAACCGGCCGTCTGCTCGACGCGCTTCCGGCGTTCCGCTTCGGCGATGCAGAACTCGCCGTGGCCGCCGAATTCCTCGAATCCTCGACGGTCGAGTGGTTGCGCAACTTCCGATTCAGCGGCGACATCGACGGCTACCGCGAGGGCGACTTCTACTTCCCCGGTTCACCGGTTCTGTCCGTCCACGGCACGTTCGCCGAATGCGTCCTGATCGAGACGCTGGCCCTGTCGATCTTCAATCACGACAGCGCTATCGCGTCCGCCGCCGCGCGCATGGTGAGCGTCGCCGACGGACGCACCCTGATCGAGATGGGCTCGCGCCGCGCGCACGAAGAAGCAGCGGTGGCCGCGGCCCGTGCGGCGTACCTCGCGGGATTCGACTCGACGTCGAACCTGGAGGCAGCGCGACGCCACGGGGTTCCCGCCGCAGGGACCGCCGCACACGCGTTCACCCTGTTGCACACCACTGCGCACGGCCGCGACGAGGCGTCGGCGTTCCGCAGTCAGATCGAGTCACTCGGTGTCGGCACGACGCTGCTCGTGGACACCTACGACATCACCCAGGGCGTGGCCACAGCCATCGAGGTGGCAGGGCCCGAGCTCGGTGGCGTCCGGATCGACTCCGGCGACCTCGGGGTTCTCGCACGTCAGGTGCGCAGGCAACTCGATGATCTCGGTGCTCGGCGGACGAAGATCGTGATGTCCGGTGACCTCGATGAATACGCGATCGCAGGTCTGCGTGCCGAACCGGTCGACGCGTACGGGGTCGGGACCTCGGTGGTCACGGGTTCCGGTGCACCGACCGCAGGCATGGTCTACAAGCTCGTCGAGGTCGACGGCATTCCGGTAGAGAAGCGCAGCATGGCCAAGGAGTCGCGCGGGGGTGCGAAGCGCGCGGTGCGGTACGCGCGAGGCACGGGCACCCTCGTCGAGGAGGTCGTCTACCCCGCGCACCTGGAGGTGCCGAAGGGGGAAGGTCGGACGACGACGGACCTTGTGGTCCCGCTGGTGCGCGGTGGCGAGCCGGTCCCCGGTCTCCCTACGCTGGAGGACAGCAGGGAGTACCTGAAGAAGTCGATGGTGAGTCTGCCGTGGGAAGGGCTGACGGTATCGGCCGGCGATCCGGCGATACCCACCCGTTTCGTCACTGCAGCGGATCAGAGGTGAAGGCGATGCGAGCGCTGTTGGTGGTGGATGTACAGAACGATTTCTGCGAGGGCGGCGCTCTCGCGGTGACCGGTGGCAGCTCGGTTGCCGCCGCCGTGACGCGTTTCCTCGCCGAGAGCGGCGAGGACTATACCCATGTGGTCGCGACTCGCGACCACCACGTCGATCCGGGTGAGCACTTCTCGGACGATCCCGACTTCGTCGATACGTGGCCGCCGCACTGTCGCGCCGACTCCGCCGGGGCCCGATTCCATCCGGATCTGGATATGTCGCGGGTCGACGCGGTGTTCTCGAAGGGCGCCTACGAGGCCGCCTATTCCGGTTTCGAAGGAGTCGACGAGTCCGGACGTTCCCTCACGCAGTGGCTCCGCGAGCGCGATGTGACTGAAGTCGACGTGGTCGGGATCGCCACCGACCACTGTGTGCGCGCGACCGCGTTGGACGCCGTCGAGGCGGGCTTCCGGACGCGGGTACTCCTCCAGTACACGGCCGGCGTCGCCGACGCGACCGTCGAGGCAGCCCTCGATCAGATGCGCAGTTCAGGTGTTCACCTGGTCGAACGGGTCGGCGCCGAAACCTGACGGTGGGTCCCGCTACCCTGGCTCGGTGCCCGAACTTCCCAATGTCCCCGAATTGCTGCGTACCGCGGTGCACGCTCTGGGCGGCAAGGAGCGGCGCACTCAGCTGACCATGGCGTCCGCGGTGGCGCACAGCATCGACACCGGTGAGCATCTCGCGGTGCAGGCAGGCACCGGCACCGGCAAGTCGCTCGCGTACCTCGTGCCGAGCATCCGGTACGCGGTACAGACCGGCCGCACTGTGGTGGTCTCCACCGCGACCATCGCGCTGCAGCGCCAGCTCGTCGACCGCGACCTCCCGCGTCTCGCGGAGGCACTCGAGGAGACCCTGGGACGACGGCCGCGTTTCGCGATCCTCAAGGGCCGCGGAAACTACCTCTGCCTGAACAAGATCCACACGGGTCTCGCGGAGGAGGCACCGGCCGAGGCTCAGCTGTTCGACGCGTTCACGCTCTCGCGTATCGGCCGCGAGGTGCGTCGCGTGACGGAATGGTCGTCGAGCACCGAGACCGGCGACCGCGACGACCTCTCCCCCGGCGTCTCCGACCAGGCGTGGCGTCAGCTCAGCGTCACCGCACGCGAATGTCTCGGTAGGTCGCGCTGTCCCGTCGGCGACGACTGTTTCGCCGAGATCGCTCGCGCCGAGGCGTCGCGGGTCGATGTGGTCGTCACCAATCACGCACTCCTCGCGATCGACGCCATCACGGGGATCGCGATCCTGCCCGAACACGACGTGGTGGTCATCGACGAAGCCCACGAGCTGGTCGACCGGGTCACCGGTGTCGCCACCGCCGAATTGTCCGGCAGCACCATCTCCGCTGCGGCGCGGCGCTGCGTCAAACTCGTCGAAGACGAAGACGTCGACCGGCTCGAGGGTGCCGCCGAGAACTGGGAGGCCCTGCTCGAAGAGCTTCCGGCCGCTCGGTGGGATTCGATGCCCGACGGCGCGGCGGCCGCGCTCGCCTCGGTCCGCGACGCCGCGTGGGCCGTACACACCGCGATCGGCCCGGCCAAACCCGGCACCGACCCGGAGGCCGCCGCGGCCCGCAGCCAGGCGCTCGCCGAGATCGATGACGTCCACGACTGCGCGGTCCGGGCGCTGACGACGTTCGAACAGCCCGATCCCGCGCAGCGTCAGGATGTCGTGTGGTTGGCGGCCGACGAGTTCCGCGGCAACGTGCGTCGCACGGTGCGGATCGCACCACTGTCGGTCGGTGGTCTGTTGAGGTCACGGTTGTTCGGTGAGTCGACGGTGATCCTCACCTCGGCGACGCTCACGGTCGGCGGGTCGTTCGACGGTCTGGCCGTCAACTGGGGTCTTCCGCCGCAGGCGCCGTCGCGCAGCGAGACCACGGCGGCATCGGGAGCAGAGCCGCCCGCAGACAAGAGCGACCTGAAGTGGAACGCCGTCGACGTCGGTTCGCCGTTCGACCACGCCAAAGCCGGGATCCTGTACATCGCGAAGCACCTCACACCGCCCGGCCGCGACGGTCTCGCGTCGTCGCATCTCGATGAGATCGCCGAGCTGGTCATGGCGGCGGGTGGTCGCACCCTGGGTCTGTTCTCGTCGATGCGCGCAGCGAAAGCCGCCACCGACGCCCTGCGCGACCGCATCGACACCCCGATCCTGTGTCAGGGCGACGACTCCACCGGTGCATTGGTCGACAAGTTCGCGGGCGACGAAGCGACGTCGCTGTTCGGCACCCTGTCGTTGTGGCAGGGTGTCGACGTGCCGGGCCGGTCGCTCTCGCTCGTGCTCATCGACCGGATCCCGTTCCCCCGACCCGACGATCCGCTGCTGGTCGCCCGGCAGCGCGCCGTCGAGTCGCGCGGCGGGAACGGGTTCATGGCGGTCGCAGCAAACCATGCCGCGCTACTTCTCGCCCAGGGTGTCGGCAGATTGCTGCGGGCCACAGACGACCGCGGGGTCGTCGCCGTTCTCGACTCGCGTCTGGCCACGGCCCGCTACGGCGGTTACCTGCGCGCGTCGCTCCCGCCGTTCTGGGAAACCGCCGATCCGGCCGTAGCCCGGAAGGCCCTCACCCGCCTCACGAGTTGACGACTTACGGCAGGGCGACCATGCCGAACTCGGCGGGAGTTGCCATCAGGTCGTGGTGCGGGAGCACGCGGACGGTGTATCCGACCGCACCCGACAACGGCAGCGGCACCTCGACGGTGAACTCCTCGCCGAGGGGGTCCGCGCCCGAGTGTTTCATCGGCACTGTCACCGTGTCGCTGAGAGTGTCGTCCGATCCCACCTTGCCGAACACCGCCTGTACCTGCACATCGTCGGGGTTGAGGCCGCCGAGTTGGACGTGCGCGATCAGTCCGAGGCTCGAGCCGATCACGGGGCTTTCCTGCAGTCCGTGACTGTCGACCTGCACGACCCGCACCGCAGGCCACGCGGAGTCGATGCGGTGCCGGTATTCGGCCAGCGCCTTGGCTCCGGCGAAGTCGTCGGCGACCACCGCGCGGGCCGCTTCCGCAGCGGGCGTGTAGTAGTCGACGGCGTAGTCGCGAACCATGCGCGACGCGAGCACCTTGGGTCCGAGGTTCTCGAGGGTATGACGCACCATCTCGATCCAGCGGGTGGGCACGTCGCGCTCGTCGCGCTCGTAGAATCGCGGCAGCACCGAGCGTTCGAGCAGTTCGTACAGCGCTCCGGCTTCGAGATCGTCGCGTCGCACATCGTCGACGCCGTCGGCTGTGGGGATGGCCCAGCCGTTCTCCCCGTCGAACATCTCGTCCCACCATCCGTCGCGGATGGACAGGTTCAGCCCGCCGTTGAGCGCGGACTTCATGCCCGACGTTCCGCATGCTTCGAGCGGACGCAGCGGGTTGTTGAGCCACACGTCGCATCCCCAGTACAGGAAGCGCGCCATCGACATGTCGTAGTCGGGTAGGAACACTATGCGGTGCCGCACATCGTGCTGGTCGGCGAATCGCACGATCTGCTGGATCAGACCCTTTCCACCGTCGTCGGCGGGGTGGCTCTTACCCGCGACGACGAGCTGCACCGGCCGCTCCTCGTCCAGCAGCAGGGCGCGCAACCGCTCGGGGTCGCGCAGCATCAGTGTCAGCCGCTTGTAGGTGGGCACGCGGCGGGCGAATCCGACCGTGAGTGCGTCGGGATCGAATACGGTGCCGATCCAGCCGAGTTCGGCTTCGGTGGCGCCCCGTTCGAGCCACGAGTTGCGCAGGCGACGTCGAACCTCGTCGACGAGCTGTCCGCGCAACACGTTGCGGGTGGACCACAGTTCGGCCGGGTCGACGGTCTGCAACAGTTCCCAACCGCGGGCCTCCTCGACGCGGTCCGGTCCGGCGAGCCGATTCGCGAGAGTGATCCATTCGCGCGCCGCCCAGGTCGGGGCGTGGACGCCGTTGGTCACCGATCCGATCGGCACCTCGGTTGCATCGAACCCGGGCCACAACCCCTCGAACATCCCGCGGCTGACCTCACCATGCAGCTTGGACACCCCGTTGGACCGTTGTCCGAGGCGAAGACCCAGGTGCGCCATGTTGAACACGTGAGGGTCGTCCTCGCGTCCGAGAGCGAGAATCCGGTCGACGGTCAGACCCGGTAACAGCGCCGATTCGTTCTCTCCGTTGGGTCCTGCGAAGTAGTGCCGGACGAGGTCGATCGGGAAGCGGTCGATGCCTGCGGGCACGGGGGTGTGGGTGGTGAACACCGTTCCGGCCCGCACCGCAGCGAGGGCATCGTCGAAGTCCAGACCGGTGGTCGTGACGAGTTCGCGGATTCGTTCCGCCCCGAGGAACCCCGCGTGTCCCTCGTTCATGTGGAACACCTCGGGGTCGGGCAGTCCGTGGATGCGTGTGTATGCGCGCACCGCCCGCACTCCGCCGATTCCCGCGAGGATCTCCTGCTTGATGCGGTGGTCCTGGCCGCCGCCGTACAACCGGTCGGTGACCTTGCACATGTCCTCGTCGTTGCTCGCGATGTCGGAGTCGAGCAGCAGCAGCGGCACGCGACCCACTTGCGCGATCCACACCCGCGCATCGAGGGTGCGTGCGCCGGGGACGTCGACGCGCACGAGCGCGGGCGTGCCGTCTGCCTCGGTGAGCAGGCGCAGCGGCAGGCCCTGCGGGTCGTACGACGGATAGTGTTCGAGCTGCCAGCCGTCGGCGCTCAACGACTGCTTGAAGTAGCCGGAGCGATACAGCAGTCCGACACCGATGAGCGGCAGACCGAGATCGGAGGCGGCCTTGAGGTGGTCGCCTGCGAGAATGCCGAGTCCGCCCGAGTAGTTGGGCAGGACCTCGGTGACACCGAATTCCATGGAGAAGTAGGCGATGCCCTCGGGCAGGGCGGTACCGCGTTCGCGTTGGATCTGGTACCAACCCGGATGCGACAGGTAATGGTCGAGATCTGCCGCAGCAGCTTCGAGCCGGGCGAGGAACTCGCCGTCGGTCGCCAGCGTATCGAGGCGCGACGGGGCGATCTCACCGAGCAGGCGGACCGGATCCTCGTCGACCTTCGCCCAGAGTTCGGGGTCGATGGATTCGAACAAATCCTGCGTCTGCGGGTGCCACGACCAGCGCAGATTGATGGTCAGTGCCTCCAGCGCGGCGAGCGGCTCGGGCAGATGGGCTCGGACGGTGAACCGACGCAAGGCTTTCACCCCGCGAATCCTACCCAGGTTCGGCCGTATCCGACGGGCGTGATGCCTGTGCCCTGCGGCGCACTACCGGGAGACCGATCGGAAGTGGACGTTTCGCCTTTCCGGCCCGCATGAGCGGAACTCTGCCGCTGCCTGGATTACGGTTGTGGTCGTACACCACACGGTTCATTTCGGCGCGGGCCACCCGCCCGCCCCAGCGAACGGAGAACACGTGACAGGTCGTCTCGCCATCGACGACGTTCGGCCCGCGATCGACGGCGGGAGGTATCCGACCAAAGCTGTCGTCGGCGAGGTGGTGCCGGTGTCGGCGGTGGTGTGGCGTGAAGGGCACGATGCACTTTCGGCGACACTCGCGGTGCGTGGACCGGCGGCGGACCCCGAGACCATGGGCAAGCTCGTGCGGATCCCCATGACACCGGGCTACGAACCCGACACGTTCGACGCTGTGTTCACCCCGACGAGTGCCGGTAGGTGGACCTACCGGATCGAGGCATGGAGCGATCCGATCGCCACGTGGCGGCACGCCGTCGAAGCGAAGCTCGACGCGGGCCAGGGCCCGGAGGATCTGGCCAACGATCTCGAGCACGGCGCACGTCTGTTCGAGCAGGCCGCCAAGACGGCTCCGCGTGGAAGCCGACCCGTACTTCTTGCGGTCTCGGCGTCACTACGCTCGCATCGCACCCTCGCCGAGCGTGTGGCCTCCGCCTACTCCCCCGACGTCACCGAGATCCTCCGTGCCCATCCGCTGCGCGAGATGGTCACCCGCGGTCGCGCCTTCACCACCGTCGTCGATCGTCGCCGCGCGCTGTTCGGTTCCTGGTACGAGTTCTTTCCCCGATCGACGGGCGGCTGGAACGACGACGGCACCGCGCGGCACGGGACGTTCGCGACGGCAGCGGCCGATCTACCCCGTATCGCCGCCATGGGGTTCGACGTGGTGTACCTGCCACCGATCCACCCGGTCGGCAAGATCAACCGGAAGGGTCCCAACAATTCTCTGGTCGCCGGACCCGACGACGTCGGGTCTCCCTGGGCGATCGGGTCGGATGAGGGTGGCCACGACGCTATCCATCCCGACTTGGGCACCGCGGAGGATTTCCGCGACTTCGTCACTCGCGCCCGGGAACTCGACCTCGAGGTCGCATTGGATCTGGCGCTGCAGTGCGCACCGGATCACCCGTGGGCGCAATCGCATCCCGAATGGTTCACGGTGCTGCCCGACGGGACCATCGCATACGCGGAGAATCCTCCCAAGAAGTACCAGGACATCTACCCGATCAATTTCGATCTGGACCGCGACGGCATCTACGCCGAGGTGCTGCGTGTGGTCCGGCACTGGATCGCTGCGGGGGTCCGCATCTTCCGGGTCGACAACCCGCACACCAAGCCACCGGATTTCTGGGAGTGGTTGATCGAGGAGGTCCACAAGACCGACCCGGACGTGGTGTTCCTCGCCGAGGCGTTCACCCGTCCCGCGCGGATGTACGGTCTCGCGCGTCGCGGATTCACGCAGTCCTACACGTACTTCACGTGGCGGATCGCCAAGTGGGAACTCACCGAGTTCGGGACGGAGATCGCGAGCAAGGCCGACGAAGCGCGGCCGAACCTGTTCGTCAACACCCCCGACATCCTCCACGAGTCGCTGCAGCACGGGGGGCCCGGAATGTTCGCGCTGCGAGCGGCATTGGCCGCGACCCTCGCCCCGACGTGGGGGGTGTATTCGGGTTACGAACTGTACGAGCATGTTGCGCTGCGCCCCGGCAGTGAGGAGTACCTCGACTCGGAGAAGTACCAACTGCGACCCCGGCGGTTCGACGATGCCCGGCGCCGCGGTGAATCCCTCGAACCGTGGCTGACCGAACTGAACCGGATCCGGCGGGCTCATCCGGCGCTGCAGCAGCTCCGCAACATCACGTTCCATCACATCGACAACGACGCGCTGATCGGATATTCGAAGTTCGATCCGACGACGGGCGATACGGTGCTCACCATCGTCAACCTCAATCCGTACGCCGCGGAGCAGGGCACGATCTGGCTCGACATGCCTGCCATCGGACACGACTGGCACGACCATCTGCCGGTGTACGACGAGGTCAGTGGCGAGCAATACCATTGGGGTCAGGCCAATTTCGTGCGTCTCGAACCATGGCGCGCAGTCGCGCACATACTCGTGCTGCCCCGGATCGGCATCCCCGCACGCACAACCCTCGCATACAGGAGGCAGCCGTGACCGGGTCACCGTCGTCACCGGAGCCGGACGGAACACCGCCGCGCGGCAGGTCGAGTGCGTCTGCACTGCGTCATGCGCCGCACCCCGACGATCTGGCACGCCTCGTCGCCGGCGAGCACCACGATCCCCACTCGGTCCTCGGTGCGCATCCGCACCCCGAAGGCACCGTGTTCCGGGCGTTGCGTCCGGGTGCCGAAGCGGTGGCGGTGCGTGTGGGTGGAACGGATCACCCTCTCGAGCCCGTGGGGCACGACGTGTTCAGCGCGTTGGTAGCGCTCCACGATCCCGCGGACTATCGCCTCGTCGTCCGATATCCGTTCGACCACACCGTGGTTGTTGCCGATGGATACCGGTTCCTGCCCACCCTCGGCGAACTCGATCGTCACCTGATCAGCGAGGGTCGACACGAACGGCTGTGGGACGTGCTCGGCGCCCATCCCCGCTCCTACGACACACCCGACGGCACGGTGACGGGAACGTCGTTCGCGGTGTGGGCGCCCGGCGCGCGAGGTGTGACGGTGCTCGGCGAGTTCGATATGTGGGGCGGGACCACTGCACCGATGCGTGTCCTGGGTTCGAGTGGCGTGTGGGAGCTGTTCGTTCCGGGTGTCGAACCGGGCGAACTCTACAAATACAGAGTGCGTGGACACGACGGTTCGGTGCGCGACAAGGCCGACCCGATGGCGTTCGCTACCGAGGTACCTCCGGCGACCGCGTCGGTCGTCACGCGCAGCACGCACGAGTGGCACGACGAGCAGTGGCTCGCCGCGCGTGACGCAGCGCAGCCGTGGCAGGAACCGATGAGTGTGTACGAGGTGCATCTCGGTTCATGGCGACCGGGACTGACCTACCTGGAGCTGGCCGATCAGCTGGCCGAGTACATCCACGAGACCGGGTTCACGCACGTCGAGCTCATGCCCGTCGCCGAGCATCCTTTCGGCGGATCGTGGGGTTATCAGGTCACCTCGTACTACGCGCCGACCGCTCGGTTCGGTACGCCCGACGAGTTCCGCGAGTTCGTCGACCGGCTGCACGCCGCCGGTATCGGCGTGATCATGGACTGGGTGCCCGCGCACTTCCCGAAGGACGAGTGGGCTCTTGCCCGATTCGACGGCAGCCCCCTGTACGAACATGCGGACCCTCGGCGCGGTGAGCAACTCGACTGGGGCACCTACGTGTTCGACTACGGGCGCAAGGAAGTGCGCAACTTCCTGGTCGCGAACGCGTTGTTCTGGATCGACGAGTTCCACATCGACGGGTTGCGTGTCGACGCGGTGGCGTCGATGCTCTACCTGGACTATTCACGCCCCGAGGGTGAGTGGACCCCGAACGAATTCGGCGGACGCGAGAATCTCGATGCCGTGGCGTTCCTGCAGGAACTCAACGCGACCGTGCACAAGCATCACCCCGGGGTCGTGACGATCGCGGAGGAATCCACTGCATGGCCGGGGGTCACCCGACCGACGAATGTCGGAGGCCTGGGTTTCTCGATGAAATGGAACATGGGCTGGATGCACGACACCCTCGGGTATCTGATGCACGATCCGGTGCACCGTACGTTCCACCACCACGAGATCACGTTCTCGCTGATGTACGCGTGGAGCGAGCATTTCGTGCTGCCCATCAGTCACGACGAGGTCGTTCACGGCAAGGGCACGCTGTGGACCCGGATGCCCGGCGACGCACACACGAAGGCCGCGGGGTTGCGCACGATGCTCGCATACATGTGGTCGCACCCCGGTAAGCAACTGCTGTTCATGGGTCAGGAGTTCGGGCAGGTCGCCGAATGGTCGGAGGAACGCGGTCTCGACTGGTGGCAGCTCGACGACCCGGACACCGGGGCACTGCACACGGGTATCCGCGCGCTGGTCGCCGATCTGAACCGCACGTATCGCGAGCACCCGGCGCTGTACACGCTCGACACGACACCCGGCGGGTATTCGTGGATCGATGCGAACGACGCCCACAACAACGTGCTCAGCTTCCTGCGTTACGGCAGTGACGGTTCGGTGATCGCATGCCTGTACAACTTCTCGGGCAGCGTCCACGCCGACTATCGTGTCGGATTGCCGGAACCGGGTGCGTGGGAGGAAGTGCTCAACACGGACGCGACCGCGTACGGGGGAAACGGCACCGGTAATCTCGGCGCGGTGATCGCCACGGCTCAATCGTGGCACGGTCGCCCGGCGTCTGCTCGGGTGACGCTACCTGCGCACGGCGCGATCTGGCTGTCGCCGCGGCGCTGAGCGCCGACATCGACGACTGGAAGTGGATCGACGTGACACAGCGACACCGATGGTTCGCCCCGGTTCTCCCCGCTCTCGCAGTCGTGTTGGTGGCCGGTTGTGCGCAGGAGATCTCCGGAACCGCGGTGTCGATCTACGACAACCCGTTCACCGTCGCAGGCCTACCGGTGGTGTCGGGGCCGACAGGGCCGCGCAGCGGTGTCCCCGATGCCGACGTGATGATCGAGAACACCGACGGCGGCGCCATCGACACTCTGTCGGGCAATGCGATCGCCGACATCGAGTCGTATTGGGAGCAGGAGTACGGCTCGATCGCGCGCGGTGAATTCGAACCGGTCGGCACGATCATCTCGTGGGATCCGTCCGAGCGTCGCGGCCCGCGCTTCTGCGGTGAGTCCACCTACGATTTCATCAACGCCGCCTATTGCAGCGGCGGGGACGTGATCGGCTGGGACCGCACGTACCTCATGCCGCAACTGGTCGAGGACTTCGGCCCCATGTCGGCGGTCACCGTACTCGCCCACGAATACGGGCATGCCATCCAGTATTCGGCCGGGACCGTCGCCGACGACGATCCCGGCATCGTGTTCGAGCAGCAGGCCGACTGCTTCGCCGGTGCCTTCATACGACACGTCGCCGAGGGCGACTCCGAGCACTTCGAACTCAACACCGCGGACGGCCTGAACAATGTGCTGGCGTCGATGGTGTTGTTCCGCGACAGCGACCCGAACGATCCGGATTCCATTCACGGCTCCGCGTTCGAACGCGTCACGGCGGTCCAGATCGGGTTCACGGACGGCGCTTCGACATGCCGGCGTATCGACGCGGCCGAGATCGAATCGCGGCGGGCGGATCTGCCGCAGTATTTCGACAGCAGCGACGACGGCGAACTGCCCATCACTGCGGAGTCCGTCGAAACGATCTTCGAATCGTTCCACCACGTGTTCGACCTCGAGTCGCCGCCGCAATTGGATCTGTCCGGTGCCGATCTCGGCTGCTCCGATGCCAAGACGACGACGCCGGTGTCCTATTGCCCCTCGACCGACACAGTGGGCGTCGACCTCGAGGAGCTAGCGGCAGTGGGCACCCCTGATCGTTCACGGCGCGACGGTTTCAGCGCCGACGTGCGCGGTGACTACAACGCGTACGTTCTCGTGGCCTCCCGCTATGCACTTGCAGTGCAGCAGGAAGCGGGTCAGAGTCTCACGGACGCCCGTACCGCGTTACGCGCTGCATGCCTGTCAGGTGTGATCAGCGCGGCCTTGAGTCCGTTCAGCACGGTCGCAGCGAAGCTCGGGCCCGACTCCGAGATGGTGTGGCTCTCTCCCGGGGACCTCGACGAGGCCGTGTCCGGGTTGCTCCGCGACGGGCTTGCAGCGAGCGATGTCAACGGCAACACCGTACCGAGTGGTTTCGCGCGGGTCGACGCGTTCCGGACCGGGGTACTCAGCGGCGAGACCGCATGCACCGGCCGCTACCGCTGAGGTAGCGACCGGTGTGCTCTCACGCCGACAGAAGGCCCCGGTAGAAGGCCCCGGTAAAAAGCCTCAGTAGAGTGCGGCCGCAAGCTTGCGGCGTGCGGCGATCACGAACGGCTCGGCAGTGTCGAACAATTCGAAGAGCTCCAGCAGGCGGGTGCGCGCCGCGGTGCGGTCGTCGCCTGCGCTGCGCTTGACGAAGGCGATGATCCGCTCGAAGGCCGCCTCGGGGTTCTGCGCGAACAGGTCGGCGTCGGCCGCCGCGAGTTGCGCCTCGAGATCGGTGGGGGCTGCATCCGCACGCGCGACCGCATCCGCCGGAACATCCTGCGCCCGTGCCAGGAACTTCACCTGCCGCAGCGCGGCCTTGGCGTCGGCGTTGTTCGGCTCGGAATCGAGAATCAGGTTGTAGGCGGCCTCGGCGCCCTCGAAGTCTCCCTCTTCGAGTGCCTGCTCGGCCGCGTCGAATCGCGGATCCGTGGGCTGCTCGGCCGGCTCGCCCTCCGTGGGGGGCGGGCCCGACAATTTTCCTTCGACCGCCTGCGCGATCGCGTCGAGCCACTGCCGCAGCGCCGGTTCGGGCTGGACTCCCTGGAAATCGGCGAGCGGCTGCCCTGCAGCGATCGCGACGACGGTCGGCACCGACTGCACACCGAAGGCCTGGGCGATCCGAGGATTGGCATCGACGTCGACCTTGGCGAGCACCCAGGCACCTGCAGCCTCGGTCGCGAGCTTCTCGAGGAGGGGCGACAGTTGCTTGCAAGGTTCGCACCAGGTGGCCCACAGGTCGACGATGACGGGGACCTGATCGGAACGCTGGAGCACTTCGGTTTCGAAGGTGGCCTCGGTGACGTCGACGATCGGCGCGAGTGCGCCGTGCGTGCCGTCAGCGGACGGGGGCGGAGGAGGTGGCGTGGCAGCCCGCTCCTTGAGGGGCGCGAGATCCACCGCGCCGGACAGCGCCGCGGCCGCGGCGGCGGAACGTACAGGACGGGAACCGGGTCGAGTCACGTCCTCCAGTTTGGCATGCCACGGCCACGGAAGTTGCGGACGGTCAAACGGTAGCGGGCGCGTCCTCGCGGCTACCGGGCTCGGAGAGCTCCGCGAGACGGCCGGTCTTGACGGCCCAGCGCTCGAAGACGATGGTGCCGAACGGCGGGACGCTCGAGACGAGGGCCAGGAACAGGGTCTTCAGGTCCCACTTCAGCGACCAGGCCGTGAGGAACGCGATAGCGACGAACGGGATGAAGCCGGCCACGCCGTGCACCATGCCCGGGATCGCGATCGCCTCTTCGTAACCGAGCACCCACTTGAAGAACATCGCGATCAGAAGCGCGAGCCAGGTTACGGCTTCCCACATCGCGAGGAGGCGGAACCTCTTCGCGGGGGTGGACAGGTCGAAGATGTTCGTCATGGGGCCATTGTGCCCATGAACCTACGACGACCCGTAGTGCAGTGAGAGACATCACGGCCCTCGACGCTGGACGCCGAGGGCCGTGAAGCAATCGAGATCGAAGATCAGGCCCCGGTCGGTGCCCGGTCGACGCCTATGCCTTTGCCACACGCACGATCAAAGCATCGCCCTGTCCGCCGCCACCGCACAGTGCAGCCGCGCCGACACCGCCGCCGCGACGCTTCAGCTCGAGTGCGAGGTGCAGTGCGATCCGGGCACCGGACATACCCAGTGGGTGGCCGAGAGCGATCGCGCCACCGTTGACATTGACCTTCGAGGCGTCGATGCCGAGTTCGCGTGCCGACGCGATGCCCACGGCGGCGAACGCCTCGTTGATCTCGACGAGGTCGAGATCCGCGGGGGCGATGCCCTCTCGCTCGCAGGCCTTGGCGATCGCACGAGCCGGCTGCTGCTGCAGCGTCGAGTCGGGTCCGGCCACGACACCGGCTGCGCCGATCTCGGCGATCCAGCTCAGGCCGAGCTCTTCGGCCTTGGCCTTGCTCATCACGACCACGGCGGCCGCGCCGTCGGAGATCTGCGACGCCGAACCGGCGGTGACGGTGCCGTCCTTCGAAAACGCGGGCCGGAGCTTGGCGAGCGATTCGACGGTGGTGTCGGCGCGAATGCCCTCGTCGGCGGAGAACACGATCGGGTCGCCCTTGCGCTGCGGAATCGAGACGGGCACGACCTCGTCATCGAACAGGCCGTCCTTCCAGGCACGCGCGGCGTTCTGATGCGAGGCGGCCGAGAAGGCGTCCTGCTCTTCCCTGGAGACGAAATCGGCATCCTTGTTCGCCGACTCCGTGAGGTTGCCCATCCCCTGGTCGGTGAAGATGTCGTGCAGGCCGTCGTAGGCCATGTGGTCGCGCAGGGTGACGTCGCCGTACTTGAATCCGGCACGGCTCTTCTCGAGCATGTGAGGGGCCTGGCTCATCGACTCCTGGCCACCGGCCACGATGATGTCGAACTCTCCTGCGCGGATCAGCTGGTCGGCCATCGCGATGGCGTTGATGCCCGACAGGCACACCTTGTTGATGGTCAGGGCGGGGACATCCATCGGGATACCGGCGGCGACTGCCGCCTGACGTGCCGGGATCTGGCCGGCACCGGCGGTGAGCACCTGGCCCATGATCACGTACTCGACTTTCTCCGGCGCGACCCCGGCCTTGTCGAGGGCACCCTTGATGGCGACCCCGCCGAGATCGGATCCGGAGAAGTCCTTCAACGAACCTTGCAGGCGACCCATGGGCGTACGGGCGCCGGCGACAATGACAGAACTGCTCACGGAAATGTCCTCCGATATCGACAACACGGATGCTCACTCGGTGGAATACCTGGGGTCCCGATATGAGCTTGCCCAACGGTACCGCTACCGTCAGAGGTATGACCGAGACCTCTCCCACATCGTCGCCTGTCGCGGCAGCTCTGTCCTCCGGGCTCGTCACCGCGATCGATCACGTCGGGATCGCCGTTCCCGATCTCGACGCCGCACTCACGTGGTACGCCGAGAACGTCGGTCTGGTGTCCACGCACGAGGAGATCAACGAGGAGCAGGGCGTCCGGGAGGCCATGCTCTCCGTTCCCGGCAGCCCCGACGGCGCCACCCAGATCCAGTTGCTCGCACCGCTGAACGAGAACTCGACGATCGCGAAGTTCATCGACCGCTCCGGCCCGGGCCTGCAGCAGCTCGCCTACCGGGTCACCGACCTCGATGCGATCTCCACTCACCTGCGCGAACAGGGTGTCCGGCTTCTGTACGACGCACCGCGACGCGGCACCGCCAACTCGCGCATCAACTTCCTCCATCCGAAGGATGCAGGGGGCGTTCTCGTCGAACTCGTCGAGCCCGCGGCAGACCCCGCTCACTAGACGCAGCGCCGAGACCGGCCCCAGTACATACGGTGCTGGAGCTGCCAAAGTGATACCGGTTTCGAACGGGTAGATTGTCGTCATGGTCTTCGATCGTGATCGCGCCCCCAGCCACCTTCCGTTCTCCATCGTGCGGAAGGGTTTCGACCGCGACGAGGTCACCAACTACTTCGCCCGATTCGAAGCCGAGCTCCGCGTGACGGCAACCGACCGCGACGCGGCATCGGCCCAGGCCCGCGATCTCGCGCGGCAGCTGGAGAATGCCCGTAACGAGATCGACGACCTGCGCAAGGATGTCGATCGACTGTCGGTGCCTCCGACCACCGCAGAGGGCATGTCCGATCGCATCTCTCGCATGCTCCGGCTGGCGTCCGACGAGGCGTCGGAACTGCGGGCTCGGGCCGAGACCGACGCCGCCGAGATGGTGTCCCTCGCCGAGCAGGAAGGCATCCGTCTCCGCGGCGATTACGAGAAGCGACTCAAGGACCTCGATAACCGGCGGCTCGCCTGCGAGGAAGAGCACGCCCGCACGATGGCTGCTGCCCGCGCCGAAGCCGACCGGATCGTCGCTGCCGCGCGCGCCGAAGCCGACAGGCGCGCCGCCGAGGCCGAAAGCAAGCGCGAGCAGGTACAGCAGGACTTCGAGATCACCATGTCCGAGCGCCGGTCGAAACTGCTGGGTTCGCTCGACGAGCTCGAACGCTCCAGCAAGGGCGAGGCGGAGCGTCGGCTCGAGCAGGCCACTTCCGAAGCGGCTCGACGCCTCTCGGTGGCCAACGAGGCTTCCGAACGCAAGGTCGCGAGCGCCAAGGGGCTCACCGACGAACTCCTCGTCCTGCGCGGACGCATCCTCGGTCAGCTCGATGCGGTGCGTGAACAGCTCGACGGCGTGCCCGACATGCTCGCCGCCGCGACCGAGGAAAGCGAGCTCCTCGCACGCGACCTCTCGGACGACGCGGCACCCACGTCGAGTTCCGACAACGACTCTGCCCGCAAGAACAAGGTCGACAAGACGCAGCCCGAAACCGCGGAGCGGGCTACCGCGGACGGCACGGAACGCAGGGGCAGAAACGGAGATTCCCGCACCGAGACCTCGGGCCCTGAGTCCGAGAGGACCGAGGCCGGTGCCGATGAGTCCGCCGGCAACGACTCCGCCGGCAACGACAAGAACTCCGACGGTGCCGACACGAGCGAGAACGACCGAAGCACCCCCCAGCCGGCGACGAAGCAGCCACAGACACCGACTCCGCCCCGAGGCCCGGCCCCTCGTCCCGGTGGCAGCGGTCGTTCACCGGCGGTGGCGAGCAGGGTCCGACGTTAGTCGAAATCCTGCCGGTCAGGACCACTTCCGGGTCGGTCCCCGCCTTGCACGTGCCGACCAGCAGCCGTTGTGCCAGTGCCGACGATCATCGGCCCCGCCTGGGATATCGGTGGACCAGGCCACGATGTGCGGTGTCCCTGGGGCGATCTCGTGGTCGCATCCCGGGCACCGATACGGTTTCGTCGCCCGCGACCCCGGAACCGTGCGCACAGTGAACTGTTCGGACTCGGCGCCGGTCGGTCCCGACTCGGTCCGCGTGGTTGCCCAGCCGAACGTCGAGGACCCGGGATTCGTAGACTCGGTGTCCGCTTTCGGGCGTTTACCCGACGCCTGGGGACGATTCCGGCGTGGCATGACTCAGAACAGCCGGAATTCGGTGCTCTCGGTTCCGCGCAGCGCCTCGTAGTCGAGTACGAGGCAGCGGATACCGCGGTCGGTCGCGAGGGTCTTGGCCTGCGGCTTGATCTGCTGAGCAGCGAACACCCCGGTCACGGGCGCGAGGAGCGGGTCGCGGTTGAGAAGTTCGAGATAGCGGGTCAGCTGTTCCACGCCGTCGATCTCACCGCGTCGCTTGATCTCCACCGCGACCGTCGAGCCGTCGGCGTCCCGGCACAGGAGGTCGACCGGTCCGATGGCCGTGGGGTACTCGCGGCGGACCAGGCTGTATCCCGCGCCGAGGGTTTCGACATGTTCGGCCAGCAGTTCCTGGAGGTGCGCTTCGACTCCGTCCTTGATCAGGCCCGGGTCCACACCGAGTTCATGACTCGAATCGTGCTCGATCTCCTCGAGCGTGATGCGCAACTGTTCGCCGGCTTTGTTCGTGACCACCCAGAGCGCCGCTGCATCCTCGTCCGGGGTCTCGTCCGACAGCCAGCACGGGGGGCTCATCCAATTGAGGGGTTTGTAGGCACGGTCGTCTGCATGAACGCTCACCGACCCGTCCGCTTTCACCAACAACAATCGGCGTGCGGTGGGAAGGTGTGCGGTCAGACGTCCGATGTAGTCGACACGGCAACGAGCAATCACTAGGCGCACACAGCCCACCCTAAAGGATGGCCTCGTCTACTCTCGAACGACCATGTCAGCACGCAACAGCCGTACCGCGCCGCTCGGGTCTGCGATCCTCGGGCAACCGGAGGAACCGATCCGGCGACTACGAATTCGAGTCCAGTCGTTGCTGACATTCTCACTCGCAGGCACTCATATCATCGGAGCGTTGATTGCGGCGACCCTCATCAACGTGGTGATTCCGGGGCCGTCGCTGCTCACCTCCCAGTTCCTCATCGTGATTGCCGTCCTGGCACCGGCATATGTGGTCGTCGCGATCGTGGTCGGCACCATCCTCGGCACCCGATACGGCGTGGACCGACTGGGATGGGCCCTCGACGGCCGCCGCCCCACCGCCGATGAGCAACGGACCGCGCTGAACCTGCCGCTGCGGATGACCGTGCAGCAGGGATTCCTCTGGCTCATCGGGCTCGTTCTGTTCACCACATGTCTCGGGGTCATCGACCCCGACACCATTCCCAAGGTATCGATCACGATCCTGCTCGCGGGCATTACCGTGTGCGGATTCGTCTACCTGTTCACGGAATTCGCATTGCGTCCGATCGCGGCACGAGCACTCGAGGCAGGCGCACCGCGCCGTCATCGCTTCGCCGGAACCACCGGCCGCGTGATGCTCGCGTGGGCACTCGGGAGCAGCATCCCCGTGATCGGACTGATGCTGATCGCGGTATTCAGCTTCATCCGCCCGGTCACCCCGGTCCGGTTCGCCGTGACCGTCCTCGCACTCGGCGGCATCACCCTGCTCGTCGGATCGTTGCTGCTGTTTCTCAGCGTCCGCTCGAGCATCTCGCCGATCGAATCAGTGCAGTACGGCATGTCACGAATCGAGAAGGGCGATCTGGACGCCGCAGTCGTGGTGTACGACGGGACCGAACTCGGCGAACTTCAAGCCGGGTTCAACCGCATGGCCGAGGGACTGCGGGAACGCGAACACATCAGGGAAGTGTTCGGTAGGCACGTCGGCCGGGACGTCGCGACCGAAGCTCTCGCCAACGCCGACATCCTCGGTGGCGAAGAACGCGATGTCGCGGTTCTGTTCGTCGACATCGTCGGGTCTACCGCCCTTGCGGCGGAAAAACCTCCCGCCGAGGTCGTCGCATTGCTCAATCGTTTCTTCGCGGTCGTCGTCGACGAAGTCCACCGCGCTGGGGGGTCGGTGAACAAGTTCGAGGGCGACGCGGCACTGGCGATCTTCGGTGCGCCGGTCCGGGTCGACGATGCATCCGGTCGTGCCTTGCGGACCGCACGCACGATGGCACAGCGGCTCGCGATCGAAGTCCCCGACTGCCGTGCGGGAATCGGGGTCGCCGCGGGCCGTGTGGTTGCGGGAAATATCGGCGCCGCAGAACGTTTCGAATACACCGTGATCGGAGACCCGGTGAACGAGGCAGCTCGCCTCTCCGACATTGCGAAGACCGTACCGGGATATGTGGTTGCATCGGGTCGCGCCCTCGACTCCTCGACGAGCGACGAAGTATCCGAATGGACTGTGCGCGAAGAAATCACCCTACGCGGAAGATCGGAGGTCACTCGGCTGGCAGTACCGGCCGAGTGACCTCCTGCCCTCACTCCCCCGCGAGAACTGCGTCGAGGAACTTGCGCGTACGTTCCTCTTTCGGATTCGTGAAAATGACCTCGGGCGGCCCCTGTTCGATGATCCGGCCCTTGTCGAACATCAGGACGCGGTTGGAGACATCCCGCGCGAAATTCATCTCGTGCGTGACGATCAGCATCGTGATGTCGGTGGTGTCCGCGATCTGCCGCAGCACGTCGAGCACGTCGGCGACCAATTCAGGGTCCAGCGCCGATGTCACCTCGTCGAGCAACAGGATGTCGGGGTCCATCGCGAGCGCGCGAGCGATGGCCACGCGCTGCTGCTGACCACCCGAAAGCTGAGTGGGGTGGGCCTTCTCCTTGTCGGAAAGACCGACCATCGCGAGCAACTCCCGCGCACGCGCCTCCGCGTCCGCCTTCTTCCTGCCCAGTACATGGATGGGAGCCTCGGTGAGGTTCTCCATGACGTTCATGTTCGGGAACAGGTTGAAGTGCTGGAACACCATGCCGATGCTCTGCCGCACCTTGCGCAGGTGCTTCTCCGAAGCGGGGGCGAGTTTCGAACCCTTGCGCTCGTGACTCAAGGGCTCCCCCTTGACCCACACCACACCGCCGTCCACCTTCTCCAAGGTCATGAGCAGCCGCAGGATCGTGGTCTTGCCCGACCCGCTCGGACCGATCAAGGTCACGCGGTCGCCGGCCGCAACCTCGAAGTCGAGATGGTCGAGCACGACGTTGTCGCCGAACTGTTTCACCACGGATTCGAAGCGGATCATCGGATCGCCCGAGGTCTCCCCGGCTCCCCCGGTGTCTTTGGTCAGGTCAGTAGGCAAGACGACGCTCCAATCGGCGGATCAGCAATGAAGTCGGGTAACTCGCGATCAGGAAGATCAACCCGGCCAACGTCAGCGGCTCGAGATATTGGAAGTTCCTGGCACCGAACTGCTGAGCTGCGGTGACCATCTCGACCACCGTGATGGTGAAGAGGAACGGCGTGTCCTTGAACATCGAGACTGCGTAGTTTCCGAGGGCAGGCACCACCCGTCGCACGGCCTGCGGCAGGATCACCGCTCGCCATGTACGGGAGCTCGGCAAGGACAGCGCTCTGGCTGCTTCCCACTGCCCCACCGGTACCGCTTCGATTCCTGCCCGGTACACCTCGGCCATGTACGTCGAGTAGTGGATACCCAGTACTGCGATACCGATCTGCAACGCAGAGAACTGCGGAAGCATGTAGTAGACGAAGAGCAATTGCACGACCAGCGGTGTCAGGCGGATGAACTCCACGATGCCACCGAGCACCATCGCGAACGGTCGCGGCAGCGTCCGTCGAGCGATCGCCACAACCAGGCCGAGTGCCGCAGCGAGAACGAAACCGAGGACGGTGGCGAGCAGCGTGATCTTGAATCCCTCGAGCAACACCGGGAGTGCCTCCCAGGCACGTTCCCAACTCCATTCGACGGTCACGTCTTCACCTCCTCGGGCTTGTCGATCACCGGTGCGAGACCGAAGATCTCACGCATCGACGGCCCGGTCCCCAGCCGGCTCTTCGCTCTCACCTCGAGCGCATTCATCAACAGCGTCAACACATATCCCACGATGAAGTACAGAACGAGCCCGACACCGAAGGCGAACAAGGTGTCGCCGGTCGAGCGGCGCAACTGCTCGATCTCGAATGTCAAGTCATGCAAGAGGATATAGCTTGCGAGGGCGGTGCCCTTCAGCAGCTGGATCAGCAGGTTCGTCAGCGGCGGAATCATCTCGGCCCACGCCTGAGGGAAGATGACCCGTCGAAGGCGCTGCCAATAGCTGAAATTCAGGGCTGTAGCAGCCTCCCATTGAGGTCGCGGAACCGATGTGATCGCACCACGTACGACTTCCGCGCCATACGCGCCGTAGTTCAACGACAGCGCAAGGATGCCGCAGACGATCGGCTCGAGCCGGTAACCGAAGAGCGGCATCACATAGAAGAACCAGAACAACTGCACCAGGAGCGAGGTGCCCCTGAAGAACTCGATGACAACCCTGGAACTCCCTCTCAGGATCAGGTTCTTCGCGCCGGCCGCCAACCCCAGGGCGACGGCCAGCAGGAAGGCGAAGAACGCACTACCGATCGTGAGATAGAGAGTGACCAGGATTCCATCGAGTATTCGAGGAAATGCGCTTGTCAGCGCCTCGATCTTCGAACCGAAATCCATTCTGGAGAACCCGCTCTCAGGAGACGCCTTCGCAGAGCATCTGCGTGGTCAGCTCCGGATCGGGCAATTCCTGTTCGGTGAAGCCGAATTCACCGACGATCGACAGGTACTTGTCCTTGTCCGACGTGATCTTTGCGAGCTCCTCGTTGTACGCGTCGCGAAGTTCTTCGTCGCCCAGCCGGAACACAGTGCCGCCTGCGCCCACCTGAGGAACCCCATTGATATTTGCGACGAACGACTCGGTGACCTCGACGGGCGCCGATTCGTTGCCCTGCTTCATCCAGTTGAGCGAGATGGCAGTCAGAGCGAAGGCATCGGAGCGGCCGTTGATCACTGCGTCCATGCCGTCCTGAGCCGACGCGACCTGTGTCGCATCGATGCCCGATTCCGCGGCGTAGTCCGACTCGATCGCTCCGGTCATGGTCGCCATACTCGCGCCACTGTCCTGGATCGACTGAATATCCGAGAGGTTCTGAGGATTGCCCTCAGGCACCATCAAAGCTGTCGTGTAGTTGAACTCGGGCTCACTGAACAGTGCCTGCTCGCATCGTTGCGGCAAGATCGACATGCCGGCACTGACAACGTCGAAACGGCCTGCCTGCAGACCCGGAATGAGGGCACCGAAGTCGGTGGCGACCCCTTCCACGTTGTCGATGCCGAGGTTCTTGAAGATCTCACGGTGAAGCGCGACCGTTGCGCCGGTGAGTTCACCGTCTTCCATGAAGCTGTAGGGCGCTTCGCCGGCGAATCCGACCGTGACCGTTCCGGCTTCCCGCAGGCTCTCGAGGGTGGACCCACCCCCGGCGCCACCTCCGGTATCGGTACTGGTGCACCCTGCAATCGATGCGCCGACCAATCCCAGTCCGGCGATGCCTGCGGCAACTCTCACGGCCGCGTTCCTACCAAATCGCGTGCTCATCGTCCAATCCCTTTCGTCGTCACTAGGAACGACCCGGGAGGATCCGTACCGCCTTGCAGCACGACCCAACGGATCTGCCCCGCGGACGTTACCCACAGAAAGGGCAAACCGGAAACTAGAATCGCGTTGTTATCATCTCGTGACCTGATTGCCGCAATAGCCCCATCGCCAACGCAGGGAAACGATACTTTCCGAAAACACGGAAGGGGCCCACACAATGTGTGAGCCCCTCCCGGAACGGGTGTTCGGCGGTGTCCTACTCTCCCACACCCTGTCGAGTGCAGTACCATCGGCGCAGACAGGCTTAGCTTCCGGGTTCGGAATGGG
>NZ_JBHWXB010000014.1:0-194283 GCF_042729855.1 Rhodococcus sp. NPDC060090 | reverse complement strand
GACCGGGAGTCACTCCGGTCCGGCCGTTGCCGGGCGCGCTCATGGTTCTGTGTCCGCTTCGATGGAGGGTCAGCGACTACTGGGAACCGGCGGAGCCTGCAGCGTTCGGAGGCTCCTTGGCGGTGTTGACGGCAGGATTCGCCGGTGCGCCACCGGGCAGAGCATCGCCCTTCATCGAGGCACGGATCTGTTCGAGACGGCTGTGACCCGCCATCTGGACCGTGGCCTGTTGCACATCGAGCATGCGACCCTGCACGGAGTTCTGAGCGAGTTCGGCCGAACCGAGCGCAGTCGCGTAGCGACGCTCGATCTTCTCGCGCACAGCGTCCAAGCTCGGAGTGGACCCCGGCGCGGACAGCGTCGAATCCATGGATCGCAGCGATTCGCTCACGCGCTCCTGCATCTTCGCCTGCTCGAGCTGGCTGAGCAGCTTGGTGCGCTCGGCCACCTTCTGCTGGAGTGCCATGGCGTTCTGCTCGACGGCCTTCTTGGCCTGCGCTGCCGCCTGCAGCGACTGATCGTGCAGAACCTTCAGATCTTCGACCGACTGCTCGGCCGTGACGAGCTGCGCAGCGAACGCCTCAGCTGCGTTCGTGTACTGAATCGCCTTCTCCGTGTCGCCCGCGGTGCCGGCCTGATCAGCCATCATCACGGCCTGACGGGCACTAGCGTTGAGCTTCTCGACCTCGTCCAGCTGACGGTTCAGCTTCATTTCCAGCTGACGCTGATTGCCGATCACGGATGCGGCCTGCTGCGACAGGGCCTGGTGCTGACGCTGTGCGTCTTCGATCGCCTGCTGAATCTGGACCTTCGGATCGGCCTTCTCATCGATCTTGGAGTTGAAGAGCGCCATGAGGTACTTCCAACCCTTGACGAACGGATTAGCCATGGGTGTGATCCCGCCTCCATCTGTACGCCGCGCCGAACGCGACCCGGTGTGCGTCCCTCGCGCACCGGTTCCGGTCCGCCGTGCCGGTCACCTTCGACTCGACCGATCCGACGATCCCACCTGGCGACTCGGGCCACCCCCCGGACGGTGGCCCACGCTGTGTCGCTTTCGTCCGTATCCGGCGACGCCGACACGGTCATGATCCATGTTAGGCCGCGGCGAGCGCTCGCGCGGCCGGTGCCGGAATCACCACGCGGGTCTCCTGCGTGATGAGCGACTCCTGGGCAAGCAGCGGGTCCTGGGCGAGCAGGGCAGCATCGACCGTCTCCACACCCGACTCGGAGTGGGTCGAGCCCTGGTCTGCGTACGCACCCGGCATCACCACGTCCGCGCCGGTGCGCCGCAGAGTCCGCTCGGCGAGCGACTCACTGACGTCGAACAGCACGTCGGACAGGGGTACGGCGAGTGCGTCGCAGATGGCGGCGAGCAGTTCGCTCGACGCTTCCTTCCGCCCTCGCTCGACCTCCGAGAGGTAGCCGAGGCTGACCCGGGCGCTGCTGGAGACTTCGCGCAGGGTGCGGCTCTGCGAAACACGGGTGCGCCGAAGGCTGTCACCGAGTGCCTCACGCAACAACAGCGCCATCGCATCCTCCTTCGTCCGACGTGCCTACAACTCGACCGTGCCTACAACTCGACAACGCGCGACACGGTCGCGAGGTTCCCGGGCATCCTCCGGACTTCGAATACCGCGGTGCACAGACATTACAACGCCGCCGGGGAGCCCAGTCGCGTGAGTAGCCCCGACACGGCCGCATCGACCGCTCCAAGTCTGATCTGCCATCGATCGCCGCTGACTTCCGGGCGGGTGACAGACACCCCGGACGGCCCGCTGATCCCGAGAAACAGGGTTCCCGGAGGGTGGCCGTCCTGGGCGTCGGGCCCCGCGACACCCGTCAGACCGACACCCCACGTCGCCGGGATCGCCTCTGAACGTCATGCGGAATCACCGTTCCGATGTGCTTGTTCGGCGCGACGCACGCCGGCGCGCAATCTCACCGCCTGGACCACGTAATCGATCCCCGTGACCACCGTGAGCACGACCGCCAGCACGATCAACGCCATGGCGAACGGTGCAACGACATCGGGTAGCGGAAGCAGATACACACCGATCGCGACTGTCTGCACCAACGTCTTGAGTTTGCCGCCGCGGCTGGCCGGGATCACCGCGTGCCGCAGCACCGCGAAACGCAGGGCCGTGATACCCAACTCTCGCGCAGCGATGATGCCGGTGACCCACCATGACAACTCGCCGAGCAGCGACAGGCCCACCAGTGCGGCGCCGATGAGCGCCTTGTCGGCGATCGGGTCGGCCATCTTCCCGAAATCCGTGACCAGGCCGAGCCGCCGGGCCAGCTGACCGTCGATGCGGTCGGTGATCGCAGCAATCGCGAAGACTCCGGCCGCGGTCAGCCGCCAGACGGTCTCGTGTCCGTCGCCGATGAAGAGAAAGACCAGGAACACCGGAACGAGCGCAATGCGCATCACCGTGAGGATATTGGCGATGTTCCACAGTGGGACCGGGTCGTGCGCAGAACCAGCGTTCGGTCCCGGTGCGGCGCCGCTCCCGCCCGATGCGGCAACGGACTGGCGGGGCGTGCTCATGCGCCCACAATATCGGTACATTCACGCGCTACTGTTCACCGCATGACCTCACCGGCCGACGAACAGGACACGAACGACCGGATTGTCGTGCGGCGCGCCAGAACATCCGACGTGCCGGGGATCAAGCAATTGATCGACATCTACGCCGGGAAGATCCTCCTGGAGAAGAATCTCGTGACCCTGTACGAGGCCGTGCAGGAGTTCTGGGTCGCCGAACTCGCAGGCGAACTGGTCGGGTGCGGCGCTCTGCACGTCCTGTGGTCGGATCTCGGCGAAATTCGTACCGTGGCGGTGGATCCGAAGGTCACAGGACGCGGCACTGGGCATCTCATCGTCACGCGCCTGATCGAGGTCGCGCGCGAACTCGAACTCGAGCGGCTTTTCGTCCTCACCTTCGAGGTCTCGTTCTTCGCGCGCCACGGGTTCGCGGAGATCGACGGAACACCGGTGACCTCCGAGGTCTTCGCGGAGATGTGCCGGTCGTACGATACCGGCGTCGCAGAGTTCCTGGATCTGAGCTATGTCAAGCCCAACACCCTCGGCAACACCCGGATGCTGCTCGCTTTGTGAGCACACCCCGAGATGTACCACCACCGAAATGTACGACCACCGAAATGTACGAGGACCGAACGGTCGATCCCGCACGGAAGTGAGAACCCATGGCCCTGTTCGCCGTCGAATACACCTACTCCGGGGCGACTGCCGCAGCTCGCGACGAGCACCGTCCGGAGCACCGTGCCTGGCTCGGAGGTCTGGTCGAGGCAGGCACGGTGCGAGCGACCGGGCCGTGGGTCGACGGTTCCGGCGCGCTGATCCTCATCGATGTCGCCGACGAAGCAGCCGCACACGATCTGATGGCGCAGGATCCGTTCGCGCGGTCGGCGCTGATCGACGCTGTCCGCATCACCGGCTGGACTCCGGTGATGGGCGTGTTCAACGACTGAGGTTCTTCTCCCCGGTCTTGCCGTCCTGATCCTTGTCGTCGTTCCTGGTCTTGATCAGGCTCGCGACCGTCGTGATGACGAGAACCCCTACGATCACCATCAGCGACAACCCGGTGGAGATCTCGGGGACCGCTACGTGTTCGCCGCCGTTGATCCAGGAGAGCGTGTTCTCGTGCAGCGCATGCAACACGAGTTTGACGCCGATGAACGCAAGGATGACCGACAGACCGTACGACAAGAACACCAGACGCTCAAGCAGTCCACCGATCAGGAAGAACAGCTGCCGCAGGCCCATCAGGGCGAACGCGTTGGCGGTGAAGACCAGGTACGGCTCCTCGGTGAGACCGTAGATCGCGGGAATCGAATCGAGTGCGAAGAGGATGTCGGTGAAGCCGATCGCGACGAGCGCGAGCAGCATGGGCGTGACCATCTTCTTGCCGTTGATCCGGGTGACAAGCTTGTCGCCGTCGTATTCGTCGTGGACCGGCAGGAACTTGCGGGCGAGAACGACCATCTTGTTCTCCGACACGCTCTCGGTTTCGTTGCCGTGGTCGCGGATGAGCTTCACAGCCGTGTAGATCAGGAAGAAACCGAACAGGTAGAACACCCAGCTGTAGGCGTTGATGGCGGCAGCGCCGACCGCAATGAAGATTCCGCGCATCACCAATGCCAGCACGATCCCGATCGTGAGGACCTTCTGCTGAAATTCGCGTGGCACCGCGAAGGTCGCCATGAGGATGACGAAGACGAAGAGGTTGTCCACCGACAGGGCCTTCTCGGTGACGTAGCCGGCGAAGTACTCACCGCCGTACGTCGGCCCCCACACCAAGAACACGACCACACCGAAGAGGATCGCGATGGCAATGAACACTGCGGACCAGAAACCTGATTCGCGCAGTGTCGGCGCGTGCGGTTTACGGACGTGCGCGAAGAAGTCGAATACGAAAAGCCCGATGATCACCGCGATCGTGATCAACCAGGTCGTCAATGTGACGTGCATATGCACCTCGGCCTTCCGGTAGGTATGCGTACCTGCCGGAGGTCTCTCCCGCCCGGGGCCGAGCCTCGGACCGGCAGCCCCGGAACGGCAACGGTGCCGAACGTGTTGACGAGACTGCCGCGGATAAGGGGGTACTCCCCTCCACAGCTCTCACGATTGTGCCACAGGCACCGCGGCGGGACTTCACGACGACACCTCGGCCGTAAGGCACGTCACCCGTCACCCGGTCACGGCGTGTCCGAACATCACGTGTCCGGACATCAGGTGTCACTGCCATCCGGTTCCGAGGGATCGCCACCGCCCCGGATCGAATAGAGCAGGCCATCGAGCTCGTCCGGCTTGACGAGGACTTCGCGGGCCTTGCTGCCTTCGCTCGGCCCTACCACGCCGCGGGTCTCCATGAGATCCATCAGCCGTCCGGCCTTGGCGAAGCCCACGCGGAGCTTGCGTTGCAGCATCGAGGTCGACCCGAACTGGCTCGTGACGACGAGCTCGACCGCCTGCAGGAACACGTCGAGATCGTCGCCGATGTCGGGATCGACGTCCTTCTTCTCCCCGGCCTTGGGCACCGTGACGCCCTCGTTGTATTCGGGCTCGGCCTGGGTCTTGGCGAAATCGACGACCGCCGAGATCTCCTCGTCGGTAATGAAGGCGCCCTGCATGCGGACGGGTTTGCCTGCGCCCATCGGTAGGAACAGCCCGTCACCCATACCGATGAGCTTCTCGGCACCGGGCTGGTCGAGGATGACCCGCGAGTCGGTCAGCGAGCTCGTTGCGAACGCGAGTCGTGAGGGCACATTCGTCTTGATCAGGCCGGTCACGACGTCGACAGAGGGCCGCTGGGTTGCCAGGACGAGGTGGATTCCGGCGGCACGGGCTTTCTGGGTGATCCGCACGATCGCATCCTCCACGTCGCGCGGTGCGGTCATCATGAGATCCGCGAGCTCGTCGACGATGGCCAGAATGTACGGGTACGGACGGTAGACACGCTCGCTGCCCAGTGGTGCGGTGATCTCACCCGACTTGACCTTCGTGTTGAAGTCGTCGATATGCCTCACCTTGTTGGCCTGCATGTCCTGGTAGCGCTGCTCCATCTCCTCGACGAGCCACGCCAGAGCAGACGCAGCCTTCTTCGGCTGGGTGATGATCGGGGTGATCAGGTGCGGGATGCCCTCGTACGGTGTGAGCTCGACCATCTTCGGGTCGATGAGAATCATCCGCACCTCGTCGGGTGTCGCCCGGATCAACAGCGACACCAGCATGGAGTTGACGAAGCTGGACTTACCGGAACCGGTGGAACCGGCCACCAGCAGGTGCGGCATCTTCGCGAGGTTCGCGGAGACGAAGTCGCCTTCGATGTCCTTGCCGAGCCCGATGACCAGCGGATGGTGGTCGCGGCGGGTGGAGGCCGCCCCCAGCACGTCGGACAGGCGCACAAGTTCGCGATCGGAGTTGGGCACCTCGATCCCGACCGCGGACTTTCCGGGAATCGGTGCGAGCAACCGGACATTGTCGGTCGCGACGGCGTACGCGATATTGCGGGCGAGTGCGGTGATCTTCTCGACCTTCACACCCGGCCCGAGTTCGACCTCGTACCGCGTGACAGTGGGGCCACGGGTGAACCCGGTGACCGCTGCATCGATCTTGAACTGCTCGAGTACCTCGGTGATCGCCTCGATCATCTGATCGTTCGCGGCCGAACGGGTCTTGGGCGGGTCGCCCTCGATCAACAGATTCAAGGAGGGCAACGTGTAATCGCCTTCGACGACGCGGTCCGGAACCAGCTGTTCCATGACGTCCGCATCGGGCTCCGGCGGGGCGGGTGTCGGCACTGCCGCCGCGGCCGAGGCCTTCGGCTTGGTACGGGCCCTCGGTTTCGGTGCCTCCGGTTCGGGTTCGGGTGCGGGTTCGGGTGCGGGCATCGGCGCAGCGTCCGGTTGTGGTTCGTCCCACAACGGAAGCACCTCGGTGCGTGCATCGCCGTCGAACTCGTCGGTCGGATAGTTCTCGCTGGGGGTGCGGCGACGCCGGGACCGCGGCTTCTCGGAGTCGTCCTCGTAGAGCAACGGGTTGAGATGGTCGGAGTAGCCGTCGTGCTCGGGGTGGTACTCGCCGTCTTCGTCGTAGTACCCATATCCGTCGTCGTCGCGGTAGGGAAGGCCGAAGTAGTCGCGGAAGAGCTCGGGTAGTTCGCGGATCGTGGTGCCGGTGATCAGCAGGATTCCGAATCCCATCGCGATCAACATGAGCGGCACCGACAACCACACCGTCAGGCCCGCGGTGATCGGACCACCGACGGCAGCACCGACGAACCCGGCACCCTCCGACCGCCCCGAGACATCGGTGGGCGAGCCGGACGCGATGTGCCAGAGTCCCAGCGCGGGAAGCGCGACGAGAAGCGACCCGAGGACCAAGCGTGGCCGGGCCTCCGGCCAAGGTTCGGTCCGCATGAGCACCACCGCGATACCGAGAGCGACGAGAGGCAGTACCGCGCTTGCCCCACCGGTGACGGCACGCACTCCGGTTTCGACCCACTCGCCGACGGGGCCGCCCACACCGAACCACACCGAGCCGGCGACAATCACTGCGAATGCAACGAGACCGAGGGCGATGCCGTCACGCCGGTGACCGTGTTCGATCTCGGTCGCGCGGCCCATCGTCCGGGTGGTGGCGCCGAGACCCCGAGCGATCATGAACCAGCCGGCACCGACGCTCTTGCCGATCGCGGTGAGCAGTCCTCCCGAGCCTCGACGCGGTTGCGGTGCCGGACCGCGACGCGCACGCGCTGCTGGGGCTCGGCGAGTCGTGGCCGAGGCACGCGAACCGGAGGCCTGGGGCTTCCTCTTGGCGGGCGACTTCGCGGTCGAGGTCTTCGCCGTCGATGCCCTGGGAGTCGACTTCTTCGCGGTCGAGGCCTTCGCGGAACGTGCGGACGGTGTCTTTGCGGACGAGCTCGATGTGGTGGCAGCGGTCTTGGCCCGACCCGACGAGGTGGACGTGCGCGTCCCCGACCGCGACCGAGAGGTCGCGGGGGACGATGCGCGGCTACCCGACTTTCCTGCCATACCGCCAGGGTAGCCGCACCCACCACTCACGAACCATCAGCAACACGGGAAGCACGCGGCGGCACTGATCACAACACCGGACCGCAGTCCGGCAAGGAGCACCCGGCACGCGCAGGTCAGAGTCCCCTGCGGGACGATGCGAGCTCGGCGATATCCGCTTCGCTCCCGTCCTGCTCGAGGCGAACCTCGTCGCGTCCGAATGCGTGGAGGAGCAGTTCGGACGGTTCCCCGCGCAGCACGACGGCCCGCGGCCCCCGCGCGCGGACGGTGACCCGGTCGCCGCCCGGGCGTTCGAAGTGCACGGTGATGTCGCTGCCGCCGTAGCTGGTGCGACCGATGGTCCGGGCGTACTTCCAGAGCAGATCCTGGTCTTCCGCGGACAACCGCCGCGGTTCCCACCCGGATGCGCCTCGTCGCACGTCCTCGTGGTGCACGAACATCTCGGTTGCGTTCGCGACCGAATCGACGAGGTACAGGGGTGACCACTTCGGAGGCCCGGAATCGATGTCGGCGAGCAGGTGCGCCCACTGTTTGTCGGTCACCGCGCGCCGGACCTTCTCGGTGTGGCCGGCCAGCGCCGAGATCATGATTCCGGGCATCGCGTCGATGCGACGCTCGCGCACCAGCAGATGTGCTGCGAGATCGCGGGTCGTCCAATCGCCGCAGAGCGTCGGGGCCTCCGGGCCGACCTCCGACATTGTGCGGACCAATGCGTGCCGTTCGCGTCGAGCAAGGCTCATTCGGCCACTCTAACGAGCATCTCGCGCGACGGCATCGACCGATCCGGCGTGTGTCTCAGGAGATCTCGATAACCGTGGGCACGATCATCGGCCGACGCCTGTACGTGTCGGCGACCCATCGACCGACGACACGCCGAATGCTCTGCGCGATGCGGTGTGTCTCGGTGATGCCCTCCGCAGCGAGTTGGTTGAGCGTCTTGTCGACGAGCTCGGCCGCCTCCGTCAGTGCGGTCGGGTCGTCGGAGAAGCCGCGCCCCGACACCTCCGGTGCGCTCACCGCACGACCGGTTGCCGCGTCGACAGCGACAGAGATCGAGATGAAGCCGCCTTCACCGAGGATCAACCGGTCCGACAAGGTGGACTCGCCCACATCGCCGACGGAAAGCCCGTCGACGTACACGTGTCCGACCGGCACCCGGCCGACGATCTCGGCGAGGCCGTCGACCATGTCGACGACGACGCCGTCTTCCGCGAGCACGATCCGTTCCTTCGGCACACCGGTGGCTTCCGCGAGCGCCGCGTTGGCACGGAGGTGGCGCCACTCGCCGTGTACCGGCATCGCGTTGGTCGGCCGGACTGCGTTGTACAGGTACAGCAGTTCACCGGCCGACGCGTGGCCGGAGACGTGCACCTTCGCGTTCTGCTGCGTGACGACGGTGGCACCGCGCTTGGAGAGCCCGTTGACGACCGCGAACACTGAGTTCTCATTGCCCGGGATCAGCGACGACGCCAGCACCACGAGGTCGTTTTCCTTGACGTTGATCTGGCGGTGTTCGCCGCGTGCCATACGCGACAGCGCCGACAACGGTTCACCCTGCGAACCCGTCGATACCAGCACGAGCCGATCATCGGGCAGCGATGCCGCGGTGTCGATGTTGACCTCGAGGCCGTCCGGCACAGTGAGGTAACCGAGGTCCTGCGCGATCTGCATGTTGCGGACCATGGAACGGCCGACGAACGCGACGCGACGGTTGTAGCGGTGTGCGACGTCGACGACCTGCTGGATTCGGTGCACGTGGCTCGCGAACGACGCGACGATGACGCGGTTCTTCGCTTTGCCGATGACGTTGTCGAGCACGCCGCCGATCTCGCGTTCCGGGGTCACGAACCCGGGAACCTCCGCGTTGGTGGAGTCGACGAGGAACAGGTCGACGCCCTCATCTCCGAGACGGGAGAATCCCGCAAGGTCGGTGAGCCGGTTGTCGAGCGGCAGCTGGTCGAGCTTGATGTCGCCGGTGTGCAGCACGACACCGGCTTCGGTGTGGATCGCGACCGCGAGCGCATCCGGGATCGAGTGGTTGACAGCGAAGTACTCGCACTCGAACGGGCCGTGGGTGGTCCGCTCCCCCTCGATGACCTCGGTGAGGTTCGGGCGCAACCGGTGCTCGCGGCACTTCGCGGAGACGAGCGCGAGGGTGAACTTCGAACCGATGACCGGGATGTCCGGCCGCAGTCGCAGCAGGAACGGCAGTGCGCCGATGTGGTCTTCGTGACCGTGGGTGAGAACGACCGCTTCGATGTCGTCCATGCGGTCTTCGATGTACCGGAAGTCGGGGAGGATGAGGTCGACGCCTGGCTGCTGGTCCTCGGGGAAGAGGACACCGCAGTCCACGATGAGCAAGCGGCCCTGGTGCTCGAACACCGTCATGTTGCGACCGATTTCACCGATGCCGCCGAGCGCGACGACCCGCAGCCCGGTCTTCGGTGCCTTCGGCGGAGTGCCGAGGCGCGCGGTCGGGTCTGTGGTGGGCCGGGGGCCCGGGCGTTTCGTTGCGGCGGGGTTCTGGGGGACGCGCCGAGTGGGCTTGGACGTCGGCGGTCCGGCGTTGCGGGTCGCGCGACCACGGCCACGGTTGGGACGACTCATCACAGCACCCCCGCTGCATGCAGATCTGCGGCCAGCGCATCGATCTGGGCGGTCACCGGCGCAACCTGCGGCAGGCGTGGCTCACCGACATCGATGCCCATCAGGCGCAGTCCGGCCTTGGACGCGCTCACCCCACCGAGCCGCGCGACGGCGCGGTAGATGGGAATCAACGACAGATTGATCTTCCGGGCGAGTTCGAGGTCGCCGGCGGTGAAAGCGGTGTGCAGTTCGCGTAGTCGTCCGGGTACCAGGTGTCCGATGACGCTGACGAAGCCCACCGCGCCGACCGAGAGCCATGGCAGATTCAGTGGGTCGTCGCCCGAATAGAACTTCAGGTCGGTGGTACCGATCAACTCCGCGCCGGCATTGAGGTCACCTTTGGCGTCCTTGACTGCCACGATGCGTGGATGTTCCGCCAGCAGTCTCAGAGTCTCCGTCTCGACCGGGACTACGGAACGCGGTGGAATGTCGTAGATCATGACCGGAAGGTCGGTGGCGTCGGCGACGGCGACGAAGTGCGCGTACAGGCCGGCCTGCGGCGGGCGCGAGTAATAGGGGGTGACCACGAGCAGGCCGTGGGCGCCGGCACGAGCAGCGTCGCGCGCGAGTTCGGCACTGTGAGCGGTGTCGTTGCTTCCGGCGCCTGCGATGATCTTCGCGCGGTCGCCGACTGCGGCGAGCACGGCACGCATCAGTTCAAGTTTCTCGTTCTCGGTGGTGGTGGGCGATTCGCCGGTAGTACCTGCGAGAACCAGTGCGTCGCAGCCGCCCTCGACCAGATAGTTCGCCAGTCGCACACCCGCATCGACATCGAGCTTGCCCTCGGCAGTGAACGGGGTCACCATCGCCGTTGCGATGGTGCCGAACGGAAGCTCGACAGCAGTTGCGGAATCACCGTTGGTCATGGTCAGAAGGCTACCGCGTGGACGCTGCCACCCGGAACACGGCTCGCGCACGACCCGCACCGGCAGTGCTGTCAGCCGTCGATCTGAAAGCCTCCCGAGGCAACTTCGGTGCCGTCGGCGAGTGCGCTGATCGTGAAGTCGCAGAAGGCGTTCGGCGCCGCTTCGGTGAGCTGCCGCAGACATTCCACGGCGAGTCTCCTGATCTCGACATCGGCATGCTCGGTGGCGCGCATCGCGATGAAGTGCCGCCACGATCGGTAGTTTCCGGTCACCACGATGCGGGTCTCGGTGGCGTTCGGCAGGACCGCTCGTGCGGCTTCACGGACCTGCTTGGCCCGGAGGGGCCCCGGCGGGAGATGCGACATCTTCTCGTCGAGCGCGTCGAGGAGCTCGACGTACGCGTCGCGGCTACGTTCGGCAGCGCGGAAGAACAGCGTCTCGAGGCCTGCGTCGCCTTCGATGGCCGGAGGAATCACGACGGGAGCGTCCCCTCCCGGGACGAACCGTTGCGACAGTTGCGAGAAGGAGAAGTGTCGATGGCGGATCAGTTCGTGCGTGCACGAGCGGGAGATACCCGTGATGTAGAAAGTGACGGTCGCGTGCTCGAGCACCGAATCGTGTCCCACGGCGAGGAGGTGTGTGAGGTATCCACTGTTGGTTGCGGTGCGAGGGTTCGGCTTCGCCCAGCTCTGATAGCACGCGCGACCGGCGAACTCGACGAGGGCTTCACCGCCGTCGGCATCGGTTTCCCAAGGCACACCCTCCGGAGGGAGGAATTCCGTCTTGGCGATGAGCCTGACCTGCAGTCCGATCGGTTCCGGCGCCATGCTCGTCTCCCCTCCACGTTTCCGCACGGTAATTCTGCTCGACCCTAACGCGCAGTCGCGCGGAACACCTGGATGACATCTGGATGACGGTTGACTGACATCACGTACGGCGTCACACTGACGTCATGAACATCAATGCTTACACCGACGCCATCGCCGACTCCGTGAGAAGCGCGGCAGAACTGGGCGACGAACAGACTCGGCGCACCGCCGCGGCCCTCGCCACCGCCATCGCTGCTCCCGCTCGACTCGCCGTGTTGAGCGCCCTGTCCGACCTGGCCGCCGACGTCTCCGAGCAGTTGGGAGACCGTAGGATCACCGTCCGTCTCGACGGAGCCGATGCCATCGTCGAGGTACACGACGGCCCGGCACCCGAGGCCGAGGCCACTCCGCCGCCGACCTTCGAGGAGATGACCGGCGACATCAGTCGCGTCACACTCCGACTGGTCGAGCAGATCAAGACCCGCGCAGAGGAGGCCGCCGCACAGAATGGGGTGTCGCTCAATTCCTGGGTCGGGCAAGCAGTGCAGGGAGCGTTGCGCGAGCAGATGCGCTATCAGCGTCGCGCCGACGAATGGCGCTGGCCCACCACCAAGCCGACCACCACGACTCCCGCGCCCGGGGCCCGAACCGACACCGAAACCGACACGCCCGCCGACACCGAGGCCGGTGATGCCACCGGGAACGACGCCACCGGCGGCGCCGACGAGCGCCACACCGACTGACCGCTCCCCACGCGGATCCGTGCGGTAGATTTCCGTCGCACGTGAAGGCGCAGTCCGCGAAGACGCGGACTCGAGAGGTGGAGAAACCATGGCCGTCAGCAGCACCAAGAGCTTCGAGATCGACGCGACACCGGAGCAGGTGATGGCGGGTATCGCCGCGGTCGATCGCCTTCCCGAATGGTCGTCGACCCACAAGTCGGTGACGGTCGAGAGCACTCACCCCGACGGCCGCCCCCACCGTGTGCGCATGACTGTGTCGATCATCGGGATCACCGACGAGCAGGTCGTCGACTACACGTGGAACGGCGACGAATCGATGTCGTGGACCCTCGTCGAGAGCGCTCAGCAGAACGTGCAGGACGGCTCGTACACGCTCACCGCGTCAGGCAAGGGAACCAGGGTCGATTTCAGCCTCGCCATCGATCCGAAGATCCCGGTGCCCGGATTTCTGGTGCGCCGCGCGGAGAAGACCGCCATCGACACCGCGGGCAAGGGCCTGACGAAGTTCGTGGAGAAGAACTTCGTCGCGTAGGCCGTTCCGGGTCGGCACATCACCGGGTCAGCCCATCAACTGGGCCGCAACAGTCGCGCCGAGTTCCCAGCAGGCCTCGAGATCGCTCTTGCTCGGTTTACCCGACACGACGACGTAGTCGGCGGTCTTGACCCATCCGAGCCCGGTCGTGATGGTGCCGACGGCACGCTCGGCGCCCTCGGTGCCTTCGTTTCCGTGGAGGTACAACCCGTAGGGCCGTCCGCGCGTCGAATCGAGGCACGGGTAGTAGCAGACATCGAACGCGTGCTTGAGCGCGCCGCTCATGTATCCGAGGTTGGCCGGTGTCCCGAGCAGATAACCGTCCGCCTCGAGCATGTCGGTCGGCGAGACCGTGAGCGCCGGCCGGCGGACCACCTTCACACCCTCGATCTCGGGATCGGTGGCGCCCGCCAGCACAGCTTCGAACATCGCCTGCATGAACGGCGACGGAGTGTGATGGACCACGAGCAGAGTGCGGGCGTTGTCTTCGGTCATCCCCGCAGACTACGCATTTCCACACGCTGCGACGAGCGGCTACGTCTCGCTGTCGCGCTCGGACTTCTCCAGGGCCACGGCGCGTTTCATCGTCTCGCGCGCCCGACTGCGGTCGCCGGCGAAATCGTAGGCGCGGGCGAGTCGATACGAGTTGCGCCAGTTGTCGGGGTCGGCCTCCCACTCGGCTTTCACCGAGTGGAACAGTTCATCCGCGGCGTCACGTTCGATGCGTCCCGACGCCCTCCGCGGAAGATCGCTCACGTCGAGGTCGAGGCCCTCGTCATGGATTCGGCGAGACAGTCGCTGATGGTCCAGCCCCGCACGGAGGGTCGCGTACACGATCCACACGCCCACCACCGGGAGCAGGAACACCCCCACACCGAACACGATCGACACTGCTTCGCCGCTCGTGATCAGCGAGATCCCGGTGTGTCCCAACCTCACGAAGTAGAACGCGAGCGCCGCGACGATGAAGGCGATCGCGATGACCACCTTCGCGACATCGCGACCCGCCGAGGCCTGCGCACTCACAGGTCGAGCAGGGGGTCGATGCCCACGGTCAATCCGGGGCGGGAGCCGATCTCGCGGACGCCGAGGAGCACACCGGGAGCGAACGACGACCGATCGATCGAGTCGTGCCGGATCGTGAGAGTCTCGCCCTGCGTGCCGAACAACACTTCCTGGTGCGCGACCAAACCGGCCACCCGCACCGAATGCACCCGCACGCCGTCCACATCTGCACCGCGCGCGCCGTCGAGTTCGGTGGTGGTGGCGTCGGGGCTGCGACCCACTCCGGCCGCGTCGCGGGCCTCTGCGATCAATCGAGCGGTCCGGTACGCCGTGCCGGACGGCGCGTCGGCCTTGTTCGGGTGGTGCAGCTCGATGACCTCGACGGAATCGAAGAAGCGCGCGGCGGCCTGCGCGAAGCGCATCGACAGCACCGCGCCGATCGCGAAGTTGGGTGCGATGAGCACACCGACGGCGGGCTTCGCGGCGAGCAGGTCCCGCACCTGGTCGAGGCGCGCGTCGTCGAACCCTGTGGTGCCGACAACGGCATGGATCCCGTTTTCGATCAGGAACTGCAGATTGTCCATCACCACGTCGGGGTGGGTGAAGTCGACGACGACCTGGGCTCCCGACGTGACCAAAGCGTCGAGGCTGTCATCCTTGTCGACGGCCGCGACCAGTTCGAGGTCGGCGGCCGTGTCCACCGCGGCGCAGATGGCCTGACCCACCTTGCCCTTCGCTCCGAGAACCCCTACCCGAAGAGCTGTCTTGTCCGCCACCGATCCACGTCCTTCCCGTCGCCGTACTCGGGAAAGCCTACGCAACAGGCGTGATCATCAGACGGGCGGGAGCAGGCGCGGCCTCAGGCCACGATCCCCCGCACCGATGCGGGGAGGTCGCGTGCGCGCCGGTACGGACCGACCACCGCCGCAGCGTAGGGACGGTGAAGCAATTCGGCGGCCACTTCACGCACCTGTTCGGTGGTGACGGTGGCAATACGTTCGAGTGTCTCCGTGATCCCCCAGTGCTGCCCGTAACTCAGTTCACTGCGGCCGATCCGGTGCATACGGGCACCGGTGTCCTCGAGTCCGAGAACGAGTCCGCCGCGCAGCGATCCTTTGGCACGCGCACACTCCGCGTCGGTGATGCCGTGCTCGGCAACATCGGCGAGAACTTCACGCACCACCGAGGCGACGTCGCCGAGGTTCTCGGGCTGACATCCGACATAGGTCGAGAACGCCCCTGTGTCGGCGAACGTGTCGACGCCCGAGTAGACGGAATATGCGAGTCCGCGCTTCTCGCGCACTTCCTGGAACAGCCTCGAACTCAGGCCGCCGCCGATCGCAGTGTTGAGAACCGACAGCGCCCAACGCCGCGGATCGTGCCTGCCGAACGCGCGGACACCGAGACTGAAGTGCGCCTGCTCGTTGTCCTGATCGGTGATGCTCAGGGTGGGCGCGGCGCGCAGCCGCAGCGTCCCTTCGCGTCGAGGTGCCGCGTGTGCGGATTCGTCGAGGTGCCCGGCAAACGCTCGGCGGACGAGTTCGACAGTGTGCGCGTGATCGACGTTTCCCGCCACGGCCACCACCATCCTCTGCGGTGTGTACCGGCGCATATGGAACGAGTGCAGCTGAGTGCGCGTCATCGATTCGATCGATTCCGTGGAGCCGATGATCGGACGGCCGACCGGGTGATCACCGTAGAGCGCGGTCAGCAGGGCGTCGCCGAGCAGGTCCTCGGGGTCGTCGTCGCGGATGGCGATCTCTTCGAGCACCACCTGACGCTCGACGTCGACGTCGGTGCTCCGGCACTGCCCGCGCAACACCACGTCGGCGACGACGTCGACGGCGATCGGCAGATCGTCGTCGAGCACATGAGCGTAGAAGCAGGTGTGCTCTTTGCTGGTGAAGGCGTTGAGCTCACCGCCGACCCCGTCGACGAGTTCGGCGATGTCCAGCGCAGAACGGGTGGGCGTCGCCTTGAAAAGCAGATGCTCGAGAAAGTGGGCGGCACCCGCGACCGAGGGTTGCTCGTCGCGGGAACCGACACCTACCCACACACCTACTGCTGCCGATCGCACGCCCGGCACGTGTTCGGTGACGACACGTACGCCACCGGGCAGCACGGTGCGCCGTACGCCGGTGTCCGCGACTCCCGCCGGGGTGTCGAGTGAGAGAGAATCGAAGCGTGTTGCCATGGGCTGTTCTACGGTCCTGCGCTGTCGGTGAATCGCGTGTGGTGAGAGCTGTGTTCAAGGCACGGAACATCACACACTACACGCGACCACCATTGTGTTCTCTTCAGCAACCACTGCTGCGTTCTCGTCAGCAACCACTGCTGCGTTCTCGTCAGCAACCCCTGCTGCGTTCCCGTCACCAACCTCGACGTCGGGGCTGCGATCCGACGAGCTGTCCCTTTGTGGCTTCGTCGCGACCGCGGTACACGATGTATGGGCGGAACAGGTACGCGAACGGCGCGCTGAAGGCGTGGACGAGGCGTGTGAACGGCCAGATCGCGAACAGCACCAGCGCGACCGTCACGTGGATGTGGAACGAGAGCGTCGCCTCGGCCATCAGGTCGCCCCGAGGTTGCAGGATCCAGATCGACCGGAACCACGGTGACACCGTCTCGCGGTAGTTGTGCGCTTCGTTGGCCTCGAACGCGCCGATCACCGTGGTGGCGAGCCCGGCGACGATCGCGGCGACCAACACGACATACATGACTTTGTCGTTGACAGTGGTCGCGCTGAACACGGGCCCCCTGGTGCGCCGGCGGTAGACCAGCAGACCCACGCCGACCAGCGTCGCGACACCCGCAATGATGCCAGGAACCGCCGCGCCCCAGTGATACATGTGTTCGCTGATGCCGACGGCTTCCGTCCAGGACTCCGGGATCACCAGACCGATGACATGTCCGAGAATCACCACGAGCATGCCGAAGTGGAACAGCGGACTGCCGATCCGCAGCAACCGGCTCTCGTACAGCTGCGACGAGCGGGTCGTCCACCCGAATTTGTCGTACCGGTACCTCCACCAGATACCGACGATCAGTACGGCGAGGGTCACGTACGGCACGATGTCCCAGTAGATCACGCCTGCGTTCATGCCGGCCGACCTCCTTCTCGAGCGGAACTGCCGTCGCTGCGCGGCGGCACGGTGAGGGTGAAGGGCTGCAGTCCGATCGCCTCGGCGGGCGGTCCCGCCTCTGCCAGATGCCGGGCTCGCTGCAACTCCTGGTCGGTGACCGGCGGAAGTGTGGCGCACACCGCGGTCACAGTGTCGGCATAGGGCGAGGCGTGTTCGACGAGCGCGGTGTGCAGCACGTCCAGGGGCGCCCGGTGCGCCGCGAGCAACTTCTCCCCCACCTCCGGATCGACGGTCGCCGCGAATTCGAGCACGACGGGCAGGTGGTCGGGCGCCTCCCCGTCGGGTGGCTCGACTCCCGCATCGCGGTAGGCACGTGCGAACGCATGGATCTCGGTGCCCCGATTACGTGTGTCGCCGCCTGTCCAGTAGGTCAGGTACATCGTCGAGCGTCGGCGCATGTCGAAGGTCTCGACGTACTCGCGTGCCGCGACGAGGGGCTCGGTCGTGCGGAGGTACAGCGCGGTGCGCGCGAGTGCGTCGTGTTCGGATCCGGTGACGTGCTCGAGCAGAGCATCGACGGTGACGAGCCGCCCCGGGGTCCGCTCGTCGGGATAGGCGAGCAACAGCGACGCCGCCTGGCGGATTGCGCGGTGCTGCAACCGGACCGCCGCGAGGTCGCGTCGTGTCGAGCGGCGAAGCAGCTTCATCGATCATCCTCGGCATCGTCTCGGTGGTGTTGCGGGAATATGCCTGCGGGTACGCCTTTGCCATCCCAGTTGAGCAGATTCACCCGCGACGGATTGCTCGCGTTCGCGGCCATTCCCTCAGAGGTCTGCCGCTGTTCGAGCGCGTGGAACGTCTCGACGGCAACCGGCACCGGCCCGCCGCTGGACTCGCCGAACGGACCCGATTCGTACATGCCGGGTCCACCGTCGAACGACAACGCGCAGTCGGTTGCCGTCTCCTCCAGCTTGTGGCCGTCGGTCGCGTACGCGGTCGGAATGACATAACGCTCGTCGTACTTGGCGAGCGCCAGCAGCCGGTACATCTCGTAGATCTCTTCCTCGGTCATGCCCACCGCCTGTGGGATGTGCGGCTGGGTGTCCCGCCCGAGGTTGACGTCGCGCATGTACGAGCGCATCGCCGCGAGCCGGTGCAGCACTCCCTCGACCACGTCGGTGTCACCCGCGGTGAACAGTTCCGCGAGATACTGGATCGGGATCCGGAGCGACTCGAGTGCCCCGAACAGATTTCCGATTTCTTCCCCGTCGTGGCCGTCACGGCTGACGGCGTCGACGACCGGCGACAACGGTGGGATGTACCAGACCATCGGCATGGTCCGGTATTCCGGATGCAGCGGCAACGCCACCTTGTACTTGTTGATCAGCGCGTAGATCGGCGAGCGCTGGGCTGCGGTGATCCAGTCGTCGGAAATCCCTTCGGCCCGTGCACCTGCCATGACTTCCGGATCGTTCGGGTCGAGGATGAGCTGCCGCTGCGCTTCGTACAGATCCTTGTCGTTCTCGACGGACGCGGCGTCGAGAACTTTGTCGACGTCGTAGAGCACCAGCCCGATGTACCGGAGCCGGCCGACGCAGGTCTCCGCACACACCGTCGGCAATCCGACCTCGATCCGCGGATAGCAGAACGTGCATTTCTCGGCCTTGCCCGTCTTGTGGTTGAAGTACACCTTCTTGTAGGGGCAACCCGACACGCACATCCGCCAGCCCCGGCAGCGATCCTGGTCGACGAGCACGATGCCGTCCTCGCTGCGCTTGTAGATGGCGCCCGACGGGCACGATGCCACGCACGACGGATTCAGGCAGTGTTCACAGATCCGCGGCAGGTAGAACATGAAGGTCTCTTCGAGTTGGAGTTTGACCTCCTCGTTGATCTTCTGCAGGATCGGGTCCTCCGGCAGGATCTCGGGGGAACCGCCGAGGTCGTCGTCCCAGTTCGCCGACCACTCCACTTTCATCGGTTCGCCGCTGATGAGACTGCGGGGCGGCGCGACCGGGATGTTGTTGCCGAGCGGCGCGGTGGTGAGGTTCTCGTAGTCGTAGGTCCACGGCTCGTAGTAGTCGTTGATCGACGGCATCTTCGGATTGGAGAAGATGCGGGTGAGCTTGTGGATGCGCCCGCCGTCACGCAGACGTAGCCGGCCCTTCTTGTCGCGGACCCAGCCGCCCTGCCACTTCTCCTGGTCCTCATACCTGCGCGGATACCCTTGTCCCGGTCTGGTTTCGACGTTGTTGAACCACACGTACTCGGTACCCGAGCGATTGGTCCAGGCCTGCTTGCAGGTCACTGAACATGTGTGGCATCCGATGCACTTGTCGAGGTTCATCACCATCGCCATCTGCGCCATGACCTTCATCAGTACGTCACCTCCTGGCTGCGGCGGCGGACCACCGTCACTTCGTCACGCTGGTTTCCGGTGGGCCCGAGATAGTTGAAGGCGTACGACGTCTGTGCGTACCCGCCCGCCATGTGCGTCGGTTTGATCAGGATTCTCGTGATCGAGTTGTGGATACCGCCTCGCTTGCCGGTGGTTTCGGTCAGCGGTACGTCGATGGTGCGTTCCTGCGCGTGATAGACGTACACGACTCCTTCGGGCATGCGGTGCGAGACGATCGCGCGGCACACCACCACACCGTTACGGTTGACCGCCTCGATCCAATCGTTGTCCCGGACCGAGATCTTCGCCGCGTCGGCCGGACTCATCCACATGGTCGGGCCGCCACGCGACAACGACAGCATGAACAGGTTGTCCTGATACTCGGAGTGGATCGACCACTTGGAGTGGGGCGTCAGATAGCGCACGGTCAGGCCGATTCCGTCGGTCGTTCCGATTGCAGATTCGCCGAAGAGTCTCGACATGTCCAGCGGCGGCCGGTAGGTGGGCAGCTGCTCCCCGACCTCTTCGATCCAGTCGTGGTCGAGATAGAAGTGCATGCGGCCGGTGAGGGTGTGGAACGGTTTGAGCTCCTCGATGTTCACCGTGAACGGGGCGTAACGTCTGCCACCGGTCTCGCTGCCGGACCATTCGGGGCTGGTGATCACAGGGACCGGTCTGGCCTGGGTATCGGCGTAGGTGATCCGGCGCTCTTCGCTGCCCTCGGCCAGGTGGACGAGGCGCCTGCCGGTACGCTTCTCGAGTTCGCGGAATCCTTCGACGGCCAACCGGCCGTTGGAGGTTCCCGACAGCGACAGGATCACGTCGGCCATCCGCTCGGCAGTGGTGATCGCGGGGCGGCCCGCACCGGCACCGGTGTTCATCACACCGAATTTCGCGGCGAGTTCGGCGACCTCCTCGGTGGGATGTGTGGTCACGCCCTTGGTGGTCAGCCCGAGCTTGTCCACGAGTGGTCCGAGCGTCGACCACTTGTCGGCGATGGCGGTGTAGTCGCGTTCGACGACCGCGATCGGCCCCATCGTCTTTCCCGGGATCGGTACCTCACCGGTCTTGCGCCAGTCGTTCTCGGTACCCGAGGGGAACGCCATTGCGCCGGGGGTGTCGTGCTGGAGCGTGCCCATCACGACGTCGGTGCGGGTGCCCAGGTGCGTGCGTGCCTGGGCACTGAAGGCCTTCGCGATCGCACCGAATGCTTCGTAGTCCGAACGGGTTTCCCAGGGCGGGTCGATCGCGGGACTGAAGGCGTGGATGTAGGGATGCATGTCGGTGCTCGACAGGTCGCCCTTTTCGTACCACGTGGCGGCGGGCAGCACGATATCCGAGAACAGCGTGGTGGACGTCATGCGGAAATCGATCGACATCAGCATGTCGAGTTTGCCTTCCGGCACGGTGTCGGTCCACGTCACCTCGTTCGGCCGCAGCCCGTCGGTGGTGGTCTCGTCCTGCAGGTTCGAGTCGGTGCCGAGCAGGTGTTGCAGGAAGTACTCGTTGCCCTTGCTGGAGGAGCCGAGCAGGTTCGAGCGCCACACGCTCAGTACGCGTGGCCAATTCTTCGGGTTGTCGGGATCGGTCACCGCGAGTTTCAGATCGCCGCTCGCCAGTTGCTCCGCGACATAGGACGGAATCTCCTTGCCTGCGGCACGTGCATCATCGGCGACATCGAGATTGTTCCGGTCGAACTGCGGATAGAACGGGGTCCATCCCATCGCGACAGCGGAGGCCATCACATCCATCGTGTGCTTGTCGCGGAAGCGGCCGCGCCCCAACGGGCTGGACAAGGCGTCGGCGCGATAGCCGTCGTATCTCCACTGATCGGTGTGCACATACCAGTACGACGTCCCGGCCATCTGTCGCGGCGGCCGACTCCAGTCGGTGCCCATCGCCATCGCTGCCCACCCGGTGACGGGACGGCACTTCTCCTGGCCTACGTAATGCGCCCAGCCACCGCCGTTCCGGCCCATCGATCCGGTGAGCAACAGCAACGCCAGCACTGCGCGATAGGTGGCGTCGCCGTGGAACCACTGGCAGATACCCGCGCCCATGATGATCATCGAGCGGCCGCCCGATTCCTCGGCGTTGCGAGCGAGTTCCTTCGCGATCCGAATCGCTTGACCCGCAGACACTCCGGTGATCGATTCCTGCCACGCCGGCGTGTAGGGCGAGTCGGCGTCGTCGTATCCCGTGGGCCACTGCCCCGGCAGACCCAGTTCAGGGCGGTTCACGCCGTATTGGGCGAGCATGAGGTCGAACACCGTACACACCAGGTGTGCACCGACGCGGCGCACGGGGACACCGCGTTCGATGCTCTCGCCGTGGCCGTCGATCGAATCGAAGCTCGGCAGATGCACCGTCGCGGTCTCACCCGCTGCTCCGCCTCCCGGCGCAACGGTCAGGGTCGGTACCAGGTCGCCGAGGTCCAGATTCCATTTTCCTACGCCGTCGTCGCCGTACCGGTGTCCGAGCGAACCGTTCGGCGCGACGACGGTGTCGGTGGCGCCGTCGAGCAGGACCGGCTTGAAAGCGGCGTTCTCGACATCCTCGCCGAGGTCGGCCGCAGTGAGGTTCTTACCCGGCACGAGCATGCCGTCGCGGTCTTCGAGCTTCACCAGGAACGGCAGATCCGTGTACTGCCGTACGTAGTCGACGAAGAACGGGACCCGCCGCTGTACGTAGAACTCGTTGAGCAGCACGTGGCCCATCGACATCGCGAGTGCGCCGTCGGTGCCTGCGGCGCACGGCATCCATTCGTCGGCGAACTTGGTGTTGTCGGCGTAGTCGGGGCTGATCGAGACGACCTTCGTGCCGCGGTAGCGAACCTCCGCCATCCAGTGGGCATCGGGTGTCCGGGTGACGGGCACGTTCGAGCCCCACATCAGCAGGTACGCGGCGTCCCACCAGTCACCGGACTCGGGCACGTCCGTCTGGTCGCCGAACACCTGGGGGGACGCGACGGGCAGGTCTGCGTACCAGTCGTAGAACGACGTCATGACGCCGCCGAGCAATTCGATGAAACGTGAACCTGCCGCGAACGACACCATCGACATCGCCGGGATCGGTGAGAATCCCGAGACGCGGTCGGGGCCGTACTCCTTGATCGTGTGCACATGTGCGGCCGCGATCATCTCGGTGGCCTCGGCCCACGTCACGCGAACCAGGCCGCCCTTGCCGCGGGCCCGCTGGTAGCGAGCTCGTCGCTCGGGATCGTTCTGGATGTCGGCCCAGGCGAGGACCGGGTCGCCGAGGCGTTGCCGCGCCTCGCGGTACATCTCGACGAGCACACCGCGCGCATACGGATACCGCACCCGGGTCGGCGAGTAGGTGTACCACGAGAACGCGGCACCTCGGGGGCATCCTCGTGGTTCGTATTCGGGTCGATCGGGACCGACCGACGGGTAGTCGGTCTCCTGCGTCTCCCAGGTGATGATCCCGTCCTTGACATAGATCTTCCACGAGCACGACCCTGTGCAGTTGACACCGTGTGTGGAGCGAACCACCTTGTCGTGGCTCCAGCGGTCGCGGTAGAACACATCGCCTTCGCGGCCGCCCTGGCGTGTGACGGTCCGACCGTCGTCGGATCCTTGCCCGGGAGTGAAAAATCGACCGCTGCGGACCAGGAGTTCTTCGAGGGTTCCGCCCGTACCGGTCTTCTCTGTGGTCACTTCGGTTCCTCCTGCGGCTGTGGCGTATCGGTCGCCGGTTCACGTGTCTTCAGTTTCAGTGCGGTGTAGGCCAATGCGATCAGCGCTGTCACGACGAGCAACAGCAGGCCCACCGTGTAGTCGTTGTCGACCGGGTCGTAGGTCGCGCCCATCACCAGAGGCGGGAAGTATCCGCCCAAACCGCCTGCAGCAGCAACGATTCCGGTGACGCTACCGACCGAATTCGCAGGCGCGCGCCGCGCGACCCACGCGAAGACGCCACCGGTGCCGATGCCCAGGAAGATCGCCATCGCAATGAAGTCGGTGGCCGACAGGACGTCGGGCGGCGGTTTGAGGGTGGCGAGGAACGCCGTGACAGCGGTGCCGGCGAGCGAGGCCAGCACAACGTATTTCGGTGGGATCCGGTCGGAGAGTGCGCCGCCGATGGGGCGTGCAATGACCGCGGCGACCGCGAATCCGGCCGTTCGTGTTCCCGCGTCGACGGCCGAGAAGTCGTAGATCGTCTTGATGTAGGTGGGCAGGTAGTTGCTGAACGCCACGAACCCGCCGAACACGATGGCGTAGAGGAACGACATCTCCCATGTGACTCGGAGCTTGCAGGCTGCGAGCAGTTTCGGGGTGACCTTGTCGGTGTTCGGGGTGAACGTCGGCGAGTTCTTCATCGCGACTGCACACAGCACAGCCGTGAGCGCGAGCGCTACCGCGATGATCGCGTGGGTGGCGATCGTCCCGAACCAGCCGACGAAACGCGGGGTGAAGAACGCGGACAGAGCGGTGCCGACCATCCCCGCGCCGAACACGCCGGTGGCGAAACCTCGACGGGACTGGTCGTACCAGCCGTTCGCGAACGGGATTCCGACAGCGAAGATCGTGCCTGCGATGCCGAGGAAGAAGCCGAACACCAGGAGCAACGGATACGATCCCGCCTCACCTGCGAAGCCGACCGCGAGCACCGGAATGATCGAGGCGACGGTGACGAGGATGAACATGAACCGACCGCCGTACCGGTCGGTGAGAGGGCCGACGGCAATTCTGCCGAGTGAACCCACGAGGATCGGCGTCGCGACGAGCATCGACGCCTCACTACTGCTGAGCGACATGTCGCCTGCATATGTGGTCGATAGTGGGCCGATCATGTTCCAGGCCCAGAAATTTATGGCGGATACCCAGGTGGCCAACGCCAGGTTGAACCCAGGTCGTGCCCCGACGCCAGCCGCTGCAACCGTGTTCACCCCCTCAGGTAACCACCCCGGGGAGAATTCGCGCGCATGTTTGGGTAAACGTTACAACGGGCGCACTATGTGAATTCGTACCCTGGTACGAAAGTCCCTGGCGGACCCGACCACCGGGCACCTAGAGTGCATCGGAGCCGAACGCTTCTTGGAAACAGTGACTTTCGGCAGGGCCCCAGATACCGGATACGACACCGCCCGCGGGCGGTTCTCCCCTACCGGGGGGAACCACACGCGGGCGGTGTGCGCGAAATCAGGATTCGGCAGCCTCGGTGGCGGCCTCTCCGGTGGCAGCCGGCTCAGCGGCGGCTTCCTCCTCGACGGGGATCAGGCTGATCTTGCCGCGGTTGTCGATGTCGGCGATCTCGACGCGGATCTTCGACCCGATGCTCACGACATCCTCGACCTTGGCAATCCGCTTGCCGCTACCCAGCTTGCTGATGTGCACGAGACCGTCGCGACCCGGAAGGAGCGACACGAACGCACCGAAGGCGGTGGTCTTGACGACCGTGCCCAGGAAGCGCTCGCCGACCTTCGGCAGCTGCGGATTCGCGATGGCGTTGATCTTGTCGATCGCGGCCTGTGCGGACGGGCCGTCCGCAGCACCGACGTAGACGGTGCCGTCATCTTCGATCGAGATGTTGGCGCCGGTTTCCTCGGTGATCGAGTTGATCATCTTGCCCTTGGGGCCGATGACCTCACCGATCTTGTCCACGGGGACCTTGATGGTCGTGATGCGCGGCGCGAACGGGCTCATCTCGTCGGGCGCGTCGATGGCCTCGGCCATGACCTCGAGAATCGTGGCCCGGGCGTCATGTGCCTGCGACAGTGCACCGGCAAGCACCTTGGACGGGATGCCGTCGAGCTTCGTGTCGAGCTGGAGAGCCGTGACGAAATCCTTGGTACCCGCGACCTTGAAGTCCATGTCACCGAATGCATCCTCGGCGCCGAGGATGTCGGTGAGGGCGACGTACCGCGTCTCGCGGGTGCCGTCCTCGAGCTCGATCTCGTCGGAGACCAGGCCCATCGCGATGCCTGCAACCGGCGCCTTGAGCGGCACACCGGCGTTGAGCAGCGACAGCGTCGACGCACACACCGAACCCATCGACGTCGAGCCGTTGGAGCTCAGCGCCTCGGACACCTGACGGATCGCGTACGGGAACTCTTCCTGGCTCGGAAGCACCGGCATGAGAGCCCGCTCGGCGAGTGCGCCGTGGCCGATTTCACGACGCTTCGGCGAACCGACGCGGCCGGTCTCACCGGTCGAGTACGGCGGGAAGTTGTAGTGGTGCATGTAGCGCTTGCTGGTCTCGGGACCGAGCGAGTCGACCTGCTGCGCCATCTTGACCATGTCGAGGGTGGTGACACCCATGATCTGAGTCTCGCCGCGCTCGAACAGTGCGGAACCGTGAGCGCGAGGAACGATGGCGACCTCGGCCGAGAGTGCGCGGATGTCGGTGATGCCGCGGCCGTCGATGCGGAACTGATCGCGGAGAATGCGCTGGCGCACGAGCTTCTTGGTCAGCGAGCGGAATGCTGCGCCGATCTCCTTCTCGCGTCCTTCGAAGGACGGTGCAACCTGCTCGAGGATCTCGACCTTGACCGCGTCGGTGCGGTCGTCGCGCTCCTGCTTGCCTGCGATCGTGAGAGCCTCGGCGAGCTTGGCGGACGCTGCGGCCTCGACGGCTGCGTACACGTCGTCCTGGTACGGCAGGAACAGCGGGAAGTCGCCGGTCGGCTTCGCGGCCGCGGTGGCGATCTGCTGCTGAGCGATGCACAGGCGGGCGATGAACGGCTTCGCGGCTTCGAGGCCCTCGGCGACGATCACCTCGGTCGGAGCCTGCGCGCCGCCTTCGACGAGTGCGATGACGTTGTCGGTGGCTTCCGCCTCGACCATCATGATCGCGACATCGGCGGAATCGGGATTGCTCTCGCCGCCGACGATACGGCCCGCGACGACCATGTCGAACACAGCATTCTCGAGCTGCTCGACGGTCGGGAATGCGACCCACTGGCCGGCCTTGTTCTCCTCCGACGTGATGAGCGCGACGCGCACACCACCGACGGGGCCGGAGAACGGCAGGCCTGCAAGCTGGGTGGAGGCGGACGCGGCGTTGATCGCGACAACGTCGTAGAGGTCGTTGGGGTTCAGGCTCAGAACCGTGACGACAACCTGGATCTCGTTACGCAGACCATCGACGAACGACGGACGCAGCGGCCGGTCGATGAGGCGGCAGGTGAGGATCGCGTCGGTCGAGGGACGGCCCTCACGACGGAAGAACGAGCCGGGGATGCGGCCCGCTGCGTACATGCGCTCTTCGACATCCACCGTCAGCGGGAAGAAGTCGAAATGGTCTTTGGGCTGCTTCGAGGCGCTGGTGGCCGACAGCAGCATGGTCTCGTCGTCGAGGTATGCGACGACGGAGCCGGCGGCCTGCTGAGCGAGGCGTCCGGTCTCGAATCGAATGGTGCGGGTGCCGAAAGACCCGTTGTCGAGCGTGGCGACGGATTCGAACACGCCCTCGTCGACCTCGACTGCGGTGTTACTGGTCATCTGTGAAATCTTCTCTTCCCTCTTCGTCTTCGCCGTACCCGCGCGGGCGCCGGGCCCCCTTGGCCGCGGCTGCGCACCGGCTCACGGAGGCGGCCGTCGATCGAAACCCACCGGCACTTCTCGTGCGGCCGGGAGGTCACTACCGAAGACCGACACCGTCGGTGCGTACGGAACATCACCGTTGGCGGCGATGTGCTGCGCCGGCACATGCGGCGCATACACCGATAGCCAACGAGGCCCAGTCTAAGGGGTACCCCGTTGGCTATCGGAAAAGATCAGCGAATGCAGATCGTGTCGCTTCCGAACTGCGTCAGCGACGCAGGCCCAGACGCTGGATGAGCGCGCGGTAGCGCGCGACGTCGACCTTCTCGACGTACTTGAGCAGGCGGCGACGACGACCGACCAGCAGCAGCAGGCCGCGGCGGGAGTGGTGGTCGTGCTTGTGCTGCTTCAGGTGCTCGGTCAGATCGGTGATGCGCTTGGTGAGCATCGCCACCTGCGCCTCCGGCGAACCGGTGTCCGTCTCGTGGAGACCGTACTCGCCGAGGATCTGCTTCTTCTGCTCGGTGGACAATGCCACTGTCGTACTCCTGATCACTGACGTTCGCGTGATGAAAAACGGGCCGGAACCCGGTGGTGCAGCCGCCGCGAACCGCAGCACACACCGACCGGCAACATTACCAGAGGTCCGCCCGGCGCTTCACCCAGGGTTGCGTTGCGTCACGACCTACGCCTCGTCCACCAGGAGTTCACGAGCGAGGTCAGCATCGCGATGCATCGCGGAAACCAATGCTTCGATGGAATCGAACTTCTCCATACCTCGAAGCCGCTCGACGAAGTCGACTGCTACGTGCTGACCGTAGAGATCCGCCTCCTCGTCGAGGACGAACGCTTCGACCGTACGATTCCGGCCCGAGAAGGTGGGATTCGTGCCCACCGACACCGCAGCCCGGTAGCGGCGTCCGGCATCGAGCCCGTCCACGGGAGATCCCGAGCCCAGGACGGTGAACCACGCAGCGTAGACACCGTCCGCCGGGATGGCCGCATACATCGGGGGTCCGATGTTCGCGGTGGGAAATCCCAGCCCGCGCCCGCGGCCGTCGCCGTGCACGACCACACCTTCGACCCGGTGGGGGCGACCGAGCGCATCGGTCGCCGCAGTCATGTCGCCGGCATCGACGCACGACCGAATGTAGGTCGACGAGAAAGTCACTGCATGTTCGGCGAGCAGGGTCTGCCCGTCGACCGCGAAACCGAAGCGCTCGCCGATCGCGCGGAGCATCTCTACGGTCCCCGCGGCCTTCTTGCCGAAGGTGAAGTTCTCCCCCACCACGACCTCGGCGACGTGCAACCTCTCGACGAGGATCTCGTGCGCGTACCGCTCGGGAGAGAGCTTCATGAATTCGGGAGTGAACGGCATCACGCAGAACACATCGACGCCGAGTTCCTCGGCGAGTTCGGCGCGCCGAGCCAAGGTGGTCAGCTGGGCCGGATGACTTCCCGGACGCACCACTTCCATCGGGTGCGGGTCGAAGGTCATCAACACACTGGCGATGCCCCGTTCCTTCGCCGCCTTCACCGCTCGGGTGATCAGTTGCTGGTGACCTCGATGCACGCCGTCGAACACGCCGATAGTGACCACACACCGACCCCAGTCCGCGGGTATCTCGTCCAGACCTCGCCATCTCTGCACATCGGGAAGCGTACGACCCCGCGGACGAACCGGCATCCTCGCCCTCGTACTCACCCCGGGTGGACAACGCGAAGCGACGCTCGGCATAATTTCGGGGTGCCAAACTTTTGGATGAGACAGACCAAATTCACCCTGGTTGCCGCCGCCCTCGTGGCACTCACCGCATGTGGCACCGTGCAGACCGACGACGATCCCCTCGTCCTGACCACGTTCACGGTGCTCGCCGATATGGCACGCACCGTAGCGGGCGACCATGTGCGGGTGGAATCGATCACGAAGCCGGGCGCCGAGGTGCACGGCTACGAGCCGACGCCCGGCGACTTGAGGCATGCGACCGAAGCGGATCTCGTCCTCGACAACGGACTCGGTCTCGAACGCTGGTTCGAGCAGTTCCTCGCAGACACCGAGGCCGCACACGTCGTATTGAGCGAGGGCATCGAAGCCCTGCCGATCGGCGATGCGTCCTCCACACAACTCAATCCCCACGCGTGGATGTCACCGGTGACCGCGCAGATCTACGTCGACAACATCGAGGCCGCGCTGAGCGAGCTCGCTCCCGAGCACGCCGCGGATTTCGCAGCCAACGCCGCCGCCTACCGGACCGAACTGCAGGCGGTGCACGACGAACTCGTCACGACGCTGGCAACGGTTCCCGAACACCAGCGGGCACTGGTCACCTGCGAGGGCGCATTCGGTTATCTCGTGCGTGACGCAGGAATGCGCGAGGCCTACCTGTGGCCGGTCAACTCCGACCAGCAGGGCACTCCACAACAGATCGCCCGCACAGTCGATTTCGTCCGCGACAACGACATTCCGGCGGTGTTCTGCGAATCCACCGTCTCCGACAAAGCACAGAGGCAGGTCGCGGCCGACACCGGCGCCGCATACGGCGGCACCCTCTACGTCGATTCCCTGTCCGAACCCGACGGACCGGTGCCCACCTATCTCGACCTACTCCGCCACGACGTCGCAACCATCACGTCAGGACTGAGCTCGTGACACGCTCCCACACCCCACATCCCGCTCCGGACCGCCCCTCCGGCCCCGCCCTGCGTCTGGATCACCTCACGGTCCGCTACGACACCGTCGTCGCACTCGACGGGGTGAACCTCGAACTCGACCCCGGCAGAGTGTGCGGGCTCGTCGGTACCAACGGCTCGGGCAAATCAACCCTGTTCAAAGCCGTGATGGGGTTGGTCAAACCCTACGAAGGCGAGGTCACCATCGGCGGCACCGGAATCACCGCCGCACGAAAGTCCGGCGCGGTGGCGTACGTTCCGCAGGCCGAGGGCGTCGACTGGGACTTCCCCGTCGGTGTGCGCGACGTCGTGATGACCGGACGGTACGGACACCAGGGATGGATGCGCCGAGCCCGTCGCGTCGACCACGAGGCAGTCGCGGACGCACTCGAACGTGTCGGCATGACCGCCTTCGCCCACCGTCAGATCGGGCAGTTGTCCGGAGGACAACGTAAACGGGTGTTCGTCGCTCGGGCCATTGCACAGCGTGCACCGCTGCTGCTCCTCGACGAACCCTTCGCGGGTGTCGACACGACCACCCAGGTGGCGCTGACCGAGGTGCTCCGCGACCTCGCCGCCGACGGACACACCCTGCTCGTCGCCACCCACGATCTTGCGGGCCTGTCGCAACTGTGCGACGAGGCGGTCCTGCTGCAGAGGCGGGTGATCCTGCACGGCACCCCCGACGAGGTGCTGCTCCCCGAGAATCTTGCGCGTGCGTTCGGTGCGAGCACCGAGCCACAGGAGGTGGCGTGATGCTCGATCCGATCCTCGAACCCCTGCAATACGGCTTCATGCAGCGCGCCCTCGTGGTCGCGGTCATCACGACCGTGGTGTGCGCCCTGCTGAGCTGCTGGCTCGTGTTGATCGGGTGGTCTCTGATGGGCGACGCGGTATCGCACGCGGTACTTCCCGGTGTGGTCCTCGCATACCTGGTGGGCGCACCGTTCACGCTGGGCGCGTTGCTGTTCGCAGGTCTCGCGGTGGCGTTGATCTGGCTGGTCCGCGGGACCACGAAGATCAAGGAGGACGCCGCGATCGGAACGGTCTTCACCACACTGTTCGCTCTCGGTGTCGTCCTGATCTCGAAGAATCCCAGTCAGATCGACCTGCACCACGTGCTGTTCGGAAACCTGTTGGGCCTCTCCCAGTCCGACGTCTGGCAGATCGCCGGGCTCGCCACCGCAGTGTTCGTGGTGCTCGTCGTCAAGCGCCGGGATCTCACACTGTTCGCGTTCGATCGGGTCCAGGCGCACACACTCGGCATGTCCCCCGCCAAGCTGTCGGCGCTCCTGCTCGCACTGCTGGCTGTCACGATCGTGAGTGCAGTCCAGGCCGTCGGCGTCATCCTCGTGGTCGCCATGCTCATCATCCCCGGCGCCACCGCGTACCTGCTGACCGACAGGATGTCCCGAATGCTGGTGATCGCGCCGGCGCTCGGCGCACTCGGGTCGGTGGCAGGTGTGTACACGAGCTACTACACCGATGCGGCGACCGGTGGCGTGGTGGTCCTCGCCCAGGCCTCGCTGTTCGCTGCCGCGTACCTGTTCGCACCACGGCAGGGCCTCGTGACTTCGGCCCTGCGCAGGCAACCGGTCCGGAAAGGTGATTCTCGGCTGAAGGTTACCTAAGCTGGTGCCGTGACCGACAGTCGTGAGCCCTCCACCGTGACCGACACCTTGTCGTCGGTTGCCCAGGACTACCTGAAGATCATCTGGACCGTCCAGGAATGGTCGGGTGAGAAGGTCTCGACGAAGCTGCTCGCCGAGCGCCTCGGCGTCTCCGCGTCGACGGTGTCCGAAGCGGTCCGCAGACTCGCCGACCAGGGCATGGTCGATCACGCCCGCTACCGATCCATCTCGCTCACCGAGAGCGGGCGCGACGCCGCCGTCGCAATGGTGCGCCGCCACCGCCTCATCGAGACCTTCCTCGTCAGAGAACTCGGCTACGGCTGGGACGAGGTGCACGACGAGGCAGAAGTTCTCGAACACGCCGTCTCCGAGCGCATGATCGCCGCGATCGACGCCAAACTCGGCCACCCGGAGCGCGACCCGCACGGCGACCCGATCCCCACCGCGGCGGGCTCGATCCCGTCGCCACCCGCCCGCGCGCTCAGCGAATTCGGCGACGGAGAGTGCGGGCGTGTCGCCCGGATCTCCGACTCCGACCCGGCGATGCTGCGCTACTTCGACGAAGTCGGTATCGCTCTCGACACCGACATCGAAGTGATCGAACGCCGCGACTTCGCCGGTACCGTCTCGGTGCGGATCGGGAGTCCGGACGGCACCACGGTGGATCTGGGAAATCCTGCGGCCGAGTCCATCTGGATCGTCTGACGCGCTTTCAGATGTTCGACGGACGGACCACGAACACCGATGCCGCCCGCTTCCCCTTCTCCTGGAGCAACGCCACTGCCTGTCCCTGCGGATCGATCGTGGCGTACACACCCGGCATTCCGATCGGGTCGAGCCAGCGGCCATGGGAGAGCACCACGGCCTCGTCGGCCGTGACCGAGCGGGTCTCGAACGCAGTCAGGATCGCCGCATCGAGATCGAGGCTTGGTGTCGGATCGTCCGCCAACTGCTCGAGTGTCCGTGCGTGTTCGAGACCGAACGGGCCGACCGTCGTGCGCCGCAGTGCCGTGAGGTGCCCTCCGACGCCGAGCGCTGCTCCCAGATCTCGCGCAAGAGCCCGGATGTAGGTCCCGGACGAACAGTCCACCTCGACGTCGAGGTCGACAAACCCTTTCTCGGGCGTGTCGTGGCGTGCGAGAACGTCGAACCGCGACACGGTCACCGGGCGCGCGGGGATCTCCACGGCTTCGCCCTCGCGCATCCGCGCGTACGCACGCTTACCGTCGATCTTGATCGCGCTCACGCTGGCAGGGACCTGCTCGATATCGCCGGTCAACACGGCGACCTCCGCGGCAATCCGGTCGTCGCTCACGGTCGAGGCGTCGACGGTCTCGAGCACCTCACCTTCCGCATCGTCGGTCACGGTGTTCTGCCCCAGCCGGATGGTAGCGGTGTACGACTTGGTGGTCAGCGCCAGCAACCCCAGCAGTTTGGTGGCGCGTTCGACACCGAGCACGAGGACTCCGGTGGCCATCGGGTCGAGGGTCCCGGCGTGGCCGACCTTGCGGGTACCCAGCAGTTTTCGGCATCGGGCAACGACATCGTGGCTGGTCATGCCCGCCGGCTTGTCGACGACGAGCAGACCGGCGCGGGTGAGTGCGGGGTTCTCGGAAGCGGATTCGGTCATGGGTCAGCGCACCGCGATCGCGGTGAGCACGAGTCCGTCGGCCACCAGCCAACGACCCTCGAACCCGGTCAGCGGCGGGCCGCCGTGGGTGTCGCCCGGAACCAGCAGCTTCGATCGGAACGTGCCGGAGGTCGCGGCGGAGGTGTCGCGTTCGAAGGTGATGTGGGCGTCCTCGAATCCGAGCCACCGGCCGGTGAGCGGAAACCACGCCTTGTAGGTGGCTTCCTTGGCGCAGAACAGCACCCGATCCCAGTGCACATCAGGATCGGAGGTCGACGCGAGCCATGTGCGTTCGACGTCGAGGCTGACCGCGTCGAGGACACCGTCGGGGAGACGGTCGTGCGGTTCGGCGTCGATCCCGAGCGAACGCACCTGCAGCGAGTAGCCGAGCACGGCGCCGCGATAGCCGTCGCAGTGCGTGAGGCTGCCGACCACGCCTCGCGGCCACACCGGTACACCCCTGTCGCCCTTGAGGATCGGTGCCGGATCCACACCGAGGCGACTCATCGCCTGACGTGCACAGTGCCGCGCACCGATGAACTCGCGGCGACGCTTCTCGACCGCCCTCGCGATGAGCGGTTCTTCCTGTGGGTGGGCCACGAGCCCCGGCGGGTCGGAGAACAGTTCCGCGGCGGCGACACCGTCCGGAACGATCCGTGTGAGCAGACCTTCACGTGCTCCGACCTGGGAGGTCGTCGGTTCCGTCACCGCAGTTCCTTCTCTCGTCGAGTCCGAAACTTCTCGGCTTCGGCTTCCATCTCGGGGGTCACGGTGAAGTGACCGCCCCACTTGTTGAGTGTGCCCGGCGGGTAGTCCGGGACGGGGAGGATCTGGCGTAGCACGTTGTCGGGGAGGCCGCGCCGCTGCCATTCACGTGGATATCCGACCGACACCTCCTCGAAGCGCACCCCGTCGTAGTAGGTGGTGCGCGGTATGTGGAGGTGTCCGTACACGCTGCACAACGCCCGGTACCGCACGTGCCAGTCGGCGGTCTCGGTGGTGCCGCACCACAGCGCGAACTCGGGATAGAAGAGCATTCGGGTGGGCTCGCGCACGAGCGGGAAATGGTTGATCAGCACGGTCGGCAGATCAGGATCGAGCGCGTCGAGCCGAGCTCTTGTCTGCTCGATCCGTGCCCGGCACCACGTGTCGCGGGTGATGTACGGGTCGGGCTTCAACAGGAATTCGTCGGTTGCGACCACGTTCCGCTCGCGCGCCAAGGCGAGGCCGTCGGCTTTCGTGGTGGTGCCGTCCGGCAGGAACGAGTAGTCGTACAGCAGGAACATGGGAACGAGCACGACCGGACCGCCCTCGCCCTCCCAGACCGGGTACGGGTCTTCCGGGGTGATCACGCCGAGTTCACGGCACATGGTGACGAGGTAGTCGTAGCGAGCAACCCCGTGCATCTGCACGGGATCCTTCGCTGTCGTCCACAGTTCGTGATTGCCGGGAACCCAGATCACCTTCGCGAAGCGTTCGCTGAGCAGCTTCAGCGCCCAGCGGATGTCGTCGGTCTTCTCGGATACGTCGCCGGCCACGATGAGCCAGTCGTCGGGTGACTCGGGGAACAGGTCCTCGGTGACAGGCCGGTTGCCCCGGTGTGCCACATGGATGTCACTGACCGCCCACAGTTTTGCTGCCACCGGTTTCTATCCTCCCGTTCCGTCGTCTGCGTGGACCTGCCGGTCCGCGCCCGTCACTGCCCAACGCCCCGTCCGGGTGCGCCACACGACGGCAATCATCCGAAACACGATGAACACCGTAAGCCCCGTCCAAATTCCCGCGAGCCCCCAGTCGAAGGCGAGCGAACACCAGATCAGCGGTAGGAACCCCAGCAGCGCGGCCGTGAGCGTGGCGTTGCGCAGGAACGCGGCGTCGCCTGCGCCGAGCAGCACTCCGTCGAGCGCGAATACCACCCCGGCGAGGGGCATGATCGCGATGAAGAACCACCATGCGACATCGATCTGGCCGAGCACGGCGTCGTCGGTCGTGAACAGGCCGGGGATCATTGTGCGCCCGGCGAGGAAGAACAACGCCAGACCCGCCGCGAACAGCGCCGACCAAGCCGTCACCCGCCAGGCGATCCGGTTCGCGCCGCGGGTGTCCTTGGCTCCGAGAGCGGAACCGACGAGTGCTTGCGCTGCGATGGCGAGCGAATCGAGGGCGAGGGTGACGAAGTTCCACAGCTGGAGGACCACCTGGTGCCCGGCGACGGCAGCCGCCCCGAACCGCGCGGCAACCGCGGCCGCCGACAGGAAGCATGCCTGGAACGCCAGGCTCCGCGCGATGAGGTCGCGGCCGAGGCGCAACTGCGCGACGATCACCGCACGACGCGGCCGATGCGACACGCCCGAGCGCAGCAGCGCCACGACGAACAGCGTGGCGGCGACGAACTGCCCCACCACGTTGGCGACGGCCGAGCCCACGAGTTCCCACCGCGGAGCGCCGAGCAGACCGTGTACCAGGATCGGGCACAGCACCGCCGAGAGCCCCAACCCCAGCACCACGTATCGCAGGGGTCGTGCGGTGTCCTGCACACCGCGCATCCATCCGTTGCCTGCGAGGCTGATGAGGATCAGCGGGGCACCGAACAACGCGACACGTAGCCAGGACACGGCGGCCGCCGCGATCTCCTCGTCGCCTGCGATCAGACTCGCGACCGGCGTTGCGAGCAACTGGCCGATCACGACGATCGCGACCCCGACGCCCACCGCGAGCCAGGTCGCCTGGACGCCTTCGGTGACGGCGTCGTCCCGCCGGCCGGCGCCGTGGAATCGCGCGGCCCGGGCGGTCGTCCCGTACGACAGGAAGGTCAACTGCGTCGTGACTTGAGCGAGGACGAGGCCGCCGATGGCCAGCCCGGCGAGTGGAAGCGCACCGAGCCTCCCCACGACGGCGATGTCGAACAGCAGGTAGAGAGGCTCAGCAGCAAGCACTCCGAGTGCAGGCAGCGCAAGTCCGAGGATGCGTCGACCCGAGAGGTCGAGTGGGGCCCTTCCGGCTTCGGTCGACTCCATCACCCGAGCGTGGCACGCAGGGCAGTGACGATCTCGTCGGAGTCGCCGTATGCCGTGTAGCCGGATGCGAAGCGGTGCCCGCCGCCTCCGAGGGAGGTGGCCACCAGTGAGACGTCCACGCCACGTTTGGAGCGAAGCGAGACGGTCCACTCCTGCGGTCCGACCTCCTTGAACACGGCAGCAACCTCGGCTTCTGCGGTGGTGCGCACGATGTCGATCACGCTTTCGATCTCTTCGGCGCCGAGGTGCGCGGAGTCCGCACGACGCACCAGCGCGTACACCAGTCCGCGGTCGCCTGCGGCATCCGGGACGAGCGTTGCAGAAGCCAGAACCGAGGACAGCATCGGCAACCACCCGAACGGGTGTGTGTCGAGAAGTGTGCGGGTGATGCTCGCGCCGTCGATACCGGTCGCGAGCAGCCTCTCCGCGAGCAGGTGGGTACCCGGACGAACCCACCGGAACGATCCGGTGTCGGTCGCGAGCCCCGCGAACAGGCAGTGCGCGATGTCCGCGTCGACCTCGATTCCCCACGCGTCGAAGATGTCCGCGAGGACCGCCGCGGTCGCCTCGGCGTCCGCGTCGATGAGATTGTGGGTCCCGAACCGTGTGTTGGAACGGTGGTGGTCGATGATCAACGAGTTCCTGGCGCCCTCGATGCGGGTACGCAACCCGCCGAGACGGCCGGCAGTGCCGCAGTCCACAGCGACGAGCAGATCCACCTCGTCCCGGACCTCCTCCGCCGCGGTGACCAGGTGGACACCCGGCAGGTTTCGCATCGACAGGGGCACCGTGTCGGGCGCGGCGAACGCCACCTGCACGGGAATCCCTCGTCGTTCGAACGCCAGGCCGAGGGCCAGCCCGCTGCCGAGCGTGTCGGCATCGGGCTGGACGTGGCACAGCACGGTCACCGTCTCCGCAGCGGAGAGCAGCGCGACGGCACCGTCGAGGTCGACGGCACCGTCACCACCGCTCGACGATTCGGAGTCGGGCACTGTGCCGTTATTCGTCGTCGTCACGTTCGCGAGGTTCCTTGTACGGGTCGGAGTCGCCGGCCGGGACCGCGCCCTCCCGTGCCCGTGCCACCTCGTCGTCCGCCGCACGCGCACGCTCGAGAAGTTCTTCCATGTGACGGGCAGTCTCGGGGACGGTGTCGGTCGCGAATGTCAGTGTCGGGGTGAACCTGACACCGGTTGCCGCACCGACCTTCGATCGCAGGATTCCCTTGGCCTTCTCGAGCCCGGCGGCTGCCGACTCGAGGTCTGCCTCGGTGTTCAGGTCGGCGCCGCGCACGGTGTAGTAGACCGTCGCGTCGTGCAGGTCAGGGGTAACCTTCGCGTCGGTGATGGTGATGAACTCGAGCCGTGGGTCCTTGATCTCATGGTCGATCGCGGTGGCCACGATGGTGGAGATGCGCTTCGCGAGTCGGCGCGCGCGTGCTGGATCGGCCATGTCGTTCGTTCCTCCTCGGTCGCCGGTCTCCGGCGACCACTATCGGTGTTGTGTCGGTCCGTCAGTCTTCCGGGCCGAACACTCTCAGTCTGGTGGAGAGCAACTCCAGTTCAGGGCGGGCCGCGGCGAGCCTCTCGCACTTGTCGAGTATCTCGCGTACGTGTGCGAGGTCGGGTGCGGCGACCGCCACACCGAGTTGCGCCCGTCGATGCAGATCCTGATCACCGGTCTCCGACGCCGACACGCCCAGGCGACGCAGCTCGGCGAGCACCGGCTTGATCAGCGAGCGTTTCCCCTTGAGCGAATGGACGTCGCCCAGGAGGATATCCAGTTCGAGTGCTCCCAGATACATCGTCGATCTTCCCCCGTCGGATCCGGATCTCTCGACACGCCCGTGGCGGCGGACGACGAGGTCGTCCACCGCCACCGGTCGAGATGTGTCAGTCGCGCGGCTTCTCGCGCAGCTCGTAGGCCTCGATCACGTCGCCGACCTTGATGTCGGAGTAGGTGACCGTCAGACCACATTCGTAGCCTTCGCGCACCTCGACAACGTCGTCCTTCTCACGCCGCAGCGACGAGATCGTGACGGTCTCCGCAACCACGTTGTTGTCGCGGAGCAGGCGTGCCTTGGCGTTGCGCTTGACGATGCCCGACTGCACGAGGCAACCGGCGATGTTGCCGACCTTCGACGACTTGAAGATCGCACGGATCTCGGCGCGGCCGAGCTCGACCTCCTCGTAGATCGGCTTGAGCATGCCCTTGAGAGCCTTCTCCACCTCATCGATCGCCTGGTAGATGATCGAGTAGTAGCGGATGTCGACGCCCTCGCGGTTCGCCAGCTCCGTCGCCTTGCCTTCGGCGCGAACGTTGAAGCCGATGATCACGGCGTTGGACGCCGCTGCGAGGTTGACGTTGGTCTCGGTGACGCCACCCACACCGCGGTCGATGACCCGCAGGCGCACCTCGTCGTCGATCTCGATACCCATGAGCGCCTCTTCGAGGGCCTCGACGGTACCCGAGTTGTCGCCCTTGAGAATGAGGTTGAGCTCGTTGTGCTCCTTGAGCGCTGCATCGAGATCCTCGAGGCTGATCCGCTTGCGGCTCTTCGCGGCCAGAGCGTTGCGCTTACGCGCATTGCGCCGGTCGGCGATCTGCCGAGCGATGCGGTCTTCCTCGACGACGACCAGGTTGTCGCCGGCGCCGGGCACCGACGTGAAGCCGATGACCTGGACGGGACGCGACGGAAGCGCCTCGTGCACGTCGTCACCGAACTCGTCGACCATGCGTCGCACACGGCCGTACGCATCGCCGGCGACGATGGAGTCGCCGACGCGCAGGGTGCCGCGCTGGATCAGGACGGTGGCCACCGGACCGCGACCGCGGTCGAGGTGTGCCTCGATGGCGACGCCCTGCGCCTCCATGTCCGGGTTGGCCCGCAGGTCGAGGGACGCGTCTGCGGTGAGCAGCACGGCCTCGAGCAACTCGTCGATGTGCAGCCCCTGCTTCGCCGAGATGTCGACGAACATGGTGTCGCCGCCGTACTCCTCGGTGACCAGTCCGTACTCGGTGAGCTGCTGACGGATCTTCTGAGGGTTCGCACCCTCCTTGTCGATCTTGTTCACCGCGACCACGATCGGCACGTCGGCCGCCTGGGCGTGGTTGATCGCCTCGACCGTCTGCGGCATGACGCCGTCATCCGCCGCGACCACGAGGATCGCGAGGTCCGTCGACTTCGCACCACGGGCACGCATGGCGGTGAACGCCTCGTGACCCGGGGTATCGATGAAGGTGATCAGGCGGTCTTCACCGTTGAGGTGCGTTTCCACCTGGTAGGCACCGATGTGCTGCGTGATGCCACCGGCCTCTTCCTCGCGGACGTTGGCCTTACGGATGGTGTCGAGCAGTCGGGTCTTGCCGTGGTCGACGTGACCCATGACCGTGACCACCGGGGGACGCTGCTGGAGGTCTTCCTCGCCGCCTTCGTCCTCGCCGTACTGGATGTCGAACGACTCGAGCAGCTCGCGGTCCTCGTCCTCGGGCGAGACGACCTGCACGACGTAGTTCATCTCCGAGCCGAGCAGCTCGAGTGTCTCGTCGTTGACCGACTGAGTGGCCGTGACCATCTCACCGAGGTTGAACAGGGCCTGCACGAGCGATGCCGGGTTCGCGTCGATCTTCTCCGCGAAGTCGGACAGCGACGCGCCACGTGCGAGACGGATCGTCTCGCCGCCGCCGCGCGGCAACCGCACGCCGCCGACGGCGGGCGCCTGCATCGAATCGTATTCCTGCCGCTTCTGCCGCTTCGACTTACGGCCACGACGCGGAGCTCCACCGGGACGACCGAACGCACCGGCTGCACCGCCACGTCCACGTCCGCCGCCGCCACCGCCGGGACGACCCCGGAAGCCGCCGGGAGCACCTGCTCCGGCGCCTGCAGGAGCACCGGCGCCTGCGCCACCACCGGCTCCGCCACCGCGGTAGCCACCGCCACCGCCGCCGGGGCGACCGCCGGGTGCGCCGCCCGGACGACCCGGACGACCGGACGCGGCCGGACGTGCAGCACGCTGCGGCATCGCACCCGGAGTGGGGCGCGGAGGCATGGAGCCGGGGGACGGACGCGGTCCGCCCTGACCGGGAGCCGGACGGGGACCGCCCTGGCCCGGAGCCGGACGCTGTCCACCTGCGGCCGGACGTCCCTGGCCGGGAGCCGGGCGGGGTCCGCCCTGGCCGGGAGCCGGGCGGGGACCGCCGGGGCCCGGACGGGGACCGGCCGGACGCGGAGCGGGCCGCTCGGCAGGAGCGGACGAGTAGGGGTTGTTACCGACGCGCGGAGACTTCGGGCCCGGACGCGGAGCGGGCTTCGGACCCGGCGTCGGAGCCTTCGGTGCCGGCTTCGCAGCGGGAGCCTGCGCATCCGTCGGTGTAGCGGCTTCGGCGGCCGGTGCTGCCGGAGCCGGCGTTGCGGGTGCCTGAGTCTCCGCTGCCCGAGTTTCGGGTGCCGGGGCTGCGGGCGCCGGAGCGGCCGGGGCCGCGGGCTTGGGTGCACCGGGCTTCGGCCGTGCCGACGAGGTCGGTGCCGGTGCCTGAGCCGCGGGGGCTTCCTTCTCCGGAGTTGCAGGTGCGGCGGGTGCCGGGGCTGCGGGTGCTGCCGGACGAGGGCCCGGACGCGGTGCACCGGGCCGGGGGCCCGGGGCGGGGGCGGCCTTTGCGGCCGGCGCATCAGCGCTCTGCGCCTTACCGAACGAATCGCGAAGACGACGGGCCACCGGGGGCTCGACCGTCGACGACGCTGACTTTACGAACTCGCCTTGCTCCTTGAGCTTTGCGAGTAGTTCCTTGCTTGTGACACCGAGTTCTTTAGCCAACTCGTGCACGCGGGCCTTGCCTGCCACTGCTCTCCTCACTGATGAGGTCGAGCGGCCAATGCCCGCACGACCTCGGGTTATCTCCGATGGACGTTCATCGCTGGTGCTTCACGGTGTGCTCATGAGTGTTCGTGCCTGTTCTTCTCAGAGTTCGATGTCACTGTTGGTGTCCTGCCGTCGAGATCGCTGTGCGACCTCTCCGTCATGGACCCGACCAGCTGATCCAGCGCTGAGATATCCGGACCGCCGGACACCCTCAGTGCTCTGCCGAATGCTCGACGCCGAACGGCCAGGTTCAGACACTCCGCGGTGGGATGCATCCATGCACCTCGCCCAGGAAGCCTGCGCCTCGGATCGGGGACGACCACGCAACCTTCCGGTTCCGAGCCTCGCGCCACGATCCTCAACAGTTCGGCAGCCAGCGTTCGCTGCCGACATCCGACGCAAGTGCGCACCGGGCCGGTGCGCTCCGGGCGGACGGAGGGCAGGTCATGCTGAACCATCGACCACTGTACCGCTGTTTTGCCCGAAATCCCGCATCTCACCTTCACCTGCCTGTCGGGGACTCGTCCGCGCCCTCTGCCTCGACGGGTGCGGCGTCGCTCCGGATATCGATACGCCACCCGGTCAGGCGTGCTGCGAGACGCGCATTTTGCCCTTCCTTACCGATCGCAAGCGATAGCTGGAAGTCGGGCACGACCACTCGTGCAGCGCGTGCATCCGGGTCTACGACCGTGACGGAAACCACCTTCGACGGCGACAACGCGTTGCCGACGAACTTCGCGGGATCCTCGTCGAAGTCGATGATGTCGATCTTCTCTTCACCGAGTTCTCGCATCACGTTGCGCACACGCTGACCCATCGGCCCGATGCAGGCGCCCTTCGCGTTGAGCCCGGGCACAACCGAGTGCACAGCGATCTTCGAGCGGTGGCCCGACTCCCGCGCGACCGCGACGATCTCGACGGACTCGTCGGCGATCTCGGGAACCTCGAGTGCGAACAGCTTGCGAACCAGGTTCGGGTGGGTCCGCGACAGCGTGATCTGCGGTCCGCGCTGCCCGCGTGAGACACCCACGACATAGCACTTGATGCGGTCACCGTGTTCGTAATTCTCCCCCGGGACCTGCTCGGCCGGCGGGATCAGCCCTTCGGTGGTGCTGGCGTCGCCGCCGATCTTGACGACCACCATGCCGCGGGCGTTGGCGCGGGAGTCGCGCTGCACGACACCGCTGACGATCTCCCCTTCGTGGGTGGAGAATTCACCGAAGCGCTGCTCGTGTTCCGCGTCGCGGATCCGCTGCATGATCACCTGGCGTGCGGTGGTCGCAGCGATACGACCGAAGTTCTCGGGGGTGTCGTCCCATTCGGCGATGACGTTGCCGTCCTCGTCGCGCTCCTCGGCGAGCACCTGGATCGCTCCGGTCTTGACATCGACCACGACCCGCGCGTGCGACTGGTGACCGTCGACGTGCCGGTAGGCGGTGAGCAATGCCGTCTCGAGCGTCTCGATCAGCTCGTCGAACGGAATGTTCTTCTCCGACTCCAGCATCCGCAGAGCCGCAATTTCGATATTCACTTGTCCATCCTCAGTTCGTTGCTTTCGGTGCCGCCGTCCACCGTGTCCTCGTCGTCCGCCGCGTCCGCGCCCACCGCATTCTCGTCGATCTCACCGGCCTGCACGCGACCGTCGGGCAGTCCACCTGCAAGTTCCAGCTCCCGCGGATTCGGGGGCGAGAACTCGATCTCGACCACGGCCTTGCGTACGTCGCTCAGCGACAGGGAGCGAACGAAGGGGCCCTGTTTGTCGGACGCCACCACACGAATGGTGTCGCCGACGAGTTCGCCGATCCGGGCGACGAACGTCTCGTCGGCTGTCTCGATCCGGGCCTTGCGGCCCTGAGCGCGCCGCCAGTGCCGGTCGAGTGTGATCGGCCTGCCGATGCCCGGACTCGTCACTTCGAGGACGTACGGCGACTCCCCGAAATCGGAGATGGAGTCGAATGCTTCGGACACCAGGCGGCTCAGACGGGCCGCCTCGTCGAGTCCGAGGCCCGCGTCACTGTCGACCATCAGTCGAACGGTGCTGTGCTTTCCGGCGGCGGTCACGACCACGTCTTCGAGGTCGTAGCCCTCGTTGTCGAGAAGATCGGTGACGAGCTCGACGATCCTCTCCGGGGGTGGCACAGGCATGGTGAGCGGGCTCCTCGTTCAGTTGTGATCGCAGCGGACACCGGCCGGGACGGACGTTCCGGCAGATATCCAGCCTAACGTGCAATTCGCCGCGCCGTGACCAGGCCGGGGTCGTTGTCTGTCACATCCGACTGGCAGGATGGCCCGGTGCCGATGCCAGTGACGCGATCCGCGATGTCCCGACGAACCCTGCTGCGATGGTGCTCTGCCGCGGCCGGAGGAGTCTCGGTGGCGGCTGTCACCGGATGTGGAACCACCGACGACAGCGAGCCCGAGCCCGACCCATTGCTCGCCCAGGCCGCACGAGCTCGCACCGATGCGTCGACCGCCACCGCCCTGATTGCGGCCTCCCCCGACCTCGCCGCCCCACTGACCACCATCAGCTCCGAACGCACCGCACACGCCGATGCACTCGACGCCGAGGTCGCTCGCGTGGCGGGCACAACGACGAACGACACCCCGTCGCCGACGACCACCGCACCCGCAGCCGAAGCGCCCACCGTCGAACTGCTGCGTGAGCGCCTGACGCAGTCGCAGCGCAGCGCAGCCGACGTCGGCCGCACCCTGCAGGGGTTCCGCGCGGGGATGCTCGCCTCCATCAGCGCCGCGTGTGCGGTCCAGACGGCGGTGTTGTTGCCGTGACGTCGCCCGAGCTCGGTCCCGAACAGCAATCCCTCGTCGATGCCCTCGCCGCCGAGCACGCCGCCGTGTTCGGATACGGCGTCGTCTCGGCTTTCGCCGACCCGGCGCGCGCCGACGACGTGGCGACCGACACCGCAGCACATCGCGCGCGCCGCGACGCCACGATCGACGCGTTGCTCTCCGTCGGTGTCGAACCGCCGGTCGCGGCACCCGGATACACGGTGCCGTTTCCTGTCACCGACCCGGCGAGTGCCGCACAACTCGCACTGCAGATCGAAACCGACACCGCGGTCGCGTGGCGTTCGGTCGTCGAGCGGGCACGAAGCGAACCGACGCGGGCGGACGCGATCGAGGCACTCACCGACGCCTCGGTTCGTGCCGCACGCTGGCGGACACACCTCGGGATCGTTCCGCCGACCGTTGCGTTCCCCGGTCGGTCCTGAGGACCCGGCCGACCACACGGTCACACTTCCTGGCGGCGCATCCACCACATCGTTCCGGCAGTGAACACAAGAATGTAGTCGCCGAGGGCTTGACCAACCGTGAGATCGGCGACCGACTGTTCCTGAGCCCCGCGACGGTGCAGAGCCGGATCCTGCTCGAGCTCGGTGCGCGGGACCGGACCCAGTTGGTGGTGCTGGCCTACGAGTCCGGTCTGGTGCGGCCTGGATGGCGGGAGAGTTGACCGCTCGACCGACGTCGTTCGACCTGTTGGCACCGTATCTGCGCACTAGACTGCGGGTGCGCGACCGTCCGTACAGCGATATGGGAGCACACCATGAAATCAGTCGACCCGTACCTGAATTTCAACGGCAACACCGAAGAAGTATTCACCTTCTACCGATCCGTCTTCGGCGGCGAACTACAGCTGGCTCGCTTCAGCGACATGGATACCGGCGATATGGAGCTGACCGAGGAGCAGAAGAACGGCGTCGCACACGTCGCGCTCCCGTTGGGCGACAGCACGCTCATGGGATCCGATGTCCCCGAGGCAATGGGCACCGTCACTGCCGGAACGAATTTCGCGATCTCGATCGACGCCGACAGCGCCGAGGAAGCCGACCGGGTATTCGCCGGACTGTCCGAGGGAGGCGAGGTGTCCATGCCACTGGGGAAGGTGGAATGGGCCGAGCGCTTCGGCATGTGCACCGACAAGTACGGCGTGCAGTGGATGATCGGCTACGCCGGCGACGTGGTGTTCGGGTCGCCCTAGTCGTCTGTCGGTGGTGGTCGGTGTCCTGGTAGCACGCAGGCGGTGTCGAGACCGAGGACGTGGTTGAGCCGACCGAACGCCAACCACGATCCGATGCTCATCGACAACTCGACGATCTCGGCGTCGGTGTACTGGGTTTTCATCCGGCCCCAGAACGCGTCGTCGAGTCCGTGGTGATCGAGCGCGTATCGCTCGGCGTACTCGGTGGCGAGTCGTGTTCGCTCGTCGAAGTGCTCGGTGGTGCGCCAATTCTCGACGTCTCGGTCGAAACCGGGCTCGACCTTCACTCCGTCCCGTTCGGTGCGCCAGTCCTGGCAGAAGACACATCCGTTGATCTGCGCGATCCGCAGCCGCGCGGCTTCGAACGCGCGCAGGTCGATGGTCGAGTGCTCGTACACGGACAGCGAGAATTGGGAGGCGGGGATGCCGATCCCGGGGACCATCTCGGCCCAGACGTAGCCGATCGGGTCCTTGTCCTCGGGGATGTCGATGATCATGCGGGTGTTCCTTCCGCGGCGGTGAGTTTGCCGATCGCAGGGCGTAGCGGTACGTCGAGCGCGTCGTAGACACCGGGTTCATGCTCGACGAGCCAGTCGATCGCGCCGACGAGGCGACCCACCGCCGTCGCATTCCCCCCTGCCGCCCGGCTTCCGCCTTCGTCGTCGGCCTCGATGCTGACTTCGATCCGAGGTCGTCCCTCGATGATCACCCGGTGCGCACCCGCACCGCCGTCGGGTGGAACCGGCCAGTCCGGCGCGCAATTCGGGTGGATGCGGGTGACGTGTTCGATGACGATGCGGGGCCGTCCGCCGACGATGCCCTGCAGTTCGAATCGCACCGCGCCCTGTGTGCCCGCCTCGAAGTCGCCCATCGTCGCAGTGGTGATGGTGTTGTCGAGGGCCCGCCGGTCGAAGACTTCACGGATCTCGTCGAGTTCGACGCCGAGGCCTCGCGCCATCAACCGCACCTGTCCGCCCCACACCATGGTCGGGACGGACGGCGCGAGCATGGGTGGTTGATAGTCCATCGGCTGTCCCATACCCACGAGGTACCGCACCGAGTCCGGCTGGTCGTAGGTGGAGTAGTCGAAGATCTCCTGGCAGCGGATGCCCTCGACAGTCGTGCCGAGTCCGCTGAGCAGCAGCGGCAGCACGTCGTTGCCCCAACCGGGGTCGATACCCGACGCGAAGAACGACCCTCCTGCCTCCGTGATCGCTGCCAGGATCGGCTCCCGCATCTCGGGCGGGGCGCTGCGGTGGTCGTAGAGAGGAAACAGCGCGGGGGTGACGACCACGGCGCCGGTGCTCAGCGCACGAAGAATGTCGGCGAAGGCGTCGTCGGGGCGGATGTCCCCGGTCGCCGCGTACACGACGGCTCCGGGGCCTGCGGAGAGCGCGGCATCGATATCGGCTGTCGCCGCGACACCGACCTCGCGGCCGAGATCGCCCAGGTCGCCGGCATCGCGGCCGACCTTGTCCGGGTTGTGGACCAGCACCGCGGTGAGTTCTAGCGCCGGGTGAGCGTCGACGGCTCGGATCGCCGCACGTCCGACGTTTCCCGTTCCCCAGACGACGGTAGAGATCATGGCTGCGCACGTTACGACACTGGAACAGGTTCTCGCACCGGATCAGGACAATCCGGCGGGAACCTGTCCGGTCGCGACCCTCAGTCGACGACGAGTGCCATCGCGAAGCCGTCCCAACCCTTCGAGCCCACGGTCTGGAGTGCCGTGGAATCGAGGCGCGGTTCTGCTGCCAGCAGGGCGAGAACGTCCCGTGACGCGCGGACCCGTTCGTCATCCTGGTCGGGATCGGCGATGGCCCCGCCGCGAACGATGTTGTCGACGACGATGACGCTGCCCGGTCGAGTCAACCGCAGTGCTTCGCGCACGTAATTGGAGTTGTTCTCCTTGTCCGCGTCGATGAACACCAGATCGAACGGGCCGTCGATGTGCGGCAACGACTCCAATGCCGGTCCGACGCGGATGTCGACGACACCGCCGACACCCGCGCGGTCCAGATTCGCGCGGGCGACCTCGGCGTGGCGGGGTTCGAATTCGAGTGTGACCACCCGGCCTTCGTCTCCGACCGCGCGGGCGAGCCAGATCGTGCTGTATCCGCCGAGCGTGCCGATCTCGAGCACCGCACGGGCGCCCATCGCTCGGGCGAGCAGGTGCAGGAACTTGCCCTGCATGCGCGAGACGTCGATGGCGGGCAGGCCTGCGTCGGTGTTCGCCACAAGTGCGGACTCCGTGGCGCGATCGTTGCCGATGAGAAGGTCGGAGAGGTAGGTGTCGGTGTGTTCCCATTCAGGAGCCATGGACACAGTGTCCCCCGCCACCGTCTCATCGGTAGCCGTCCGTCGTTTCTAGCGGCGGGTCGCCGCGAGAACCTCGCTCACCGCATCCGCGACGGGCACCTCGCGGGCCTCGCCGGTGAAGCGGTCACGCACTTCGACGTGACCGTCTGCGAAACCGCGGCCGACCACGACGACGAGCGGCATACCGAGCAGTTCGGAGTCCTTGAACTTCACGCCCGGCGATGCTTTGCGGTCGTCGAAGAGCAGATCGACGCCGACGTCGGAGAGTTCCTGCGCGAGAGCTTCGGCGCCCGCGCGGGCCTGCTCGTCCTTGTTGGCGATCACGAGGTGCACGTCGAACGGCGCGATCTCCGCCGGCCAGCGCAGTCCCTTGTCGTCGTGCTGCTGCTCGGCGACCACTGCGACGAGTCGTGAGACGCCGACACCGTAGGAGCCCATGGTGGGGCGCACCGGCTTTCCGTTCTCACCGAGAACGTTGACCTCGAATGCGTCGGTGTACTTGCGGCCGAGCTGGAACACGTGACCGATCTCGATGCCGCGGGCCGAGACGAGCGGTCCGGCTCCGTCCGGCGACGGGTCGCCGTCGCGTACCTCTGCCGCCTCGATCGTGCCGTCCGGGGTGAAGTCGCGGCCGGCGACGAGCCCGAACACGTGCTTGCCGTGCTCGTCGGCACCGGTGATCCACGAAGTTCCCTCGACGATCCGGGGATCGACGAGGTAGCGCACGCCGTTCGCCAGCAACGCCTTGGGGCCGATGTAGCCCTTGACGAGGAACGGATTGGCGGCGAAATCTGCCTCGCCGAGCAGAGCGACCTCGGCCGGCTCGAGAGAGGCTTCGAGCCGCTTGTCGTCGACCTCGCGGTCACCCGGGACGCCGATCCCGAGGAGCTCCCACTCGCCGCCCGGCTGCCGCACCTTCACGAGGATGTTCTTGAGCGTCTCGGAGGCGTCGACCTCGCGACCGAGGATCTGCGAGGACACAGTGACGAGCGTGTCGATCGTAGGAGTGTCCGGGGTGTCGTGGACGACCGCCTCCGGCTGCCCCTCGATCGGAATGGCTGTCGGGGCCAGGGTCTTCACAGCCTCGACGTTCGCGGCGTACCCGGATTCGACGCACCGCACGTAGGTGTCCTCGCCCGCGGGCGATTCTGCGAGGAATTCTTCCGACGCGCTGCCGCCCATGGCGCCCGACGTCGCGGACACGACCACGTACTGCACGCCGAGGCGCGTGAAGATCCGCTCGTATGCGTCGCGGTGAGCGCGGTACGACTCGGCGAGCCCCTCGTCGGTGAGGTCGAAGCTGTACGAGTCCTTCATGGTGAACTCGCGGCCGCGCAGAATGCCGGCGCGCGGCCGTTCCTCGTCGCGGTACTTGGTCTGGATCTGGTACAGCGTGACCGGGAAATCCTTGTACGAGTTGTATTCGCCCTTGACCGTGAGCGCGAACATCTCCTCATGGGTCGGGCCGAGGAGGTAGTCGCCGCCTTTGCGATCCTGGAGACGGAACAGACCGGGTCCGTACTCCGTCCAGCGGTTCGTCGTCTCGTAGGGCTCGCGCGGGAGCAGAGCAGGCAGGGAAATCTCCTGCGCGCCGATGCTGTTCATCTCCTCGCGGACGACCCGCTCCACCTCACGCAGCACCTTCAGGCCCAGTGGCAGCCACGAGTACACGCCCGGTGCGATGCGGCGCACGTAGCCGGCTCGGACAAGCAGCTTGTGGCTGGCGACCTCGGCGTCGGCCGGGTCGTCGCGGAGAGTGCGGAGGAACAGTTGCGACATGCGGGTGATCACGATCGGTCAGCCTACCTCGCGGTCTCATCCGCCCGATCGGTACGGTTGTCGTTTGTGCTGGTCCTTCTCCCCCCTTCCGAGACCAAGTCCGACGGCGGCGACGGCGCCCCACTCGATCTCGGCGAACTGTCGATGCCGCAACTGACCGAGACACGCGAGCTCCTCGTGCAGTCTCTCGTCGATCTCGCCGCCGACCCGGAGGCGTCGTGTCGGGCCCTCGGACTGGGCGCGACCCAGTTCGACGAGGTCGAACGGAACGCGAAGCTGTGGGTCTCCCCCACTCGTCCGGCGCTCTCCCGCTACACGGGCGTGTTGTTCGACGCGCTCGATGCCGCCGCCTTCACCAAGGCACAGCGCGACAAGGCCTACCGTCGGCTGGGCATCGGGTCTGCGCTGTTCGGTGCGGTGCGCGCGGTCGACCCGATCCCCGCCTACCGGCTGTCGGGCGGGTCGAAGCTGCCCGGTTTCGGGACGCTCGCGGCGCTGTGGCGCCCGGAGTTGTCCGATGCGATCACGACGGAAGCGGACGGCGATCTCGTTGTCGACCTGCGGTCGGGTGTCTATCAGCAGCTCGGCCCGATACCCGGTGCGGTGACCGCCACGGTGCTCACCGAGCAGCCCGACGGCACTCGCAAGGTGGTCAGCCACTTCAACAAGCACCACAAGGGTCTGCTTGCCCGAGCGCTGGTGCTCACGCGTGCCGAACCGGCCGACGTCAAGGGTGTGGCGCGGGTGGCGTCGAAGGCCGGTTTGCGGGTCGAGGTGGCATCGCCGACCGAGTTGGTCGTCCTGACCTGATACGCATTCCGACCCCGCCGGAAGACGGGGTCGGCGTGCGTGTCGAGAGCTCAGATCGTCTGGGCTGCCTTCTCGGCTTCCTGTGCCTGCGCGACCTGTTCGGGCGTGAACCGGATGAACAGTGCCGCGATACCCGCGATGACCGCACACACCGCACAGCCGAAGAGAGCGAACAGATAACCCTCTCCCTGCGCGGTGAGCTGAGCGTCCGTCATATTTGCGACCGGACCGGGCGTACCGCCGAGTGACATCGCCCTCGACGTCGCCAGCGAACCGATGATCCCGAGACCGACGGGCCCTCCGAGTGTCTGGGCAACCTGCGCGATCGCCGACAGCGGCCCGATCTCGTGCGAACCCACACCGGCGACGGCACACAACGGCAGCGGCACGACGGCGAGTCCGACACCGAACCCGACGATGAGCACGAGTACGAACAGGGTCGGGAAGTACGCGACGTCGTGGTCCATTGCCGACCCGTACACCAGGCTCACGGTCATGATGGCCGTACCGGTCACGATGAGCCAGCGCGGCTGAATCCGCGCGACGAGCTTCGACGACACGGCGGCCGCACCACCGAGACCGAAGGCGAACGGAACGAAGGCGAGGCCCGCCTGCAGCGGGGTGTAGCCGAGAACGTCCTGCACGAACAGGGCAACGAATGCGGCGAGACTGAACATCACCGCGCCCGCGAAGAAGATCGACACGAACACGGCGACGCGATCCCTGTTGCGGAACAGCACGAACGGCAGGAGCGGGTTCTCGGCGCGGCGCTCGACCAGCAGGAACGCTCCGAGCAGCACAACACCGGCGGCGAGTGCCCCGATCACGGCGGGACTCCCCCACCCCAATCCGGGGCCCTCGGTCACTGCGAACACCACCCCGGTACATCCCAGCGTCGCGAGAATGGCGCCGGGTACGTCGAGCGCGAGACGCTCGGCGACGGTCTCTCGCAGCGAGATCACCGCGAGCACCACGATGAGTACACCGATGGGCACGTTGATCAAGAAGATCCATCGCCACGACACCTGGGTGAGCGCGCCGCCGAGGATCAGACCCGCGATGGATCCGACACCCGTCATCGCGGCGAACACTGCGATCGCCCGGTTGCGTGCAGGACCGGCCGCGAACGTCGTCGCCACCAGAGCAAGGGCGGTGGGTGACGCCACTGCGGCGCCCACTCCCTGGAGGGCGCGTGCGCCGATGAGCATCATGTCGTTGCTCGCGATGCCGCACAACAACGATGCAAACGTGAAGAGCCCGACTCCGGCGATGAACATCTTCTTGCGGCCGTAGCTGTCGCCGAGCCTCCCGCCGAGCAACATCAGGCCACCGAAGGCCAGCGCGTACGAGGTGAGAACCCAGTTGCGGCCGGAGTCGGACAGTCCGAGTTCGGCCTGCAACGGTGCGAGCGCGAGGTTCGCGACGGTTCCGTCGAGCACCACCATGAGCTGGAGCCCGCTCAGGACGAGCGTCGCGATGGCGACGGCGCGGGCGGTCATCTGTTTCGAGGTATCGGTCACGTCACGGACCTTCCGTCGTGAATCCGGCGACCGGACCTATCACGATGATCGCGGGTGGGCGGATGTCTTCCTCACGGACTCGTGCGGCGACGGTCGCGAGGTCTGCGCGCAGCACCCGCTGATGTCGCAGCGTCCCTTCCTGCACTACCGAGACCGGGGTGTCGGAAGGTCGTCCGCCCGAGATGAGGGCATCGGCGAACTGTTCGATGCGCGCCACGGCCATCAGCAACACGAGGGTGCCCCGAAGTTTCGCGAGCGCCTCCCAGTCGGTCAGGGAATCGGGATGATCGGGCGCGACGTGACCGCTGACCACCACGAACTCGTGCGTGACCCCGCGGTGGGTGACGGGGATTCCTGCCGCGGACGGCACCGAGATCGCGCTGGTGATGCCCGGCACGACCGTCACCGGCACACCGGCCTCGGTGCAGGCTTCGAGTTCTTCGAAGCCGCGTCCGAACACGTACGGGTCGCCGCCTTTGAGCCTGACGACGAATTTCCCTGCCTTTGCGCGGTCGACGAGGATCTCGTTGATGGCCTGCTGCGCCATCGCCCTGCCGTACGGCAGCTTCGCGGCGTCGATCACCTCGACGTGCTGGGCGAGTTCGGCGAGAAGCGGTTGCGGCGCCAGATGGTCGGCGACCACCACATCTGCTTGCGAAAGCAGTCGACGGCCCCGGACGGTGATCAGATCCGGGTCGCCCGGTCCGCCACCTACCAGCGCGACACCGACCGGCTTGTTGCCGGTGTCGGAGATCGCGGAGGTGCCCGCCCCGGAGAGCGCGTCGAGGATCGAGGTGCGGACCGCCGCGGAGCGCCGGTGGTCTCCACCTGCCAGCACGCCGACGGTCAGGCCGTCGTGCCGTGCCGTCGCCGGTGTCACCGCACTTCCCTCTCGGGCATTGTCGGCGCGCACGCAGAACACCCTGCGTCGTTCGGCTTCCGCGACGATCGCGGCATTGGTGCCGGGTTCGTCGGTGCACGCCATCGCGTACCAGGCGCCGTCGAGGTCGCCGTCGACGTAGTCACGGAGTTCGAGGGTGATCTGTCCTTTGGCCGCCATGCTTTCGATCACCGGTGTCGCAACGCGCGCCACTACGTGGATGTCTGCACCCGCCGAGGCGAGCAGTCCGATTCGGCGCTGTGCGACGGACCCGCCTCCCACCACGGCGACGCGGCGCCCGGACAGATTCAGGCCGACGAGGTAGTTCGTCTCGTCGGCGTTCTCGGTTGGCACCCGATGATCCCCACTTTCCGATCCGATGTGAACACAGGCCGGTCCGCTCCCACTGGGTGCGGACCGGCCTGTGACGATGTGTGCGAGTGTCAGACAGCGGCAGCCTCGACCGGTGCGGTCGGCACCGGATCGGATGCGACGTCGAGCTCGAGAGCCTTGGTGCTCCAGTCCCACACCTGTTCGAACAATCCAGGCTTGTCCGACAGCTTGACGCCCAGCGACGGGACCATTTCCTGGAGCTTGGGCTGCCACCCCGCCCACTGCTGAGGGAAGCACCGCTCGAGCACATCCAGCATCGCGGGAACCGCGGTGGACGCGCCGGGCGACGCACCGAGGAGACCTGCGATCGTTCCGTCGGCGGCGTTGACCACCGCGGTACCGAACTCGAGGACACCACCGGCGCCCTTACGGCGGATGACCTGGACACGCTGACCGGCGACGATGAGTTCCCAATCCTCGAGGCGTGCCTCGGGAGCGAACTCGGACAGCGTCACGATGCGGTCGGCGGGCGACTGGCTGAGCTCGCCGACGAGGTACTTGACGAGACCGAGCTCGGTCATGCCCACGCCGAGCATCGACATCAGGTTGTTCGGCTTGATCGACTTGGGCAGGTCCATCACGCCGCCCTCCTTGAGGAACTTCGGCGACCAGCCTGCGTACGGACCGAAGAGCAGACCCTGCTTACCGTTGATGACGCGGGTGTCGAGGTGGGGCACCGACATGGGCGGTGCGCCGACAGCGGCCTTGCCGTAGACCTTGGCGCTGTGCTGAGCGATGACGTCGGGGTTGGTGCACCGCAGGAACGCACCCGACACGGGGAAGCCGCCGAAGCCCTTGGCCTCGGAGATCCCCGACTTCTGCAGCAGGTGGAGGGCACCGCCGCCGGCGCCCACGAACACGAACTTTGCGTGAACCTTGCGGGAGTCCCCGGTACGGCGGTTACGGACCTTCACGATCCAGCTGCCATCGGACTGCTTGGTGAGGTTGGTGACCTCGTGGCCGAAGAACACGGTGCCGCCGGATGCCGCGACGTTGTTGACGAGCTGCTTGGTGAGCGCACCGAAATCGACGTCGGTTCCGGTCTCGGTCCAGTTCAGCGCAACCGGATCGGAGAAGTCGCGGCCCTTGGCCATGAGGGGCAGGCGCTCGGCGAACCACTCGGGGCTCTCGGAGTACTCCATCCCGGCGAAGAGCGGGTGTCCGGCGAGGGCGTCGTAACGGGCGCGCAGGTACTTCACGTTGTCGGCGCCGTGGACGAAGCCGACGTGTGGAATCGGATTGATGAAGTTCTTCGGATCCGACAGAATTCCCTTGTCGATCGCGTAGGCCCAGAACTGGCGCGACACCTGGAACTGCTCGTTGACGTTGATCGCCTTGGTGATGTCGACCGAGCCGTCGGGCTTCGCTGGGGTGTAGTTGAGCTCACAGAGCGCGGAATGCCCGGTGCCCGCATTGTTCCACGGGTCGCTGCTCTCCGCGGCGGCGGCGTCGAGCCGCTCGAACGCCGTGATCGACCACTCCGGCTGCAGCTGACGCAGCAACGCCCCGAGAGTCGCGCTCATGATGCCCGCGCCAACGAGCACTACATCGGTCTTCGCCTCTACGTTCTCTGACACTGGGAAATCGACTTCCTTGTCTGTTCGCACGCGCCGCCGCGGTGGTGGTCCGCCCGCGTGAGTGTCCCGTACACGGACATGGACGCTCTCGTACACCGAGCTCACCACGATCGTGCAGACTGCGACGAACAGGTTACCCGGATGTTGACCGGCGTTTCATTTCACCCAATTGTGTACCCACTTCAGTCTGCCGCAGTCACCAATACAGTGTGATAGTGACAACTTGGCAGCCCGACATCCTCGGCGACGGATACCAGCAGCTCAGCTTACCTCTGGGCACGGACCCGGACGATGAAGGACAGATCAGCGCGACCCTCGTTCGGTATCAACCGGACGACGTCGACCTCCCCGATCGTGCAGTCCTCTACGTCCACGGTTTCACCGACTACTTCTTCCAGCAGCACCTGGCCGAGCACTTCGCCGCGCAGGGCTACCGCTTCTACGCCCTGGACCTGCGCAAGTGCGGCCGGTCGCGCGCACCCGAACACACCCCCCACTACGTCACCGACCTCGAGTTCTACGACTCCGAGCTCGATCAGGCGTTGCGGCTGGTGCGCGATGAGGTGAGCGGGGGCGTCCTGCTCGCCGCCCACTCGACCGGCGGTCTCGTGCTCCCCCTGTGGCTCGACCGTCTCCAGCGGCGCCCCGGCGGCGCCCGCGGAGCGGGAGTGACCGGTCTGATCCTCAACAGCCCGTGGTTCGACCTGCAAGGACCGTCCTACCTGCGCAATGTCGGTACCGCTGCGATCGATCTCCTCGGCCGGTTGTGCCCCAAGGAAGCGGTCCCCGGCCCGAAGCTCGACACCTACGGGACGAGTCTGCTCAACGGCGGCTGGACCTACGACCTCGACTTGAAGCCGACGACGGGGTTCCCTATCAGATTCGGGTGGATCCGCGCGGTGCGACAGGGACACGCGCAACTGCACCGTGGGCTCGACATCGGGGTGCCGTCGCTGATCCTGCGTTCGGGGGAGAGCCGTTCGGCGCCGAAGTACGATCCGGCGATCGACACCGTCGATGCAGTTCTCGATGTCCGGCAGATCGCCCGGTGGGCGGGGTGTCTCGGCGACCGCACGACGATCGTGCCCATCGACGGTGCACGGCACGATGTGTTCCTTTCCACACCCGGCCCCCTGGGTGAGGCCTTTCGGGAATTGGACCTGTGGCTGGGATGGTTGGACGATCACAGAACCGGTGACGAGACCGCCGGCGCCCGGTCGGACGACGCCCGGCCACGAACCACGGGAGAGCATGCGTGACCCACTACGACCTCGCGATCATCGGTACCGGATCGGGTAACTCACTCATCGATGAGCGCTACGACGACAAGCGCGTCGCGATCCTCGAAGAGGGCACCTTCGGCGGTACGTGTCTCAACGTCGGGTGCATTCCGACCAAGATGTACGTCTATGCCGCCGAGGTCGCACGCACGATTCGCGCTGCAGGCAAGTACGGCGTCGATGCCTCCATCGATGATGTGCGCTGGAACGACATCGTCGACCGCGTCTTCGGACGCATCGATCCGATCGCTGCGGGCGGCGAACGCTACCGCCGCGAGGACTGCGACAACGTCACCGTGTACAGCGGGCATGCCCGGTTCGTCGGGGAGCGCACGATCGACACGGGCACCGGCGAGACCATCACCGCCGACCAGGTGGTTGTCGCGGCCGGCTCACGCGCAGCGGTCCCCAGGTCCGTGCTCGACAGCGGCGTGCGCTATCACACGAGCGACGACATCATGCGTCTGCCGAAACTCCCCGAGTCGCTGGTGATTCTCGGTACCGGATTCATCGCCATGGAGTTCGCGCACGTGTTCTCCGCCTTGGGCACACGAGTGTCGGTGATCGCGCGCAGCGGCGCGCTGCTGCGGCACCTCGACACCGACGTCTCCGAGCGATTCACGATGCTCGCCCGCGAGAAGTGGGACGTGCAGCTGTCCAATCCTGCTCGCGTGTTCCGGTCCGTCGGCGACGGCGTCGAGGTGGAACTCGCCGACGGCAAGGTCGTGGCCGGCGACGCGCTGCTCGTCGCAACCGGCCGCGACCCCAATGGCGATCTCCTCGATGCAGTGAAGGCCGGGATCGACCTCGACGGCGACGGGCGCATCGTCGTCGACGAGTTCCAGCGCACCACGGCGCGCGGCGTGTTCGCACTCGGTGACGTGTCGTCGTCGTACCAGCTCAAGCACGTCGCCAATCACGAGGCCCGGGTCGTACAGCACAACCTGCTCCGTGATGCGTGGAGCGGCACGTCGGAACTGCGGCGTTCCGACCACCGGTTCGTGCCGTCCGCCGTATTCACCGATCCGCAGATCGCGACGGTCGGGCTGACAGAGGAACAGGCCCGCGCAGCCGGATACGACATCTCGGTCAAGGTCCAGAACTACGGCGACGTCGCCTACGGCTGGGCGATGGAGGACACCGAGGGCTTCTGCAAGCTGATTGCCGATCGATCCACGGGTCTGTTGCTCGGTGCGCACATCATCGGAGCGCAGGCGTCGACCGTGATCCAACCGCTGATCCAGGCGATGAGTTTCGGTCTCACCGCCCAGGAGATGGCCAACGGCCAGTACTGGATCCATCCGGCGCTGCCCGAGCTCGTCGAGAACGCTCTGCTCGGTCTCTGACCCGACCGCACACGGCGCCTCCAGGATCTTCGGATCCGGGGGGCGTCGTGCGTCTACCAGCTTCCGGTGCGGAGCGTGATGGCCGACGCGAAATCTGCGGGTGCGTGCACCGGGATGTTCTCGACACCGTCGAGTTCGACCACTCGGAATTCACCGGTGACGTAGCGCATCGAGCCATCGGCCTCCGCTCGCCGACCAGCGCTCCCGATCACGATGGTGGTCGGGACCTCTGCGGCCGGCGCCGATGCGTCGCGCACGGTGCCATCGGTAGTCGGGACGGCGGGGTGTCCGCGCTCGGCGACGACAAGACTCGCGAACCGTCCGAACCGCCCTGCCGCGACAGCCCACGCGAGTTCGGCGCCGGCTCCACTGCCTACGAGATGCACCCACGGCAGAGTCAGATCATCGAGTATCGCGAACACGTCGGCAGGGGCGAGACCGTCGATGCTGTCGACGACGACTGTGCGAAGGTCCGAGTTGTGCAGTCGCTCGCACACGACGTCGTATACATCTGCGGACTCCCCTGCGTCGGGAAGCAGCAGCACCGTGTGTCGACTGTCCGGCCCCCCGACATACACCCGAACGCTCCCCCCTGGGGCGCTCACCGTCCTGGTTTCCATGCGGGCAAACGCTACACGCCGGACCGTCGCACATCGGGCATTGCATCCCGTCCGTGGTGGTTCGACGGTGACTCCCCCACTCGTCCGCGCACACTTACGGGGACAGCAATGGACAGTCAGGGGAGGGTAAGGATCTCGCTTCCGGTCTCGGTGACGACGAGTGTGTGCTCGAACTGGGCACTCCACTTGCGGTCCTTGGTGACCACGGTCCATCCGTCGTCCCAGATGTCGTAGTCGGGCGTGCCGAGATTGATCATCGGCTCGATCGTGAACACCATGCCCGGCTCGAGGATCGTGTCGATGTCGGGGCGGTCGTAGTGCAGGATCACCAGGCCGTTGTGGAAGGTCTCGCCGATTCCGTGACCGGTGAAGTCGCGCACCACGCCGTAACCGAACCGATTGGCGTACGACTCGATGACCCGCCCGATGACGTTCAGCGCCCGGCCGGGCTTGACCGCCTTGATCGCGCGCATCGTCGCTTCGCGAGTGCGTTCGACGAGCAGGCGCGCCTCCTCCGACACATCACCCGCGAGGAAGGTCGCATTGGTGTCGCCGTGCACACCGTGGATATAAGCGGTCACATCGATGTTGACGATGTCGCCGTCCTCGATCACGGTGGTGTCCGGAATTCCGTGGCAGATCACCTCGTTGAGCGACACGCACACCGACTTCGAGAATCCGCGGTAACCCAGATCGGACGGGTACGACCCGTGATCGCACATGAACTCGTGCGCGATGCGATCGATCTCGTCGGTCGTCACCCCCGGAGCCACAGCATTACCCGCCTCGACGAGCGCCTGCGCCGCGATCTTCGACGCGATGCGCATCTTCTCGATCGTCTCGGGTGTCTGCACCCACGGCTCGTTGCCCTCGTTCGCCGTGGGCTTCCAGACGTACTCGGGGCGCTCGATGGACTTGGGGACCTCACGGATCGGGGTCGGGGTTCCGGGGACGAGCGGGGCGCGGGTAGACATGGCCTCCAGGTTAGTCTCCGCGCCCCACCGTCCCGTTCAGGTGGTCCGGTCCTGCCGCAGCAGGAACCGCTGCACCTTACCGCTCGGAGTCTTGGGAAGGTGCGGGACGAAGTGGACGGCGCGCGGGTAGGCGTGTGCCGCGAACTTCTTCTTCACCAGCTGTTGCAGGTCCGCTTCGAGCGCATCGTCGCCGTCCACTCCGTCGCGGAGGACGACGAACGCTTCGAGCACTTCGCCGCGCAATTCGTCGGGTAGTCCGACGACCGCCGCCTCCACCACGTCGGGATGCATGACCAGCACAGATTCGACGTCGAAGGGCCCGATCCGGTAGCCGGCCATGATGATGACGTCGTCGTCGCGCGACGAGAAGAAGTAGAAGCCGTTCTCGTCGACCTTGCCGGCGTCGCCGGTCAGGTACCAGCGTCCGTCGTCGGTGAATCGGGTCGCCGTCTTGTCGGGTGCGTCGACGTATCCCGCGAACCAGACCAGCGGGCTGTTCCGGACATCGATCGCGACCCGGCCGAGTTCGCCTGCTTCCGCGACGTCGTCGCTGTCGTCTCGCAGGACGGCGCAGCTCCATCCTGGCAGTGGCCTGCCCATCGACCGCTCCGGCACGTCCCCGCGCAGCCCGTCGGCCCACGCGTCGACGACGAACATGCCGTGCTCGGTCTGCCCGTACTGGTCGCGCACCACCACACCGAGCGTGTCGCGCGACCAGGCCAGCACGTCGGGGGTCAGCGGCTCCCCCGCCGACGATGCCCGCCGCAGGTGGATCCGAGCGTGCGGGGCGGAGTCGGCGCGAAGCGACCGATACACCGTCGGGGCCGCCGCGAAGTTGGTGACGCCGAATTTGTCGAGAACCTGCCAGGTGAGCGCCGGAGAGAAGCCGGCGTGCAACAACAGGCTGCGCCGGCCGGCCGCCAACGGGCCGAGCAGCGCGTAGTACAGCCCGTATGCCCAACCCGGGTCGGCAGCATTCCAGAACACGTCGTCCTCACGGACGTCGAGACCGAACTCGAGGTAGGCGTGAAACGACGCCAATGCCTTGACCGGCACCGGGACGCCCTTGGGAGTGCCGGTGGTGCCCGACGTGAAGAGCTGGACGAGCCCTCCGTCGCCGCCCACCGACACCGCCGCACCTCGCGGATCGTCGGCGGCGTGAGAGTCGACGAGGTCCGCGAAGTTCAGGCCGACGCCCTCACCCTCACCGGCCACGATGACCTGCCACGACGCATCGCCGGGGATGTCGTCGCCGGGAGCGAGCTTGCCCACCTGATCACCGTCCGCGACGACGATCTTCGCGCCGCTCGCGCCGAGCCTGAATGCGATCGCGGGCGGCGCGAACGCGGTGAACAACGGTACGTGGACGGCACCGCGGCGCCAGATACCGAGCAGCGCAACGACCAGGTCCGAAGACTTCCCCATCAGGGTCGCCACGTGATCTCCCGGTTCCACACCGAGATCGGCAAGTGCCGTCGCGAACCGCGCCGACCGTTCGGACAGGTGGCCGTACGTCAGGTCGATCGATCCGAGATCGGCGTCGATCACCGTGAACGCCACCGCGTCGGCAGGATGGTCGTCGCACAGCAGACGGGCTGCGGTGGCGTCGGCTGTGTCGTAGCGGTCCAGAAGTTCCTGCACACGGGTCGCCGTGTCGGCCATCGGTCCGTCCTCTCGTCGCGCATCGGTCTGGGGCCCGGGCCCACTCGACCCTGACACGGCCTATGATCCCTGTCACAGGAATCTCCCGATACCCCCGGAAAGGGGTGGCCGACCGTGTCCACCGCTGCCTCGTCCCTGCTTCGTCCCCGAGACGGCGACGCTCTGCGGAGTGAGCTGCGCCGAACCGCCTCGCACGCACAGGTGCCTGTCGTCTTCGCCGGTGAGGTGAAGAGCGGACACCTGCACCTGAGCGAGTTCCTCGGCACCCGGACGAACGGTCTGGCGGGTGTGGTCGTGCCGCCCCGCGCGGGTCTCGGCGGCCGCGCTCTCGACGAGGCACGTCCCGTGACCGTCGCCGACTACGGGAGCGCCTCGTCGATCACCCACCACTTCGACCGTCCCGTACTCGGTGAGGGGCTGCGGTCGATCCTGGCAGTGCCGGTCGTGGTCGGCGGTGTCGCCCGCGCAGTGTTGTACGGCGCGGTACGGGAGCGAATTCAGTTCGGAGATCGGGCCGTGAGCGCTTTCGTTCACGCCGCGACACGGCTGGCGAGCGAGATCACGGTGCGTGACGAGGTGGACCGGCGAGTCGCGATGTTCGGTTACCTCACCTCCGACACGAAGGAACCGATCGCCACCACCGAGGTGCGCGAGGTCCACGCGGAGTTGCGCGCCCTGGCACAGAACATCGACGATGCCGAACTGCAGCAACAGCTCAGAGCCCTGTCCGACCGTCTCGCGTCGGCCCTCGTCGGGAAAACACCGTCGGATACCGAGGTCACGTTGTCGACGCGCGAGACGGACGTCCTGTCCTATGTGGCATTGGGATGCACCAACGCCGAGATCGCCCGGCGTTTGGCGGTAGGGTCCGAGACCGTCAAGAGCTACCTGCGCAGCACCATGAACAAACTCGACGTGCATTCCCGCCACGAAGCAGTCACGGTCGCGAGAAAGCTGGGTCTGCTGCCCTGACCGTGCTGCGCACACCGCATTACGGTCATGCTCCGTCCGAGCGGTACTCGGCAGGCAGCGCGGCGAACATGTCGCGTGTGAGGCCCACCGCGTTGTCCGAGCTCCCACCGCGGACCACGAGTGTCGCGAACGCGAGGTCACCGCGGTAGCCGACGAACCATGAGTGCGACCCGCCCTCGACCTCGGCCTCACCGGTCTTGCCGTACACGTCTCCCTGGTCGCGGATCCGGTCGGCTGTGCCGCTCGTGATGACCAGGCGCATCATGCCGCGCAATCCGTCGACCACCTCGGCGGAGATCGGCGGTGCCTCACCCTCCCGGACTGTCTCCCTGCCCTGGATGAGGTACGGGACCGGGGTACGACCGCTCGAGACCGTCGCCGCCGCGAGCGCCATCCCGAACGGGCTGACGACCACCTTGCCCTGCCCGAATCCGTCCTCGGTGCGTTCGACGAGATCCTCTGCGGGAGGCACGGAACCCGAGTCCGTCGGCATGCCCACCACGTCGTAGTCGACGCCGATACCGAACTGGGCGGCGGCGACGGTGAGTGCGTCGGGCTCCATCTCTGACGCGAGCTTGGCGTAGGTCGTGTTGCACGAGCGCGCGAATGCGGTGGCCATCGAGACCGTGCCGAGCGCGAACTCGTTGTAGTTGGGAACGCTGCGCTCGCCGATCGTGATCCGTCCGGGACACGGCACCATCGTCTCCGGGGTCGCGAGTCCGTTCGAGATCGCAGCACCCGAGGTGATGATCTTGAAGGTCGAGCCCGGGGGGTACTGACCCATGAGGGCAACCGGGCCGTCCTTGTCGGCCGCCTGGTTCTGAGCGACGGCGAGCACGGCCCCGGTCGAGGCCTCGACGACCACCATCATCGCCTGTTCGACACGGCCGTCCACCGCCGCTTGGGCAGCGACCTGAATCGGACGGTCGAGGCTGATGGAAAATGACGGCACCGGTTGCGGTGCGGTCTCGGTGAGAACACCCGTTTCGACGCCGTACTGGTTGACCAGCACCACATTCCAGCCGGCAGTGCCATCCACCTGGTCGATGACGGTCTTCTTGACCTGGCCGATCAGGTCCGGGGCGAAAGTACGGTCGGTGGGGATCATGTCGGCCTGTTCGGTGACGACGACACCCGCAATCGACGACAGTGCACCGGCGACGAGGTCGTAGTCCTCTTCACGAAGGCGTACGACCGCGCGCGGCCCGTCCGCAGCCGTCACGGACTCGGCGATCGACTGCGCCGTCAGGGATTTGTCGAACTGCGACAGCGCGGCCGACAGCGACCGCGCGGCAGCCGGAATGTCGGGGCTCCAGGATGCGTCGAACGCGATGCCGTACACGATGCCCGGCACGAGTACGTCGCTTCCCGCATGCTCGTTGACCCGAGCCCGGGGTGCAGGTTCACTCCGCAGGTACATCGTCTGGCGGTCACCGAGCTGAGGGTGCACCGCGGATTTCGACCAGCGCACCACCCACTCCTCACCGCTGCGACCCATGTGCAGTCGCCCGGTGTACTGCCACACCCGGTCCTTGGGGAGGTGCCATTCGTAGCTGTAGTCGACAACGGCGGAGTCACCGTCGAACTGGGCTCCCGTCGTGATCGCCGTCAGCGATTCCGCTTGCAGTCCGTCCCAGACCTGGATGAGCGACGCCTCGGCATCGTCCGGCCGGTCGGTGTGGGCGGCTGCGGCAGCAAAATCCTGCTCGGCGAAGGCATTCAGGAAGATCTGAGCCGCCGGTTCCGGGCCCGCGGGCCGCGGGGTGCAGGCGACAACGAGCCCGAGGAGCATCAGCAGCGCGGTCACGGCGGCCGCGGATCTCCCCGCGGCACGGCACCACGGAACGGGTCGGGGTCTCATCGCCGCAATCGTAAGGGCTCGAGGCCGGGATTCGACTCAGGCGCCGCGTCGGCGGCGACACCGGTTCAGGAGCGGAGCCTCTTCAGTCCAGGCGCCTCTTCAGTCCAGCGCCTCTTCAGTCCAGGAGCACCGTGGAGAAGGTCGCCACCTCTCGGAAGCCTGCACGTGCGTAGGCGGCACGCGCCCGCACGTTGAAGCTGTTCACGTACAGGCTCGGGAGACGACCGCTCGCGGTGACCGACACGGCGACCGCGGCGGTGCCGGCTGTGCCGAGACCCTGACCGCGCAGTTCCGGGTCCACCCAGACACCTTGGATCTGTCCCACGGCCGACGACACCGATCCGACCTCGGCCTTGAACACGACACGGCCACGTTCGAATCGCGCCCAGGCACGCCCGGCAGCGATGAGGCTCGCAACACGACGCCGGTAGCTCGCTCCCCCGTCGCCGGACCGCGGATCGATTCCGACCTCCTCGATGAACATGGCGATCGCTGCGGGCAGATACCGGTCGAGTTCCTCTGGCCGGACGCGCCGCACGCGTGAATCGGGTTCGATGAGTGGCTCACGGTCGAGGACGAGCAGCGGTTGCTCCGCGCGCACCTCACGCGGCGGGCCCCACGTCGGCTCCAGCAGTTCCCACATCGGGAGTGCGTACTCGGCGCGGCCCACCACCGAGGAGCACAGCCGGGGGCCGCGCGCGGCCCGTTCGGCGAACGCATGGATGTCGTCCGGATCGCCGAGGAGCGGAATCAGGTTCGCACCCGAGAAACACAACGATTGGTCGGGGCCGCCGCGACTCCACATCTCACCGCCGAACGAGCGGTGGTCGAGTCCGTACTCCTCCACACGCCCGGCGACCATGCACGATGCCACGGGGTCGCGGGCGAGTACCCGTTGTACCGCGACCGTGTCGCGGCCTCCCAGCGACCGGACACCAAGAAGCTTGAGCACTCGCTCACCACCCGTCGACAAGCCGATACGAAATCAGAGTGCCATGTGTCACGCCGTCGGGGAAATCGTGTCTCATTCCACGAGTCCGAGAGCACTACAGACGCCACACGCGCCCCATTGCTCTCAGGAGATCGACACGGTCGGAGATCCCGCTCCGGCGCCTTCCATCTCCTCCGCGATCCGCATCGCTTCTTCGATGAGGGTTTCGACGATCTGTGCCTCGGGAACGGTCTTGATCACCTTCCCCTTGACGAAGATCTGTCCCTTGCCGTTGCCGGAGGCAACGCCGAGGTCGGCCTCGCGTGCTTCGCCGGGTCCGTTGACGACACACCCCATCACCGCGACACGCAGCGGGACCTCCATGCCTTCGAGACCCGCGGTGACTTCGTCGGCAAGTTTGTAGACGTCGACCTGGGCGCGACCGCACGACGGGCACGAAACGATCTCGAGCTTGCGCGGTCGCAGATTCAGCGACTGCAGGATCTGACCGCCGACCTTGATCTCCTCGGCCGGTGGTGCCGACAACGACACTCGGATCGTGTCGCCGATGCCCTCCGACAGCAGCGCACCGAACGCGACGGCCGATTTGATGGTGCCCTGGAACGCCGGACCGGCCTCGGTGACGCCGAGGTGGAGCGGGTAATCGGACTGGGCCGCGAGCTGACGGTAGGCCTCGACCATGACGACGGGGTCGTTGTGTTTGACGGAGATCTTGATGTCGCCGAAGCCGTGCTGTTCGAACAGGCCCGCTTCCCACAATGCCGATTCGACGAGCGCCTCGGGTGTCGCCTTGCCGTACTTGGCCATGATCCGCGGGTCGAGCGAGCCTGCGTTGACACCGATGCGGATCGGGATGCCCGCAGCGCCGGCCGCCTTGGCGACCTCCTCGACGCGGCCGTCGAACTCCTTGATGTTGCCGGGGTTGACACGCACCGCGGCACATCCGGCATCGATCGCGGCGAAGATGTATCGGGGCTGGAAATGGATGTCGGCGATGACCGGGATCTGACTCTTCTTCGCGATGGTCGCGAGAGCGTCGGCGTCCTCCTGCCGGGGGCACGCGACACGGACGATGTCGCATCCGGCGGCGGTGAGTTCTGCGATCTGCTGCAAGGTCGCGTTGATGTCGTGGGTCTTGGTGGTGCACATCGACTGCACCGAGACGGGATGGTCGCTGCCGACACCCACGCCACCGACCATGAGCTGTCGCGTCTTACGGCGCGGCGCGAGGACGGCGGGAATTTCGGGCATGCCCAATCCAACGGGGCTGGTCACAGTTCGCCTTCTTTCGTAGCTACTGCGCGATTCTACCGGCGCAGGTCAGAACAGCTGGATGGGGTTGACGATGTCTGCTGTGAGAGTGAGCACCATGAACGCACCGCCGATGACCACTACGACATAGGTCAGTGGCAACAGTTTCATGTAGTCGACGGGCGCACCGACCGGCATGCCGCGCAGACCGCGGGCCCAGTTGCGGATCTTCTCGTAGATCGTGACAGCCATGTGCCCGCCGTCGAGGGGCAGCAGCGGCAGCAGGTTGAACGCGCCGAGGAAGAAGTTCAGCTGCGCGAGCAGCAGCACGAACGCCTGCCAGATGCCGGCTTCGGCGAACTGACCGCCGATCACGCTGGCGCCGACGACACTCACCGGGGTGTCGATCGCACGTTCACCACCGGTCACCGCGGTCCACAGATCCGACACCTTCGACGGCAACGACACCAGGGCCTCTGCGGTGCGCGCCGCGAGGAAACCGGTGAACTCGAACGTCGCGGGAATCGCGGACAGGGGCGTGTACTCGAACTCGCCGGGCTCGCCGCCGACACCGATCGCACCGACCTCCCGCGAGACGGGCTCCGCGTCGGACGCGCTGCTCTCGTACACCCAGCGCTGCACCTGCTGGACCGCGACCGGGAACGTGAGGGTCTCGTCGCCGCGTTCGACGGTGAACCCGACCGTGCCGGACAGCGCCTGGGTGGCCTGAACGAGATCGCGGAATGTCTCGACCTGTGTGTCGCCCACTTGGACGATGATGTCGCCGGGCTCGATTCCCGCGGCCTGTGCGGGCCCGATGCCCTCGCAGTCGGCGGGTGCAAAGCCGCCTTCCTCCCCCGCCTGGGTCGGAGCAGCGCAGTCCACGGTACCGACCGCAGCCCGTGTCTCGGTGTTGGGCAGTCCCGACGCAACCGCGAGCGTGTAGATCAGCACGATGCCGAGCAGGAAGTTCATGGCGATGCCGCCGGACATGACGACCAGGCGTTTCCACGTCTTCTGCTTGTACATCGCGCGGTCGTACTCATCGGGGGTGAGTTCGTCGAGTGCAGTCATCCCGGCGATGTCGCAGAATCCGCCGGCCGGGATCGCCTTGAGGCCGTATTCGGTCTCTCCGCGCCGGAAGGAGAACACGCGGGGTCCGAAGCCGATGTAGTAGCGGCGGACCTTCATCCCGAGTTTCTGTGCGGTCCACATGTGACCGGCCTCGTGCAAGGCGATGGAGACGGCGATGCCGAGGGCGAAGAGCACGACGCCCAATACGAACAGCATGTGTGGCCGATCCTCCTACTTGACGAGTGTGCGGGCCCGTTCACGGGCCCAGCTGTCGGCAGCGAGCACATCGTCAACGGTAGCGGGTTCGGCCGACCACTCGTCGGCGTCGCTGAGCACCGCGTCCACAGTACCGACGATCCGCGGGAACGAGAGCGCGCCGCCCAAGAACGCCTCGGCCGCCACCTCGTTGGCCGCGTTGTACACCGCGGTCAGGCAACCGCCGCCCCGCCCGGCCGCCCGGGCAAGGTCGATTGCGGGAAATACATCGTTGTCGACGGGCTCGAAATGCCACGTGGACGCCGTCGCGAAGTCGAGCGACGGCGCCGCGTCCGCGACCCGATGGGGCCAGCCGAGCGCCAGCGCGATCGGTAGCTTCATCGACGGAGGCGACGCCTGCGCGAGGGTCGACCCGTCGACGAAGGTGACCATCGAGTGCACGATCGACTGCGGGTGCACCGTGACGTCGATGCGGTCGTAGTCGATCCCGAACAGCAGGTGCGTTTCGATGAGCTCGAGGCCCTTGTTGACGAGCGACGCAGAGTTGAGCGTGTTCATCGGTCCCATCGACCACGTCGGGTGCGCACCCGCCTGGTCCGGGGTGACGGAGTCGAGCTGCGCGGCAGTCCATCCGCGGAACGGCCCGCCCGACGCGGTGAGCACGAGCCGAGCGACCTCGTCGCCGGTTCCTCCGCGCAGACATTGTGCGAGCGCGGAGTGTTCGGAGTCCACGGGCACGATCTGCCCGGGCGCTGCCGCCGCAGTCACCAGTCCCCCGCCCGCGACAAGCGATTCCTTGTTGGCGAGCGCCAGTCGTGCGCCGGTCGAGAGGGCGGCCAGTGTCGGTGCGAGCCCGAGCGAGCCGACCAATGCATTGAGGACGACGTCCGCATCGGTCTCCTGCACGAGCCGGGTGACCGCGTCAGGTCCGCTCCGGACGGGAAGGTCGAGTCGGGATGCCGCGGCCGGATCGGAGACCGCGATGTCCGTGACGCCGGTCGCGCGGATCTGCTCCTGCAGCAGGTCGATCTTTCCGCCGCCGGCCGCGAGGCCGACTACCTCGAACTTGTCGGGGTTCGCAGCAATCACCTCGAGCGCCTGGGTTCCGATGGAGCCGGTGCTGCCGAGAAGCAACACCCGCGTGCGATCAAAGGTTTCTGTGTCGGCCACGCACACATTGTTCCTGATGCGGCTGAGAGTTTCGTGAAGCGGTGGCGGACCGGGACGAATCCGACGCGCGGAGTGCGGCCCCCACTTCGTACGACGGACGGTCGTATGTCACGATTAGCGGCAACACCAGCATCTGGCGAGCAGGAGGAACAACGGTGGCCGGTACCGAGTTGCAGTCCACTCACGTCGACACGGCAGAAGTGCCGTCGGCCGAGTGGGGATGGAGCGGTGAAGCTCCGCGGCTGTTCCGCGCCCTGGGTTGGGGCTTCGCAGTGTTCCTGCTGCTGATGATGATCGGCAACCACAGCGGATGGGTCGAGAACCTGTACCTGATCGGCTTCGCAGCCGTGATCATCCTCCTCCTGGTTCGCGATATCTTCAGGCGCCGCAAGCCCCGGTAGATCCGGGCCCGTCCGAGACGGACGCGACTACACGAACACCCGAGGTGCACGAACATGCACCCCGGGTGTTGTCGTCTCCGAAATAGCTCCTGTCAGCGCGCCGACCACTCGGGCGCGCGCCGCTCGGCGAAGGCCCTCGGACCTTCCTGGGCGTCGTCGCTGTTGTAGCAGTGTTCGGATGCGTGCCGCGCAGCCTGCAATGCTGCCGACCGGCCCATTTCCGTGGCGAGCATCACCGTCTCCCGTGCCGCTCTCACCGACAGGGGCGCGCCCGCCAGGATCTCGCGCGCGAGTTCGAGCGCAGTGTCGAGCAGCGTGGCCGGCTCCGAGATCCGGTTGACCAGCCCGATCTCGTAGGCGCGCTGCGCCGTGATCGGTGTGCCGGTGAGCAGGATCTCCATCATGATCCGCTGCGGGATCATGTGGATCAGAGGCGCCGCCCACGGCGAACTCCTCCCCACCTTCACCTCGGTCACCGCGAAGGTAGCGGTGGTACTCGCAACGGCCAGATCGCACGACTGGGCGATCAGCCAGCCGCCGGCGAACGCGACACCATTGATCGCCGCGATGGTCGGTTTGGTCAGCTCGACATTGTCGTACGGCACGGGGATCAAGTCACGAGGCGGCACTCGCATAGCGGTCTGCACCATTTCCCCGAGGTCGCCGCCCGCGCAGAACGCCTTGTCGCCCGATCCGGTGAGGACGGCAACGCGCAGCGTCGGGTCGGTTTCGAACCGTTCCCACGCGGCGTACAAACCCTCACGCACGTCCTTGGTGAGGCAGTTCCGCTTCTCCGGGCGGTTGAGAGTGATGATCGCGATGCCGTCGTCGCGAGTATCGAACAGTACGGCGTCGCTCATCAGAATCCTCGCCTTTCGATCGTGTAGGCGTCACGCGCCAGGTCTTCTCTGAAGTCGGGGTGGGCAATGGCGATCAGTCGCCGGGCTCGTTCGGCGAGCGAGCGGCCGCGAAGGTCTGCCGCACCGAATTCGGTGACGATCACGTCCACGTCGCTGCGCGCAGTGGTGACCGGGCCCGACAAGGTCGCGGTGATCCGGCTGAGCGTGCCACGCTTCGCGGTGGCAGGCAGGGCCATGATGGCGTGGCCGCCCCGAGACCATGATCCCGCGCGCACGAAATCCACCTGACCTCCGGTCCCACCGAGATAGGCGTCGCCGACCTGTTCCGCGTTGACCTGGCCCGTCAGGTCCACCTCCATCGCCGAGTTGATCGTGACGAGTCGATCCAATTGCGCGAGCACTGCCGCGTCGTGGGTATACGAGGTGGGGCACATCCTGATCTGCGGGTTGTCGCGCGCGAAATCGTAGAGTCGCCGGGTACCGATGAGCGCACCGGTGATGGACACCCCCTTGTCGATTCGCTTGCGCGCGTTGGTCACTGCACCAGCTTCGACGAGATCGACAAGGCCGTCCCCCAGCATCCCGGAATGGACGCCGAGATCCTTGCGGTCGGCAAGCAGGCGTAGCAGCGCGTCGGGGACCGCGCCGACTCCCATCTGGATGACCGAACCGTCGCCGATGTAGTCGGCGGCGTGTCGCGCGATCGCTGCGTCGATGTCGCTGATGCGGGCCGCGGGCACTTCGACCGGCGGCCGTGAGGTGTGCACGGCGTAGTCGATCTTCGACGCAGGAAGCATCAGGCCTCGTGTGAACGGCACCTGATCGTTGACCTCCGCGACCACGACACGTGCCGTGTCCACCGCAGCCTGCACATAGTCGCTGATCAATCCGTAGCTGTGGTTCCCGTCCGCGTCGGCTTCACTCACCTGAACGAAAGTCACATCGCACCCGAGGACCCCGGATTCGATCATCGGCCCGACCTGGCTGACGTGGCACGGAATGACGTCGAGACACTGGGCCTTCGTCATCGACCGCAGCGCGCCGATCGCACCCATGCTCGACAACCTGACACTGTCCGCCGTCTCAGGGCGGAAGATCCCGGAGAAGCTGGTCGCGACGAACGCCGTCAAGCCGCCGATCTCGTCGCCCTGCGCGATGAGGGCTTCGATGAGGGTCGTGGGTTCGCCGCAGGCCTGCCCGATGACGATGCGGTCGCCGGGGCGTAGGAATTCGCGGACGTCGATGTCCGGTGCGGCAAGGACATTCACGCGTCACGCTCGATGGTCTCGCGGCTCGCCGCGGTGTAAATTTCGCGGCTCGCCGCGGCGGGGACACCAAGGCCGCCGATGACCTCGTCGGTATCCGCGCCGAGCCTGGGTGCGGGCCTCGAGATGCGTCCGGGTGTGCGCGAGAACCAGGCCGGAGGACCGGGAAATCGCACCATGCCGTAGGGCGATTCGACCTCCTCGAAGAATCCGACCTCCTCGAGGTGAGGGTTCTCGAACAGCTCGTCGAGCGTGCGGACGGGAGCCGCAGGGATGTCATGGGAGCGCAGGAGGTCGAGCCAGTCCTGCGTCGTGCGTTCGAGAAAAGTCTCGGCGAGGAGCTGGTAGACCTCGTCGATGCGGACGGCGCGTTGAGCGAGCGTCGCAAAATGTTCGCCTGCCCAGGGTGGATTCACGGCATCGACGAATGCGGCCCATTGCTTGTCGTTGTAGACGAGGGCCGCGATCCGGCCGTCCTTGGTGCGGTACGGCTTCCGATTGGGGGCCACCACGCGGGGATACACCGCCGGGCCCAGCGGCGGCGTGAACATCGCCCCGTTGCCGTGTTCGACGAGCATGAAGGCCGCCATGGTCTCGAACATGGCGACCTCGACCTCTTGACCCTCCCCTGTTCGTTCACGATGGAACAGGGCCATCATGGTGGCGTACAGAGCAGTCATCCCGGCGACCTTGTCGGCGATGATGGTGCCGACGTAGCCGGATTCGCCCGTCAGCTGCTCCTGGGCGGAGGGCAATCCGCATGCGGCCTGGATGGTGTCGTCGTACGCGGTGAGATTCGAGTCGGGACCGCCACGGCCGTACCCGTAGCAATTCGTGTACACGATCGACGGATTGAGTGCTGCCACCTCGTCGTACCCGAATCCGAGGCGGACGATCGCGGTAGCGCGCATCGAGTGGATGAACACGTCGGCGTCGGCGATCAGTTCGCGCAGGGTCGCTGCACCCTCGTCGGATCGAAGGTCGAGGACGACGCTGCGTTTGCCTCGGTTGACGTTGACGAAGACGCCGCCCATGCCCGGTTCCGGTCCGACCGAGATGTATCGAGTGTTGTCGCCGGCCGGCGGTTCGATCTTGACGACGTCGGCTCCCATATCCGCCATGATCTGGGTGCAATAGGGACCCATCACCATCGCCGTCAGATCGACGACACGCACTCCGGACAAGGGGCCTGGGTGTTTCATCGACAACCTCGCTGCGTCGGTCGGAAGTCCCGGATGCGCATCCCTCCGGGTCGAGCAAAACTATCAGATGAATCTTTACAAGGATAGTGGTATGACTGGTGGGTGGACGAAAACAACGCCATACCGGCAACGATCGACAAGGTCCTCGACGTGGCGCTCGCAGAACGCCCGAATGCTCCCGCCGTCGAAGCCGCTTCGGGCATCTGGTCGTACTCGGAACTCGACGACAGGGCACGATGCGCCGCCGGCGCACTGTGGTCGCTCGGCGTGCGTCCCGGCGATCGCGTCGCCGCATGTCTCCCCAACGATCTGGACATCGTGGCGGCCTTCCACGGCGCACAACGAATCGGAGCGGTATGGGCCGGAATCGGCGAAGCACTCCCCGCCGCCGAGCAGCAGCACCTCCACGACCTCTGCACCCCGACGGTGGTGCTCGCCGGTGAACACTTCGCGCTGAACACCCCTGGCCGCGTGGATCCGGACAGGTGGGCAGAACTGATCGACCGCGGAGATCGAGCACCCACGCTCGAACTCGACATCGATGCGCCCGCTGGAATCGCCTTCACCAGCGGCACTTCCGGCACACCCAAGGCGGTGGTCCACAGTCAGCGCAATCTCCTGTTGCCCGGCGCGGTCCTCGTCGCCACCCGGGGGTACGGCCCGGATCTGCGCAAAGGCGACAGCTTCCCGTTCACGATCCTCAACCTCATGGTCCTGTCCACCCTGCTCACCGCGCAGGCAGGCGGATGCGCGGTGGTGATGAACCGACGCGATCTCGAGGGCGTCTCCGAGTGGATCACCACGAGGAAGGTCACCGTGTGGAACGGCGCTCCCGCGCAGCTCTACGATCTCGCCGCACGTCCCGACCTCGACCTCGGCTCGCTCCGCGAGGTCTGGAGCGGCGGTAGCGACACCCCCGATGCATTGCGCCGAGCGTTCGCCGACGCACACCACCTGAACCCCCGCGTCACCTACGGCCTGACCGAGGCACCCACCGTCGTGTCGATCGACCCCGTCGGTGACGAGTGGCAGCCACGCTCCAGCGGAACGGTCCTCCCACATCTCGATGTGGCCGCCTACGACGACGCGGGTCAACGCCTCCCCCCTGGTGAGCTGGGTGAGCTGCAGCTGACCGCGGCGAGCACCGGCCCGTGGGCGAATGTGTGGACACCGTTGCTCGGATATCTGGAGAACGGCGCCATTCGCCCGCCGGAGCCCGGACCCGTTGCCACCGGCGACATCGGAACCGTCGACGAGCACGGCAGTCTGACCGTGCTGGACCGCAAGAAACTGGTCATCATCCGGGGCGGCGCCAACGTCTACCCTCTCGAAGTCGAACGGGTCATCGGCACCCACCCGGACGTTGCCAAGGTCGCCGTGTATCCGATCCCCGACGACCGACTCGGGCAACGAGTCGCCGCGGTGATCGAAAGTCCGCTCGAGCAACCCGATTTCGATTCGCTCACCGAACTATGTCGCCGCGAGCTCTCGCCATACAAGGTTCCCGAGGTCTGGACCCGGGTGGATGCCCTGCCCGTCAATGCGATGGGCAAGATCCAGCGCGCCGGACTCCCCGATCTCATCGACACGCATCGTCGGTCCGACGCGATCTGAAGGCCCCGCCCTCAGCCCCTGCCCCTCTGCAAGAATTCGTCCTGCACCCGACCCAAGGAGACTCCCTGTGGCGTTGAACCGAGATACCGCCGCACGAATGTTCGGCCTCGACGGCCGGGTTGCGATCGTGACCGGCGCGTCATCGGGCCTCGGCGCCGCGGTGGCCGAGACCCTCGCCTCCCTGGGTGCACGGGTCGCGGTGGTGGCCCGCCGTAAAGATCGGCTCGAAGAGCTCGCGGAGCGGATCGGGGGTGTCGCGGTCGCGTGCGACCTATCGGATCTCGATCAGGTCGGCACTGTCGTACCGGCCGTGGCCGAACTGCTGGGCCCACCGGAGATCCTGGTCAACGGCGCGGGCAGCATGTTCACCGAAGAGCGAGCCGAGGACGAGCCGCTCGACGCGATGCGACGCACCATGGACCTCAACCTGCTGGCGCCCTTCCGGCTCGCTCAAGACTCCTTCCCACACATGCTGGCCATCGGGCGGGGCTCGATCATCAACATCTCGTCGATCAGCGGCCGCGTGGGTGTCCCCGGCATTCCTCAGGCATCCTATGCAGCAAGCAAACTCGGGCTGTCCGGCCTCACCTCCGAACTGGCCGTGCAGTGGGCTCGGCACTCGATCCGGGTGAACACCGTCGCGCCGGGGTTCTTCCGCAGCGAGATCACCGGCCCCCTCTACGAGAGCGAACGCGCGACCGAGTACCTGCGCCGCAACACCCCGCTCCCGAAAGAGGGCACCCCCGACGACATCGTCGGCGCCGTCGTATGGCTGGCCGGCGACTCGGGAAGCTACGTCACGGGCCAGACCATCGTTGTCGACGGTGGTTGGACGGCGCGATAGGCTCAGCGCGGAGCTTCCCGCGCGCCCACCAGCTTCCCACGTATGCAATTGCATTCGCGCATGACTAACGGGCTCGCGGGAAGCCCGCACTACCCAGACCCTCGATCGACTGGCTCGAAATCTACATCCCGCCTGCTGCGGGTACCAGCCCCATCGGGACCACTACCCGCAGCAGGTACTTCCGAGATTCGCGGTCAGGGTTATTCGGTAACCCAGATTTCCTCGGGCAGCGGCGATCCGAGCGCATATACCTCGACACCGTGCACGTTGTCGGCCCATACGACTCCGGGGACGGCGCGGTAGTACCAGATACCCGGGACGAGTTCGGCCAGACGCTCCTGCACCGTGTTGTACGCGGGCTTGCGTTCATCGACGTTCTCCGAAATGCGGCCGGCATCGAGCGCGGCATCGAGCTCGGGATCGGACACGCCCACGTTGTTGCCGGCCGAGGCACTGTGGAAGGCCAGCCACAGCGGAGAGTCGGGGTCCTGGATGACGGCCGAGGAGATCAGCATGTCGAAGTCATGGGATCCGGTTCGGGCCACCGCCTGGGGGTAGTCGACCACGTCGACCCTCACCTCGACGTTCTCGAATGCACTGAGCTGCGCCTGGAGTGCCTCCCCGAGGGTCCTGCTCTCGGTGGTCGGGTACGACAGGAACGAGAAGGACACCGGCTTGCCTTCGGCCGCGAGTTCGTCGAACAGTTTCTGTGCGGTCTCGGGGTCGGTCTCCTTGAGCGGGATGTCGGTGAAGAACGGTGAGCTCTCGGCGAAGAGCGTTTCCGGGACCTCGCCCAGTCCGTTGTAGACAGCGGTGTTGATCGCGTCGAGGTCGACGGCGAGTGCCACGGCGCGACGGGCACGCTCATCGTCGAACGGTGCGCGCCGGAAGTTCATGCCCATGAACTGACCGCCACCGGTCGCCACGACTTCTGCGTTGAGGCCTGCACTCTCGAGCTTGTCGATGCTCTCCCAGTTCGTCTCCGACGCGAGATCCGCTGCGCCGGTGGTCATCGCGTTCACGCGCTGGTTGGTGTCGCTCACCGTGCGGATCGTGAGGCTGTCCAGATACGGTTTGGGCGCATCCCAGTAGTCCGGGTTCTTGGTCAGTTTCACGGCGTCCTGACGTGACCACGATTCCAGCGTGAACGGTCCGGCACCGATGGGGTTCTCGTCGAATGCGGCCTGACCCTGTTCGAGGGCGGCAGGGGACGCGATCCAGTTCAGCGAACTCCCCACGACGGCCTGAGCGTAGTGCGGGTTCTCCGATCGCATCGTGACCGTGAGAGTGGTCGGATCCTCGACGCGTGTCTCCTCGATCTGCGCTGCCCACCGCCCCGAAGTGGATCCCAGCGCGGGATCGGTCAGACGATCCCAGTTGTACTTCACGGCGGCGGCGTCGAGCGGTGTGCCGTCGGTGAAGACGAGGCCGGGCTGAAGCTTCAGGATGAAGGTCTTGCCGCCGTCGAGAGTCGAGAACTCGGTGGCCATCTTGTAGTCGATCTCGAGGCTCTCGACATCGTTGATCATCAAGGTGCCGTACAGCGCGTTGCCGAGCGTGGGCTGGAATGCCCAGTAGTTGGTCAATGCGGCGGGATCGAGCGACCGTGGCTCACCTGTCTGCAGTACCTCGAGGGCGCCTCCCGCGACCGGATCCCCCGATTCGATCGGCGCGCTCGAACCATCCGAACCCGAGTCGCCGCACGAGCTCAGGAGGAGGACGGCAGCGAACGCAGCTGCGGCTGCTGACAGTACACGTCTGTGTCGAAACATCATGGCCTCTCACAAGAATGGAGTCGCCTCAGGGCGGAGCCCGCGGACGAACGGAGGTCGGGGTACGGCATCGGATATCGGCGTACAAAAATCGACGACCCCGACAGCCGAGACATCCGGTCGTGACGTCGATCACAGGAAGTATCACCATTCCGACGCCAACATTCAAGTATTGCCATCCTTGTAATGATTGAAGTAACGTGCGAACCGAGCGCAACCTCCGTACGTGCCCGGGTGGGCTGAGGAAGGAATTCGGTTTCTGATGTTTTCGGCAGTAGTAATCGAGAAGGGCGAAGCCGGACAGACGGTGACGCGCACAAGTATCGAAGAATCGGCTCTCCCCGAAGGGGACGTGACCGTCGATGTGGAATATTCCACACTGAACTTCAAGGACGCACTGGCCATCACCGGCAAATCCCCTGTGGTGCGCACATTTCCGATGGTTCCCGGCATCGACGTGGCCGGCGTCGTCTCCGACAGCTCCCACCCGGAGTGGAAGGCCGGCGACCGTGTCGTCCTCAACGGCTGGGGCGTCGGCGAGACCCACTGGGGCGGTTTGGCCCAGAAGGCCCGTCTGAAGGGCGACTGGCTGATCCCCCTACCCGACGCCTTCACTGCTCGGCAGGCGATGTCGATCGGCACGGCAGGGTACACGGCAAGCCTCTGCGTCGATGCGCTGGTGAACTCCGGGGTTACCCCCGATCAGGGCGAAATCCTGGTCACCGGCGCAACGGGCGGTGTCGGCAGCGTCGCGATCGCTCTGCTGACGACGGCCGGGTTCACCGTGGCCGCCGCAACCGGAAAGGCGGCCGAGGCCGAATACCTTCAGCAACTGGGCGCCTCCACCGTCATCGACCGCGCAGAACTCTCTGCCGCAGGAAAGCCCATGCAGAAGGAGCGGTGGGCGGGCGTCGTCGATACCGCAGGCAGCCACACCCTCGCCAACGCGTGCGCGCAGACCCGTTACGGCGGTGCCGTGGCCGCGTGCGGACTGGCACAGGGCATGGATTTCCCGGCGTCCGTGGCGCCCTTCATCCTTCGCGGGGTGTCACTGCTCGGGATCGACAGCGTGATGGCACCGCGCGAACGGCGTCTCACTGCGTGGGCACGCCTGTCCCGCGATCTCGAAGCGAGCACGCTCGACACGATCACCCAGGAGGTGTCGCTGGAGGAGGCGATCACCGCAGCGAACCAGCTCATGGACGGCACGGTGCGCGGCCGCATCGTCGTCGACGTCAATCGATAACAGGAGCCCCAGTGACAAAGAAGTCCGAAGACACCAGCCCTGTCGAACTCGACCTGTCCGACGTCGACCATCGCGTCGGCAAACCCATCGGTGGCGGGCAGCTGTGGGATCCGTGCAGCACCTCCGACATCCGTCGGTGGGTGATGGCGATGGACAACCCCAATCCGATCCATTGGGATCACGAATTCGCACGTAATTCGCGATACGGCGGCATCATCGCCCCGCAGTCGATCGCCGTAGGATTGGACTACGGCCACGGCGCGGCGCCGGCGTGTGTGGGACGCATCCCCGAGAGTCATCTCATCTTCGGCGGCGAAGAATGGTGGTTCTACGGCTGCCCGGTCCGCCCGGGCGACAAGCTGTTCCAGGAGCGGCGCTTCCACGACTACAAGGTGACCGAGACGAAGTTCGCCGGCCCCACCATGTTCTCGCGCGGCGATACCGTCCACAAGAATCAGAACGGTGTCCTCGTCGCCAAGGAGCGTTCCACCGCCATCCGGTATCTGTCCGCCGAGGCCACCAAGCGCGGGATGTACGAGAACCAACTCGGCGAGAAGAAGAAGTGGACCAACGCCGAGCTGCTCGACATCGAGAATCTCCGCTACGAATGGCTCCTGACCACCCGGTCCGGAATCTCTCCGCGTTTCGACGAGGTGAAGATCGGCGACACACTGCCCCGACGGGTCCTCGGGCCCCACACCATCGCCTCGTTCACCACCGAGTATCGTGCATTCCTCTTCAACATCTGGGGCACGTTCGAGTGGGTGGCACCCGAGGGCATCGAGGATCCGTGGGTCTACCAGGATCCGGGCTGGGTCGAAGGTTTCGGCTTCGACGAGGAAGGCGCCAAGATCGATCCGCGTAAGCGCGACGGTCTCTACGTCGGCCCGTCCCGCGGACACATCGACGAGGAGAAGGCCGGCGAAGTCGGCATGGCGCGCGCCTACGGATACGGCGCGACGATGGGCGCCTGGTGCACCGACTTCCTTGCCAACTGGGCCGGCCTCGACGGCATGGTGCGCCACATCAAATCGGATTTCCGCGGGCCTGCCTTCGAAGGCGACGTCACGTACTTCGACGCCGAGATCGTCGACAAGGAGCCCATGTCGACCTGGGGCGTACCGCTCGTCCAGGTCAAGCTCCGACTGACAAACCAGGACGGCACCGTCCTCGTGTCCTCCCTGGCCGAGGTCGAGCTGCCGCTCTAGCGGCACCGCGCAGACAACAGGAAGTCATCCATGAGTACTGAGACGAAGGCAGAAGCGGTGGACTCTGTTTCGATCGTGTCGGGACCACCGCTGAGCGACGAACCCGGGCTCGGAACACTCACCCTGCCCGGTTTCCTGCGTGAGGTGACCGAACTGTACGGCGATCGCGAAGCGCTCGTGATGCACGGAGCCGACGGCGTCACGCGATGGACCTACTCCGACCTGTGGGAGCGGGCTATCGACGTCGCGCGCGCACTGCGGGGACTCGGCCTCGCGAAGGACGGGCGCGTGGGCGTGCTGATGACGAACCGCCCCGAGTGGATCACGGCGGTCTTCGGCGCCTCCCTTGCGGGAGGCGTCGCAGTCACACTCAGCACGTTCTCGACCCCGTCGGAGCTCGAGTACATGCTCGAGACCTCGGGTGTGGAGATCCTGCTGTTCGAGCGCAATGTCCTGAAGACGGACTTCGCCGCAGCCCTGACCGATCTGGAACCGCAGATCGGCACGGCCGGGAGCGCCGAGGTGCAGTCGGCAAAGTTTCCTTTCCTCCGTCACGTCGCGATGGTGGGGAAGAAGGCCGAAGGCGAGTCGATCGAGACCGAGTCGATCAAGACATGGGAAGAGTTCCTCACTCACGGGAACTCGCAGCCCCGCGAACTGGTCGAGGCGTCCGCTGCGGCAGTACAGCCCAGCGATGTGGCCGTGCTGTTCTTCTCCTCCGGTTCGACCAGCAAGCCCAAAGGCATTCTGAGCGCGCATCGCGGCGTGTCCATTCAAATGTGGCGATTCCGACGGATGTACGGCTTCTCTCCCGAGCTGAACATTCGGTGCTGGACGGCGAACGGCTACTTCTGGTCGGGGAATTTCGCGATGGCCCTCGGCAACACCCTCGCCAGTGGTGGGTCGCTGGTCCTGCAACCGACCTTCGATCCGAGCGAAGCACTCGAGCTCATCGAGAAAGAACGGGTGAACTTCCCGTTCGCCTGGCCGCACCAGTGGGCTCAGCTCGTCGGCGCACCGAACTGGGACAAGGCGGATCTGAGCAGCCTCCGCTACGTCGACTTCAATACCCCGGTTGCACGTCACCCCACGGTGACAGACGAGTGGCACGAGCCTGGCCACGCGTACGGAAATACCGAAACCTTCACGATCAGTACGTGTTACCCCGCCAATACCCCGCCCGATGTGGCCGCGGGCAGCAGCGGAAAGCCGTTGCCCGGAGTGACGATCCGAATCGTCGATGCATTGACCGGCGAGGTCGTTCCCCTAGGTGAGCGAGGCGAGATCTGCGTCAAGGGACCGACGTTGATGCTCGGGTACATCGGCACTCCGCTCGGTGAGACGGTCGACGATCACGGGTTCTTCCACACCGGCGACGGCGGCTACGTCGACGACACCGGGCGCCTCTACTGGGAGGGCCGGCTCACCGACATCATCAAGACCGGCGGCGCGAACGTGTCTCCCCTCGAGGTCGACGAAGCGCTCGTCGCGTACCCCGGGGTCAAGGTGGCGCGCACGGTCGGTGTCCCCCACGACACGCTCGGGGAGGTCGTCGTCTCCTGCATAGTGGCGCACGCAGGAGCCGACCTCGATGTCGACGGGGTTCGTGGATACCTACGCGAACGGCTTGCCAGTTACAAGGTTCCGCGGGAGGTTCTGTTCTTCGACAACGACGAGATCAGCCTCACCGGCACCGCGAAGATCAAGTCGAGCGACATCAAGGAACTCGCCATCAAGCGGCTCCAGAAATAGCCGACCGCCACCAGAGCGAGAGGTCCTGCACACGTCGACAGTGTGTGCAGGACCTCTCGCTTCTCGCGTTCGCATTCAGGAGGCGGACCGGTACCGCTGTGCGAGGTACGCCCGGTGCAGAGCAGGTGAGCCGAACAACGAGCGGTTGAGCGTCGCGCGCTTGAGATACACGTGGATGCCGCTCTCCCACGTGTAGCCCATTCCCCCGTGCAACTGCATGGCCTTGCCTGCGATATCGACGGCCGCCGCACAGCTGTAGGCCTTGGCCATCGAGGCCGCAGTCGTCGCCTCCGGATCTCCGGACACCAGGCTGCGCACTGCCGCGTCGACCAGTGTTCGGGCCACCGTCACCTGGACGAGCATGTCGGCGCAGGCGTGCTTGACCGCCTGGAACGAGCCGATCTTGCGTCCGAACTGCTCGCGCATCCCGGCGTAGGCAACGGTAGCGTCGAGCATCGCCTCGCTCGAGCCGAGACTGTCGCAGGCCACCGCCACAGCGGCGCGGTCGTGGAGTCGTTGCATCGCCTGCCGGGAATCATCACGGAATCGCCACACCGATTCGGAGGGGACTGCCACGCCCTCGGCGAGCACCGTCCCGAAGCTGCGTGTCGCGTCCACGACCGGCTGTGCCGTCACCACGAGTCCGGGCGTACTCGGATCGAGATCGACGACGACGATCGTCCCGTCGGGTTCGCGCGCGGGTACGAGAAGCCGGTCTGCGCCGGGCACGTCGAGTACGAACGGTGCCACGCCCCGGAGGGTCTCCCCCGACGCTGCGATCTCCAGATGGAACGGTGTCCGGCCTGTCGATTCCCCGCCGAGGACGAACATCGGAACCGTGCATCCCGAGGCAGTGTCGCGGAGCAGACGATCACGCTCCGAGTCGCGTTCGAGAAGTTCGAGTGCTCCCACCGAAAGTGCCGCGACCGCCGGGTACGGGCCGCGCGCGGCCGCGCGGCCGACCTCCCGGAGTAGCACGGCGACCTCAGCGAAAGTTCCATCGGCACCGTCGAATTCGCTCGCGACTTCGAGTCCGAGCCATCCGGACGTGCTGATCGACTCCCAGTCGACCGACCTGTCGTGTCCTGACCGGCCCAGGAGCCCCCTTGCGACGGTCCGCAATTCGTCGTGGAACTCGGACAGGTCTGTCAGTGGATCGGTCATCGCTGTCCTGTCGACTCGCGGGGCAGACCGAGGCCACGTTCCCCGATGATGGTGCGTTGGATTTCGCTGGTTCCGCCCGGAATCGTCCACTCCCACGAGCCGATGAAATCGAGCATCCATGCCCCTGATTCCCACCCGCTGGACTGAGGCTTCCGCAGATCTGTGTGTGCGGCGAGACCCGCGATCTCTGTGCCGAAATCGGTCATGCGCTGGAGCAGCTCGCTGTAGTAGAGCTTGACGATCGACGCGTCGGCCGGCCCCGGCCGGTCGGCGGCGACGAAATCCGTCACCAATGCGCGCAGCCCCGTGAGTTCGATCTCGAGTGTGGCGAGCCCGTCTGCGACACGAGTGTCGTCGAGTGGGGTCGTCCCGTCGGCGCCCGGCCGGGTGCACAGATCGACGAGCCAACGGAACCCGCCGTGACTCAGTCGCTCGGTGAGTTCGAGCATGGTCATGCCGCGCTCGGCGCCGAGTGTTTCCTGCGCGACCCGCCATCCTTCGTTCTCGGGTCCGACGAGGTTCGTCGCAGGTATGGCGACATCGTTGAGGAATATCTCGCAGAAGTGCGCTTCGCCGGTCGCTTGCTTGATCGGACGCACTTCGACTCCGGAGGTACGCATGTCCATCAGGAAGTACGAGATGCCCTTGCGCTTCGGGGCGTCGGGATCGGTGCGGGCCAGCAGCAGGCACCGATCGGCGTACAGCGCGCCGCTCGCCCACAATTTCTGGCCGTTGACGATGTAGACGTCACCGTCCTTACGAGCGCTCGTCGCGAGTGCCGCCATGTCGGAGCCGGCGCCTGGCTCGGAGAAGCCCTGACACCAGATCTCGCCGTCGAGGATCGCGGGGAGATGCCGGTTCCGCTGTTCCTCGGTGCCCGCGGCGAGAAGCGTCGATGCCGCGTGGTGGATGGAAACGAAGGGCAGGACCAGTCGGGGTGCGTCGTGTGCGGCCAGTTCCTGGTAGAGCACGACCTGTTCGGCGACGGACATCCCGCCGCCCCATTCTTGCGGCCAGTGCGGCACGGCGAACCCCGCGCCGCGCAATTTCTGGAACCAGCTCTTCTGGAAGCGGACGAATTCGTCGTCGGACACACCGGTTTGGGTCTCGCGCCACGCGGAAGGAATGTTCCCGCGGCACCACGTGCGGACCGCGGTACGGAAGTCCTCGAGTGCGGACGTTCCGGAACTCGTCGCCCCAACCTTCATCGAGCTGTTTCCTTCTTCCTCACCGCATTCTTCCGGCCCACCGCATGTTCCCGGAGAGCAAGCAATCGCTCTCGATGCTCAGCGGACTGCATGGTCGCGATCTCCGCCGCGAAGCCGGCCTGCATCGGGCCGCCCAGCGCCTGGGTCAAGTACATGTTGACCACACGTTTCGTGCTGCGCAATGCTTGTGCAGGTTGCGCAGCGAGACGTTCGGCGAGACGCCGTGCTTCCGGCATGAGGTCGTCGGGCGCTGTGATGCGTGAGGCCAGGCCGAGTTCGACCGCCGTTCTCGCTGGGATCTTGTCGCCGGTGTAGAGGTATTCGCGCGAGCGCAGGATCGGCGTGAGCAGTGGCCAGAAAGCCGCTCCCCCGTCGCCCGCGACGAGGCCCACTGCGACGTGCGGATCGGCAAGGTGCGCCTTCTCCGACATGAGGACCACATCGGAGAGCACCGCGACGCTGCAGCCGAGCCCCACCGCAGGTCCGTTCACCGCTGCGATCACCGGCAGGGGGAAGCGGAGCATCTCGTCGATGATCTCGGCGCCTTCCCGGACGCTTTCGTCGCGCGCGACCGGATCGTCGAGGAACGAGGTGATCCAGTCGAGGTCGCCTCCCGCGCTGAATGCGCGGCCCGCGCCGGTGAGGATCACCACGGCGGCATCGGTATCGGCAGCGAGTTGCCGCCATACGTGTGCGAGCGCCCAGTGCAGATCTTTGTCGACGGCGTTGAGCTCGTCGGGACGATTGATCGTCACGATGCGGACCGGGCCGTCGCACTCGACGGTGAGAGCATCCGGGAGTTCGTATTTCACAGCATCGCCTCCGCGGGAGCTTCGGAGAACAGCCCGGTGAGTCCGCGCCGATCGATCCGCTTGGTCAGGGCGTCCACGGTTCCGGACGGTCCCCACGGGATTCGTCGCAGTGGAATGCTGTATCGGGAGATCCAGGACACCGTGGTCTCGTCGCAGAATCCGCTGGCTCCGTGCAGTTGGTGCGCAACCCGGAACACGATCTGCGCCGCCTCGACGGCGGCCAGACGGAGCGCGAGTGCGTCGTCGACGGCCTCGTCGTTGCCGGCTTGGATGCTCCACAGCGTGTACTTGGCGAGGGCGTCCAGTCCGGTGCGTTCGACTTCCGCCTCGGTGAGCTGGAATTGGACTCCCTGCAGTTTCGCCAGGGGGGCACCGAACTGTTCACGCAGGAGCACGTGTGAGCGGGTGAGGTCCATTGCTCGATCGAGCATTCCGAGCAGGGTCCAGCACGGCAGCGTCAGGGCGAGGGCGAGATCCTTCGCTCCGTCGTCGTCGATCGGCCGGAGGTCGAGCTGGGAAGTGAATGCCGACATGCGCGGCGGAGTGCTCGGCGGTCGGGCATCCACGAAACTGCGCCGACCGTCGATGCCGACCGCGGCCCACCGCAGATCGAGGCATGCGATGGGCGCCTTCGGGTCGGCATCGTCGACGACGACCAAGCCGTCGACGTCGAGGTCGGTGGGCCGTGCGAGTCTTTCCGCAACGGGGTAGGGCACAGCCCAGTACCCCACGCTGCGGCACAGAGCCGCTGCGGCTTCGAGTTCGTCCTCATCTGCGCGTGGATCGAGTTCCCAGGCACCGAGCTCGCCGAGAGTGGGCTCGATGATGCTTCGGCGGCGCTCGGGGTCGCCTTCGATCAGAGGGGCGAGATCATCGCCCCCTGCGGCTTCCAATGCACGGAGTGCTTCGCGGCCGTACTCGGTCGCTTCCTTGCTCAGTTCAGTGTTCATGATGCCGCCAGAAGGGCTCGGGCCAAGAGGATCCGCTGCATCTCGATGCTCCCGGAGGCCACGGTCGCGGCCTGCGAATACCGCCAGTGGTCTTCGACCGCGCGGCGGAACCACTTGGCGGTGTCGGTGTCGAATTCATCGGTGTCGAATTCGTCGGTGTCGGCACTCGGTGGCGTCGCATACGTGGCGATCTCGGTGAGTACCTCGGCGCTGTCCTGATCGAGGGTGGTCACCGCGATCCGGTAGGCCGCGGCGTCGCCGGGTTGAACAGCGCCTCCGCTCTGCATCGATACCACCCGGTACGCGAGCAGCCGCGCGCGACGGCAGTGCGTGAGCATCCGCGCCCAGCGCGCTTTCAGCTCGCCCGGCATGTCGTCCCATCGTGCACCGAGGACCGACGGCGCAGCCTGCAACAGACGCTCGCAGCGGGCGTAGCGGGCGATACCGACGCGTTCGTACGCGAGAACCTCCTGCACGACCTTCCACCCCTCGTCGACGGTGCCGAGCACATCGGCATCGGTGACGCGAAGGTCGTTGAAGAAAACTTCGTTGAGGTGGTGCGGGCCCAGCATTGCGCGGATCGGGCGGACCTCGATGGCCGGATCGGACATCGGGACGAGAAAAACAGTGAGCCCCTGTTGCTTACGACCGTTGGTGGAGGTGCGGGCCAACAGGAAGCACCACTGTGCCATCGTGGCGTAGGACGTCCAGATCTTCTGTCCGGAGATGACCCAGCTGTCGCCGTCCCGGCGCGCTGTGGTGCGTAACGACGCGAGATCGGAGCCGGCTTCGGGTTCGCTGAATCCCTGACACCAGATGACTTCGCCACGTGCGATAGGCGGAAGGTGTGCGTCCTGTTGTTCGGCGGTTCCGTGACGCATGATCGTGGGACCGACCCAGTTGACGCCCATGTACTGCGCGCCGCGAGGCTCATGGTGCGCCCACATTTCCTCTCGCACCACGGTCTGTTCCCAGATCGATGCACCACGTCCGCCGAATTCCTCGGGCCAGGTCATGCACAGCAGTCCGCTCTCGGCGAGGAGGCGGCAGAATGCCTGCGCCGCGTCGAGATCACTCGGGTCGTCGGTGAAGGCTCCGAGGAAGTGTGCGGGGACGTGCTCGTGCACCAGCCGGCGCAGCTCGCTCCGGAGCTCCGGGGCGGCACCACCCATCGTGAAGTCCATGCCCGGACATTACGTCAATCCTCACAAGGATAGCAATGCTTGCCACTTTGAAACCTCACAATACTTGGAAGTAAAGACGCCCAGTCGCTAGACTGCGCTCATGCGTGAAAGGCGAGATTCTTGACAACCCCGCGGCGTGGCCGAGTTCCACAACGCCGTATCGCCGAAACCGTCGCCGACGAATTACGCGACCGCATTCTTTCCGATGACAACTACCGACTTCCGACCCAGGACCAATTGGTCAAGGACTTCGGCGTCAGCTACCCCTCCGTGCGAGAAGCCCTCCGCATTCTGGAAACCGAAGGACTGGTCACCGTACGCCGGGGCAATGTCGGCGGCGCCGACGTACATCGCCCCGACGAATTCTCTGCCGCATATCACCTCGGACTCTCCCTCCAGGCAGGCAGAGTCACACTCGAAGACCTCGCCGCCGGTCTACAACTACTCGAGCCGATGTGCGTTACCGAGTGCGCGAAGCGCCCGGACCGTGCCGAGATCGTCGTCCCAGCCCTCAACGCATCCATCGACGCCTCCGCCGAACTCGTCGGCGACGGAGTCGCATTCACCCAGGCTGCCCGCGAGTTCCACGATCTGATCGTCTCGTTCACACCGAACGCCACGATCCGCTATGCGGTGCGCAGTTACGTCGCCCTGTGGTCCGCCCAAGAAGAGGCATGGGCCGAAGCCCTCACCCGACGCGGCGAGTACCCGTCCGAAGGCAAGGCCGAAGACGCCGTCCACGCACACCGCCGCATCGTCAAAGAAATCGCCGACGGACGCGTCGCCGAGGCCGAACGCCTCGCGCGGTCCCACCTCGCAGCAACCCAGGCACTCGTCCTCGACCGATTCGGCGACACCATCGTCAATGCGTCAGCGGCGATGACACGCAACACGTTCCCCGCACGCCAACGCCCACGTAACTGACCCCGCGTAACCGACTCTGCGTAACAGACTCCGAGGTACCCCCGGATCACGAGCCCCAGAACGGCCGGGCTCGGTCTCCACGACCGAGCCCGGCCGTTCTGCTGTGCGCTGACCCTTGCACACCCCGATCCACAAGCACACACTCACGAGAACGTGATTCTCTTCACATCAGATCAGCCTAGCTCAATCCTTACAAGGATAACAATACTTGTAGCGGTGGCCGGTTCATGATTAACTGCCAAACACCACTCGGGAGTGGCTTGCATCACTAGATTTCCATGAGAACCGGACATAGACCCCGCAAGCCGGAGTCGCTCCCGCTCAAACACTGCGGAACAACGTTCTCGCTGAGTGCGGATCGGCGTTCTCACACAGGAGGAGACCTACCTTGACGCAAGGGTCGCGCTACACAGGTCCAACCACACACCTCGCCGAAGGGTGGAGTCTCACACGGCTCACTTCCCCGAGCCGCCTGTTCGGTGCAAACGGCATCCGGGCAGGCGCAGACGGTCGCATCTACGTCGCGCAGGTGGCCGGTAGCCAGATCAGCGCGTTCGATCCCGACAACGGCGCAGTTGAGACCATCAGCCCCAAGGGCAGCGCCATCGTCGCCCCCGACGACCTGGCCTTCCATCCCGACGGGGAGCTCTACATCACCGAGTACTACGACGGAAGAGTCAGCATCCGCTCCGAGGACGGAAGCACGCGCCTGCTGCGCGACGACCTCCCCGGCGTCAACGGCATCACCTTCCACCAGGGCCGGCTCTTCGTCGACGAGTGCCGCCCCGACGGACGCCTGATGGAAATCGACCTCAACGGCGGCGCACCGAAGGTGCTGGCCGAGGGCCTGCAGCTTCCCAATGCCCTGGAGGTCGGGCCGGACGGCAAGCTGTACTACCCCGCTCTCGGCACCAACGACATCTGGCGCATCGATCCCGACGGCGGCGAACCCGAGCGCGTGGCAGGCGATCTCGGGGTCCCCGTCGCATTGAAGTTCGACTCCGAGGGTTACATCATCTCCCCGCAGGTGGGCTCCGGACAGGTACTCCGAATAGACCCGCGCACCGGCGACAGCACCGTACTCGCCGATATCGGCTCGGGCCTCGACAACCTCACCTTCATCGGCGATCGACTGTTCGTCTCGAGCTTCACCGGCCAGATCACCGAAGTCCTCGGTGGCGGCGAGACGCGCACCGCACTGGCGGACGGCCTCACCTGGCCGCTCGACCTGACCGTGGGAACGGACGGCACACTCTACGTCGCCGACGGAACCTTCTTGCTCGCACTAGAGCCGAACGGTGAGCTCCGCACCGTCGCAATGCTTTTCCATCCGGGGTGGCCCGGCTACATCCGCGGCGTGACCTCCGTCGGCGACGGCGAGTTCATCGTCGCCGGCGACACCACGGTGTCGCGCTACCGCCCCGGGTCCGCAGAGAGCGAGCTGCTGTTCGGAGGGCTCGAGCAGGCGTACGGCGTAGCGGTGTCCGCCACCGGAACCGTCGCGGTGGCAGACGTCGGTACGGGCAAGATCCACTCCGTCGGATCCGGGCAATCGGAGGTGCTGGCATCCGGTTTGAACGACCCGACGGGGCTTGCATTCACCTCGGACGGCACTCTCCTCGCCTCCGAAGCCGGAGCAGGACGGATCATCTCGGTGACGAGTTCCGGAGTCGACACCCTCGTCGACGGCCTCGAGCGGCCGCAGGGAATTCTGGTGCGCGACGGGAAACTCTACATCGTCGATGTCGACGCCAAGACACTGATCAGCGTCGATCTCGAGACCAAGGCCCAGCAGGTCATCGCACGCCACCTGCCGGTAGGCGCACCCGAGGGAATCACTCCGAAGCCGCTGAAGGGCCTCATCCCGTTCGCCGGCCCGCAGGGCCCGTTCGCCGGAATCGCCGCCGGCCCCGACGGCACCCTCTACATCTCCGCAGACGCCGAAGGCAGCGTCCTCGCGATCCGCGAAGGGAAGTGAGCATCCGATGAGCAAAGATTTCCTCGACCTCACCGGTCGCATCGTCATCGTCTCGGGTGCCGCAGGCGGCGGCATCGGCACCTCGGTGACCCGCATGGTCGCGCAGGCCGGAGCCACCGTCATCGCTGTGAGTCGCTCCGAGGAGAACCTCGACAAACACATCGAACCACTTGCTGCCGAGGGTCTTTCGGTCATCCCGGTGGCTGCGGATGCCGCCACCGACGACGGTATCGCCACGGTTCTCGACACCGTCCGACGGACCGACGGCAACCTGTACGGGCTCGTGAACGTCGCCGGTGGTGCAGCACCTGCCACGTGGATGCCTGCCACCCGCGTAACGCGGGAGGACTGGCGGGCACTGATGACGCAGAACCTCGAAACGATGTTCTTCATGAGCCAGGCGGTTGCGGCGGAACTGAAGGACAAGTCACTGCCGGGCTCGATCGTCTCGATCTCGTCGATCAGCGGTATGAACACCGCGCCGTTCCACATCGCGTACGGAACTGCCAAAGCGGCACTCGTCGCCGCGACACGGACCATGGCCGTCGAACTCGCAACCGACAACATTCGGGTCAATGCCATCGCACCCGGCGTCACCGCGACGCCGTCCTCCGGCACATACGTCGACCCCGACCCCGAGCGCGACCGTCGAGCAATCGCCATGGGTCGGCGGGGTCGGCCCGAGGAGCAGGCGGGGGCCATCCTCTTCCTGCTGTCCGACCTGTCGGGCTACATCACGGGACAGACAGTGCTCGTCGACGGGGGCCTGAACCTCAAATGGACCCATATGGGGGCCGACCACACGTCTCTGTTCCTCAAGGACGACACCTTCCGCACCGCCATCACTCGCTGAATCAGCCCCAGTTTCACGAGGAGGATCTCTCATGACCGACACCGTCGACAACATCCAGGCAACCGACTCCGAGACAACCGAACCGTTCTCCGAACCCTTGACGATCGGCGTCGAGGCGTACCTCTCGCAGGACTACGCCCGCGCCGAAGGCGACAAGCTGTGGTCCAAAGTGTGGCAACAGGTCGGCCGTGTCGAGGAGATCCCCAAGGTCGGCGATTACCTCACGTACGAAATCATGGACGATTCGCTGATCATCACGCGGACGTCACCCGACACGATCCGTGCCTACCACAATGTCTGCTCGCATCGGGGTCGCCGACTCGTCGACACTCCCGACGGCCAGCGTCAGGCGCGCGGCTGTGCCAAACAGTTCGTATGCGGCTTCCACGGATGGCGATACGACCTCGAGGGCAACAACACGTTCGCGGCGGAAGAGCCTGATTGGAAGAACGGGCTCACTCCCGACAAGACAAAGCTCGAGCACGTCCAGGTCGACACCTGGGGTGGATGGATCTGGATCAACATGGATCCGGACTGCGAGCCCTTGCGGGACTACCTCGAGCCCGCGGCAACTCTCCTCGATCACTTCCAGCTCGAGAACATGCGCTACCGCTGGCGCAAGTGGCTCGTGTTCGACTGCAACTGGAAGGTCGCCCTCGAGGCGTTCATGGAGACCTACCACGTGCCCTACACGCATCCCGAGTTCATGAACTTCGGCAAGTTCCTCGGCTGGTCGAGGGCCCAGGGCAAACACAGCAACATCGGCTATGACGCGCCGAAGGGCATGGAGGAGAACCAGGCGAAGCTGCGGATCGGCAGCGGGCCCGACGCTCGCAAGGCGACAATCGAGATGCAGAACTTCACCTGGGAGAACGCGAACACCAACACCACACGGACTCTCGTCGACGCCGCGCAGCGACTCGTCGACGAACTTCCCGAAGGCACCCCTCCCGACCAAGTGTTGCGACACTGGCTGGATTCCGCGCGGCGCGACGACGCGGAGCGGGGCGTCGTCTGGCCGACCGTCCCACCGGAGGTCGTCGCCAAGAGCGGCACCGCGTGGCAGATCTTCCCGAACTTCCAGATCGGGCATGCCCTGAACAACATGCTCTGCTACAGCGCTCGCCCCTACGGCGACGACCCCGACAAGTGCATCTTCGAAGCCGCCGTGTACGAGCTCTTCCCCGCCGGCGAGGAGCCGGAGACCGAATGGGAGTTCGCGCCGCCGGAAGATCCGGGCTGGCGCACCGTGCTGCCACAGGACTTCCACAACATGGCGGCAGTTCAGAAGGGTATGAAGACCCGCGGATTCTCGGGTCCGAAGCCGAACCCGTACCGCGAGCGCAGCGTCGTCAATCTGCACCACAACCTGGCCACCTACATGGGCACCGGCGCTCCTCGCGATCTCGCCTGACTCCCGAAACCCCACTAACCGAGGACATTCACATGCAACCCTGCGCCCCATCGCAGACACCCGAGGTCGATCAGGAAGCCCTGCACCGGAAGTATCTCCTCGAGCGCGACAAGCGTCTTCGTACCGACGGCCAGCAGCAGTACCTCGAGGCCGACGACGAGTTCGAAGAGTTCTACACGGGCGATCCGCACCTGCCGGTGGAGCCACGTGAACCGGTCATCGGCGAGATCGAGGTGGTGATCCTCGGTGGCGGCTTCAGCGGCCTGATCACTGCGCATCGGCTCCAGCAGCAAGGTGTCGAGGACTACCGGATAATCGAACTCGGCGGCGACTTCGGCGGCGTCTGGTACTGGAACCGCTACCCGGGTATCCAGATCGACTCGGATGCGTATTGCTACCTTCCGTTGCTCGAGGAGACGGGCTACATGCCCAAGGAGAAGTTCTCCAAGGGTGACGAGTGCTTCGAGCATGCCCAGCGCATCGGACAGCACTTCGGGCTGTACGACAAGGCCGTCTTCCACACCCTGATCCAGTCTCTGGAGTGGGACGAAGAGATCAAGCGCTGGCGTATCAGCACCAACCGCGGCGACGAGATCCTCGCCCGCTTCGTCGTGATGTGCCAGGGCCCGTACAACCGGCCGAAGCTTCCGGGCATCCCTGGCATCAAGGACTTCAAGGGCCATACCTTCCACACTGCCCGGTGGGACTACGACTACACCGGCGGTGACCTGCACGGTGGGCTCGACAAGATCGGCGACAAGCGGATCGCTGTCATCGGCACGGGCTCGAGTGGAATCCAGGCGATCCCGCATCTCGCGCGCGGGGCGAAGCACCTGACCGTTTTCCAGCGGACACCGTCCTACGTCTTCGAACGCGCCAACTATCCGACCGACCCGGAATGGGTGGAGAGCCTGAAGCCGGGTTGGCGGGCGGAACGACAGCGCAACTTCCACAACGCCGCATTCGCGTTCTACAACCCGGGCGAGCCCGACCTCATCTGCGACGGCTGGACCGAGGTCGCGCGTAACCTGGCCGCGAAGCTCAACGAGACCAACGGCTGGGCCGCCCTCGCCGATCCGGTGAAGTTCCTCGAACTCAAGGAGATCGAGGACTACAAGGCGATGGAACGGCTTCGTCAGCGGGTCGAGGCGATCGTCGAAGACCCGGAGACCGCGGAGACGCTGAAGCCGTACTACCGCAACATGTGCAAACGCCCGGTCTTCAACGACGAGTACCTGCCCACCTTCAACCGCGACAACGTCACCCTCATCGACGTGTCCGACACGAAGGGCGTCGAACGCATCACGGAGAAGGGCATCATCGCGGACGGCGTCGAGCACGAATTCGATTGCATCGTCTTCGCCAGCGGGTTCGAGATCACCACGGCGCTCGAGCGTCAGTTCGATATCGCGCCGTTCACCGGCCGCGAAGGTACCTCGCTCTACGACCACTGGGGCAAAGGCTTCCGCACTCTGCATGGAATCATGGCGCACGGATTCCCGAACCACTTCGCGACCGGGTTCGTCCAGGGCGGCGTCACCGCGGCCACCACGCTGATGTTCGAGCAGCAGGCCGACCACATCGCGTACATCATCAAAGAAGCGCAGACCCGTGGCGTCACGCACGTCGAGCCGACGTCGGAAGCCGAAGAGGGCTGGGTCCAGACCGTTCGTCAGTATTCGGTCGACAACAGCACCTTCACGACGGAGTGCACGCCCGGCTACTACAACAGTGAGGGCGAACCGAACGGACGGTCCTTCCTCGGTGATCCGTTCTGGGGCGGATTCTACGAACTCACCGAGCTGTTCGAGAACTGGCGCAGCACCGGGAAGCTGGAAGGTCTGGTGCTCGAGAAATGACATTCCGATTCGACGGTCGCGTCGCCGTCATCACCGGTGCCGGACGGGGGCTGGGACGCGACTACGCCCTGTTGCTCGCCTCACTCGGAGCGAAGGTCGTGGTCAACGACCCCGGCGCCGCGATCAGCGGCGAGAATGTCGACGCCGGACCGGCGCACGAGGTGGTCCAGGAGATCCGGGTCGCCGGCGGTGAGGCTGTTGCGTGTGTCGAGTCCGTCGCGACCGCTGAGGGCGGTCAGGCGATCATCGCGGCTGCCCTCGACAACTACGGCCGTATCGACATCCTCATCCACAACGCGGGCAACAATCGCTACGCGTCGTTGTCGGAGATGTCGTACGACGATTTCGATGCGGTACTCGACGTGCACTTGAGGGGGGCGTTCCACGTTGTCCGCCCGGCATTCCCGCTGATGTGTGAAGCGGGATACGGACGGATCGTCCTGACCTCCTCGATCGGGGGCATCTACGGCAACGCGAACGTCGCCAATTACGCGGCATCGAAGGCCGGAATGATCGGGCTGTCCAACGTCGCGGCAATCGAAGGGGCCGATCACGGGGTCAGATCCAACGTGATCATTCCCGCTGCGCTGACCAGACTGGCCGAGGGACTCGACACGTCCGCTTACCCACCGATGGGCCCGGAACTCACTGCGCCGCTCGTCGGGTGGCTCGCACACGAATCATGCTCGGCCACCGGCGAAATGTATGCCGGCATCGCCGGAAGAATGGCGAAAGTGTTCATCGCCGAGACGCCCGGCGTGTACCGGCCGTCCTGGTCGATCGACGACGTCGCCGACAACATCGATGTCATCCGCGATACGAGCGACCCGTGGATTCTGCCCGCAGTGTCGGGCCACGTCGACCACATCACGAAAAGCTTTGCGATAGCCACGGAGGGAAATACGCATGTCGGTTAAGGTCTACGAACGAATTCTGGATCTCTTCGAGGCCGAAGGTATCAACACGATCTTCGGCATTCCGGACCCGAACTTCGTTCATTTGTTCCGCCTCGCGGAGGAACGCGGCTGGAATGTCGTTGCCCCCCACCACGAGGAGTCCGCCGGGTTCATGGCGGAGGCCGTCTCACGCATGACCGGCAAGGCCGCGGTGTGCATCGGCACACTCGGACCCGGCCTGGCGAATCTCGCCGGCGCCATCATGTGCGCCAAGGTCGAGAACTCACCCGTCATCTTCCTCGGTGGCCAGCGCGCCCGCATCACCGAGCAGCGCGTTCGGCGCGGCCGGATCCAGTTCGTTCAGCAGATGGCGCTCGTCGAGAATTCGGTGAAGTACCACGCGAGCATCGAGTACCCCGAACAGACCGACGAGATCATCCGTGAGGGACTCCGCAAGGCGCTCTCGGGAACCCCCGGCCCGGTCTACATCGAGTACCCGCAGAACGTCATCCTGGAAGAAATCGATGCGCCTCCGGTACTGCCGCCCGAGAGGTACCGCCTCGTGGGGCAGACGGCCGGAGCCGACCTCGTCGCCAAGGCAGTCGAATTGATCGGGGCCGCAAAGCAGCCCGTTCTGCTCGTCGGCCACGGAGTGCACACTTCCAGGGCCGGAGCCTCCGTGAAGGCCCTCGCCGACCTCATGGCATGTCCGGTCATCCAGACATCCGGTGGCACCTCCTTCATCGAGGGCCTCGAGGACCGCACGTTTCCGTACGGATTCTCGGCAGCATCGATCGATGCCGTCGTGAAATCCGACCTGTGCCTCGCGATCGGAACCGAACTCGGCGAGCCCGTCCACTTCGGACGCTGGCGGCACTGGGTCGCGAACGAAGCGAACCGCAACTGGATTCTCGTCGAACAGGATCCCACATCCATCGGCGTGAACCGCCCGATCGATGTTCCGCTGGTCGGCGATCTTCGGGCAATCGTTCCGCAGCTCGTCGAAGCGCTGAAGGACTCCCCACGCACACCTACTCCCGAGCTGGAGGGCTGGATCAAGCAGGAGGCCGAGCAGCTCGCCGAACTGGCCGAGACCGCACCGTCCGGGATGTCCCCCGTGCATCCGGCTCGCCTCATCGTCGAGGCCACGAAAGCGTTCCCCGCCGACGGGATCATGGTCCGCGACGGTGGCGCCACCACCATCTTCGGCTGGACGTACTCGCAGGCCAAGCCGCACGACGTGATGTGGAACCAGAACTTCGGGCACCTCGGCACGGGTCTCCCCTACGCTGTCGGCGCCGGTGTCGCCGCCGGCGGTAAGCGCCCGATGATGCTGATCACCGGCGACTCGTCGTTCCAGTTCCACATCGCCGAACTGGAAACGGCTGCGCGAGTGGGTCTGCCGCTCGTCTGCGTCGTGGGCGTCGACTACGCCTGGGGACTCGAAGTGGGCGTCTACAAGCGCACCTTCGGACACGACTCGCTCGAGACCGGCGTCCACTGGAGCAAGGAAACCCGCCTCGACAAGGTCGCGGAAGGCTTCGGATGCTACGGCGAGTACGTCGAGCGCGACGAGGACATCGCACCCGCGATCAAGCGGGCCTACGCCAGCGGTAGGCCGGGCGTCATCCACGTCGCCGTGGATCCCAAGGCCAACTCGGAGGAAATGCCGAGCTACGACGAGTTCCGCACGTGGTACGCCGAAGGCCAGCAGTGACTTTCGCAGGCCGAAGGCCAGCAGTGACTTTCGCAGGCCGAAGGCCAGCAGTGACATCCGTACAGGACCAGACGAGAGAACCGGGTAGCCATGCGTGAATATCTGAAGTTCTACATCGACGGACAGTGGATCGATCCTGCCCAGTCGGACACCTTCGAGGTCATCAACCCTGCGACCGAAGAGGTCGCCGGCACGGTGTCGCTCGGGTCGTCGGCAGACGTCGACAAGGCCGTGTCCGCTGCACGACGTGCTTTCCCCTCCTGGTCGGCGACAAGCCGCGAGGAACGACTCGCACTGCTCGAGAAGATCCTCGACGTGTACCAGCGGCGCATGGGCGACATCGGCGCCTCGTTGACCGAGGAGATGGGCGCCCCCACCGCGCTGGCGAACGGGTTCCAGGTGAACCTCGGCCTCGGACATCTCACCACGGCGATCGAGGTCCTCCGGAACTTCGTCTTCGAGGAGCAGCGCGGCGGCAGCCTCGTTGTCAAGGAGCCCATCGGGGTGTGCGGCCTGATCACCCCCTGGAACTGGCCGATCAACCAGATCGGCGTCAAGGTGTTCCCTGCTCTGGCCACCGGCTGCACCATGGTGCTCAAGCCGTCGGAGCAGTCACCGTTCAGCGGTCAGGTCTTCACCGAGATCCTCGAGGAGGCCGGTGTTCCCTCCGGTGTGTTCAACCTCGTTCAGGGCGACGGCCCCGGTGTCGGCCGCGCGCTCTCCGGCCACCCCGATGTCGACATGGTGTCGTTCACCGGGTCGACGCGCGCCGGCGTCGACATCGCCGTCAATGCGGCCCCCGGAGTCAAGCGGGTCACGCAGGAACTCGGCGGCAAGGGACCGAACATCATTCTCGACGACGCAGATCTCGCCGCGAATGTCGGTGCGGGCGTAGCCACGATGATGGTGAACTCGGGCCAGACCTGCAGTGCCGGCTCGCGCATGCTGGTCCCGGGTGAGCGCATGGAGGAAGTCATCTCCGTCGCACGTGAGGCTGCGTCGCAGGTAACCGTAGGTGACCCGACCGGGGATGCAGCGATGGGTCCTGTGGTATCGAAGGCCCAGTTCGACAAGGTTCAGAGCCTGATCCAGACGGGGATAGACGAGGGAGCCACCCTCGTCGCCGGCGGCGTCGGGCGACCCGACGGGCTGACGATCGGCTACTTCGTGCAGCCCACCGTCTTCGCCGACGTCAAGAACGACATGACGATCGCCCGCGAGGAAATCTTCGGCCCGGTCCTCACGATTTTGGGCTACGACAGCATCGACCACGCTATCGAGATCGCGAACGACACCGAGTACGGCCTCGCCGGATTCGTGGCCGGCGCCGATCTCGATCAGGCGCGCGCCGTGGCACGTCGTATCCGAGCGGGGTCGGTCGCGATCAACGGCGGTTTCGACTTCGGGGCGCCGTTCGGCGGTTACCGGAAGAGCGGAAACGGACGTGAGTGGGGCGAGTTCGGCTTCCACGACTACCTCGAAACCAAGGGTATTCTCGGGTATACGCCCGCGGACGGCAGCTAGCCATGGGTGACTCCGATCTGAAAGTCCTTCTCGCGCATCACGAGGTCCGCGCATGCATAGTCCGACTCGCGCGCGGTGAGGACCGCCGTGACGGCAAGGCGGTCAGCAGATCGTTCTGGCCCGACGCCACCGTGGATTTCGGAATCTTCGCCGGCTCGTTCGACGATTACCTCGCGTGGGTCGTTCCGGGCTCACCCGCCGTTCTTCTGACACAGCATCTGCTCGGGCAGACGCACATCGAACTGGACGGCAACACCGCACTGGCCGAAACCCATGTCACCGCGTACCACCGCGTCGATATGGGATCCGAAGAGCGCGACACGGTGCTCGGTGGCCGCTACCTCGACCGTCTGGAAGAGCGCGACGGTCAGTGGCGGATCGCGGAGCGCACCATGCTCTACGACTGGTCTCGCGACGACGGTGTGTCCGTGGATTGGTCGCAGGGCCTCATGGGCACCCCATTCAGCGGCGAACACTTCACAGGCAAGGCCACCGGTGATCACAGCGAAGTCTTCTTCGACGCCGGATCCCTCGCTGCGCAGCAATAGACGTCCACACAGAAGGAGTTCGGAAATGGGTGCGTTGTCGGGCAGAGTCGCTGTCGTCACGGGTGCCAGCCGCGGTATCGGCAAGGGCATCGCCCTGGCTCTCGCGGAGCAGGGCGCCACGGTGTACGTCACCGGACGCACGGTGACGCCCGGATCGCACCCACTTCCGGGCACCGTCGGCGACACCGCGGCGGAGTGCGATCGACGCGGAGGCACAGGTGTTGCAGTCCAGGTCGATCACGCGAACGACGAACAGGTTGCCGCGCTCTTCGACCGCGTCGAACGCGAACAAGGGCGCCTCGACATCCTGGTCAACAATGCGTTCGCCCTTCCCGACGATCTGACGGATCCCGAGCCGTTCTGGGAGAAGCCACTGTCGAATTGGGAGATGGTGGATGTCGGTGTGCGATCGAACTTCGTGGCGGCGCGGCACGCCGCCACGATCATGGCGCCCCAGAAGTCGGGACTCATCGTGGCCGTCTCCGGATACACCGGCGTCGCCTACACCTACGGTGTCCTCTTCGGGACGGCCAAGTCCGCAGTGGATCGAATGGCACGCGACATGGCCGTCGAGTTGCAGCCGCACGACGTCGCATCCCTGTCCATATGGCAGGGCCTGACCTTCACGGAGCGCGCCGAGCGGAACCTGGCGGCCATCCCCGGACTCACGGAAGGCGCTGCCACCCGCCCCGAGAACGGCTGCTCACCGGAGTTCGCCGGTCGTGTCATCGCCGCTCTCGCACAGGATCCCGCAATCATGAGCCGCTCGGGCGGCACCTTCATCACCGCCGAATTGGCGCAGGAGTACGGCGTCACAGATATCGACGGCCGCGAGATCCCCTCACTTCGATCGACCCGCGGCGAACCCATCTGGTCTCCGATCGCGGAAGCAGATAGTTCAGGACTCAGTGTCGGGCAGACCCCCTCCCCTTCCTCCTCACTGCAACGGAGCACATCATGAGCACGCCGGTGACATCTCTCTCGTCCGACAGGATCGCCAAACTCGAGGCCCTTCTCGATCGCCAGGAGATCCTCGATACGCTGACCCGCTTCAGCCGGGCAATGGACCGATTCGATCGAGATCTGTTCCTCTCTGCCTTCCACACCGATGCGACGATCGCCGCAGGTAGTTTCGTCGGTGGGCCTGTCGACCTCTACGACTGGTCTACCGCGATGCACGCGCAGGGACAGAAGGCCACTCACCACAATCTGTTGAACCACACCTGCGATCTCGACGGCGACACAGCCCACGCCGAGACGTACTACCTGTTCGCAGGCCGAAACATCGACGACAGCAATTGGATTGCCGGCGGACGCTACATCGACAGGTTGGAACGTCGCGACGGCGAGTGGCGGATCGCACTCCGCACCAACGTGATCGAGTGGTCGGGAATGGTTCCGTCGATGGACATTCCCTTCGCAGACGTCCCCGATGTCTACGCCAACGGCACTCCGGCCCGCGATACGAGCGACCCCTCCTATACCCGCCCGCTGACCAATATCCGACAGCCGAACATCCCGAGTTGACGCGGGCGCATCAAGGAGAGACCACATGCATACGCTTGTCACCAAGAAGCTCGGAGACCTCGTCGGCGTGGAGGTGACGGGAGTCGACGTCGATCGCCTCCTCAACGATGACGGGCTCCCCGCGGCGCTTCTCGATCTGCTAGAGGAGCACAGCGTCATTCTGTTCCGAGAACTACACATCGATGATCCGGCACAGGTCGAGTTCTGCCGAAGACTGGGTGAGCTCGCACTGTTCCCCAAATACCGGATCCCCGAAATCATGGAGATCAGTTTCGAGCCTGACAACCCGAACAAAGAATACTTCGCCAGCAACGATTACTGGCACATAGACGGAGCTCTGGATGCGATCCCGGCGAAGGCGTCGGTGTTGACCGCGCACGTCACGGCCGAACAGGGCGGCGAGACCGAGTTCGCAAGCACCTACGCCGCCTACGATGCACTGTCCGACGAGGAGAAGGAATACTTCGGCACGCTCCGGGTCGTGCACACCTTCGAGGCCATTCAGCGCCTCACGTATCCGGACCCGACCGAAGATCAGGTGAAGGAATGGGCGTCCCGCGCGGTGCGTGAGCTCCCACTCGTGTGGGAGCACGAATCCGGTAGGCGCTCAATGGTGTTCGGCGCGACGGCCTCCCACATCGTCGGAATGGACATCGACGAAGGGCGGGCGTTGCTGCGCGATCTCGAACGGCGTGCCACCGCACCGGATCTGGTGTACCGGCACAGCTGGTCGGTGGGCGACACCGTGATCTGGGACAACACCGGACTCGCGCACCGAGCCTGCCCGTTCGACCGCGAGAAGCCGCGCAGGATGCACCGTTCGACCCTCATCGGCACCGAGGCGATCCAGTGACCGGACACACCGCCTGATCTGTCTGTCGCTCCCGCTCGAATCGAAAGGAACCCACCCCAATGTCCCGGATACCACCTCTCCCCCAGGACGACTGGACCGAGGAGATCGCGACCTACATCGCCGGTTTCCGATCGGCGGTTGCAAGCAGTGCACCGGAAGAGAACCGGCAGCCGGGAACGAACCTGCTCGGCACACTGGCCCAGCACCCTTCGCTGGCGATGGCGTTCCTGAGCTTCAACCGCCACCTGCTGTCGCAGTCCACATTGTCGGTCCGGCAACGGGAGCTTCTCGTTCTCCGCGTTGCTTCGCTCCGCCGTTCGGACTACGAGTGGGCACAGCACGTCATCCTTGCCGATCGAGCAGGTATCACCGCCGACGAGATCGCCCGCATCGGCGAGGGGCCCGACGCTGAGGGCTGGTCACCCATCGAGCGGGCGCTGGTCACCGCCGCCGACGAGCTTGTCGTCGACGGCGCGATCAGTGACGGAACGTGGGCTGCGCTCTCAGGCGAGCTCGACGATCGACAACTCATGGACGTCGTGTTCACAGTGGGTTGCTACGCCATGATGGCGACCGCGCTGCGGTCTTTCGGCGTGGAACCCGAGGCCGGTCTCCTTCCGTATCTGCCCAACCATCCGGTCTCCTCCCGCGACTGAGTCGAGAAAGTGAGATCCACAGGTGAAGAAGCATCACATCGGCGTCATCGCTGCGGTTGCTGCACTTGCTCTTTCGTCATGCAGTTCGGACGGCGGGGACGACAGCACCGGAGCCACCCCGACCGGTGATCCGATCGTCATCGGCGCGTTGGCTCCGATCAAGGGCGCGTCTGCATATCCGCAGACCGCGTACGGCCTCGAAGCCGGCGCGCACTACGTCAACGAAGTGCTCGGCGGTATCGACGGGCGTCCCCTCGAAGTCGACGTGTGCGGTGGCGACGGCAGCCCCGAGACCGCGATCAGTTGCGCCAACGGCTTCGTCTCGAAGGGTCTTCCTCTCGTGATCGACGCGGTCGACCAGAGCATGGGGGCGGCGGTGCCGATTCTGGCGTCGGCGGAGATCCCCATCGTCGGTACGCTCGCAGGATCGTTCGTCGCGGATTCCGCCGAATACGGGCAGGCGTTCTACTTCACCGGCCCGGTCTCGTTCGCCGCGCTCTCGAGCATGTCGGTCCTCGACACCATGGGGAAGTCGAAGGCCTCGCTCGCCGTCAACGAGTCGCCCACCCCCCATGCGTACGTCGACGATCTGATCATGCCGATCGCCGACAAGATGGGGATCGATGTGAAGGTCCAGTATCCCCCCGCATCCGGCGCCAACTTGAATGTCGTGGCAGCGACCCAGCTTTCCGAGGAACCGGACATGGCGGGCGTTATCGCGCTCCCCGAAGACGGCTGCACCGGTCTCTTCCAAGCTTTGCGCAGGCAGGGCTACGACGACACGATCCTGGCCGGATCGTGCTCGCAGTTCATCGAAGACATGGGAACCGACGCCGCGGGTATCGTCACCCAGCCCCGGCTCTGGGTGCCCCTCGCGAAAGACTCCGCGCCCGCCGAGGTCCAGGAACAGTTGGACATCTTCGCGGACTCCATGGATGCAGTCGGATACGGCGACGAACTCTCGTCCCGGTCGATCTACACGTTCGCGGCGCTGGTCAACATCGCGGAGATCCTGACCGGATCGGAGGAGATCACCTCGACCACCGTGACCGACACGTTCAAGGGCCTGAAGGACTTCCCCACCTTCGCCGGTCCGACCGTGACGTGCGATGGGCAACAGTGGCCGGGTGTCGCTACCACGTGCAATGCACAGGCGATCTTCTTCGAAGTGCAGGAGGACGGAACGCTCCGGTCCGTGGACGAAGCCGGATACATCGATCTCGATCCTTCGCTTATGCCCTCCTCCTGACGGCACCGAGTCGACGACACACGCAGCGGAGTAGAGCATGAGCACCTATCTGCAATTCATCGTCCTCGGATTCGGCCTCGCGGCGGTGTATATCGGCCTCGCCAACGGACTGCTTCTCGTCTACCGCTCTACGGGGATCATCAACTTCGCGCAAGGCGCGACCGCGATGTGGGGCGCGTACGTCTACGCGCAGTTGCTCATCGACGGCACCTTGGTGCTACCGATCGGAAGTATCGAGTTCGACGAGGCGCCGTCGGTACCTGTTGCCTTGGCACTCGGCCTCGTGATGGCTGTCCTGCTCGGGGTCGTGACCCACTACCTGGTGTTCAGGCCGGTGCGTCGTGCACCGGCCCTGGCCCAGGTGGTGGTCTCAGTCGCACTGATGCTCACCGTCCAAGCGTTGGTGGTCATCAGGTTCGGGCCGAACAGCATCCCGATCGAGTCGATGATCCCCTCCGGGTCCATCTCGCTGTTCGGCACCTCCGTGTCGTCGGCGGAGGTCATGATGGTCGCGATCATGGTCGTGTTCTCGGTGCTGGTGTGGGCATACTTCCGCTTCACCAGAGCCGGCGCAGCGACTCGTGCGGCAGCCGAGAATGAACGGGGCGCCACGCTTCTGGGGTTCTCACCCGACCGGCTCGCAGCGATCGCGATGGTGATGGCCTCGGTGGTGAGCACGGTCGGTGTCCTGCTCGGGGCATCCCTGACGGGTCTCAATCCATTGAACTATTCGTTGCTCGTCGTTCCGGCGCTCGCGGTGCTCCTGGTCGCGCGGATGGAATCCGTCGCAACGATCGTGATCGCGTCGCTGGCGCTCGGGGCGTTCCAGTCGGTGCTCAACCTGCTCGCCGGTGAGAGTTGGTGGCCCACGTGGGCGCAGTCCGGCGTCGATCAGGTCGTGCCGTTCTTCGTGGTCATCGTCGTACTGTTCGTCTTCGGCGGACGCTTGCCCTCGCGTGGGTCGCTGCAGACGATCAAACTGCCGGACGTCACGATCCCTCGTTTCCGTCCTATCCCCGCCGCGCTCGTGATCGTGGTGACCGGTGTGCTCCTCGCGGTGTCGTCCGGCACCTACCGATTCGGTCTGACGTACTCGATCATCCTGATGCTGCTGGCGTTGTCGTATGTGGTCATCACCGGTTACCTCGGCCAGATCTCGCTGGCCCAGGCAGCGTTCGCGGGTGCAGCGGGATTCACGCTCTCGAAGGTGACGACGAACTGGAGCATGCCGTTCCCGATTGCGCTCGTCTTCTGCTCACTCGTGGCAGCCCTGCTCGGAATGCTGGTGGCATTGCCTGCCTTCCGGATTCGTGGTGCACAGCTGGCCATCGTGACCATCGCGGCAGCGCTGGCCATCGAGCGGTTCATCTTCAACAACTACAGTCTCACTCCGCCGTCGGGGAATCCCATCGCGAATCCCACGCTGTTCGGTCTGAATCTCGGGGTCCGCGAGGGCAGCGACATCGCACGCCTGTCGTTCTCCTTCACGGTCCTTGTGGTCGCGGCGATCGTGGTGTGGGCGTTCATCCGGATCGCCTCGGGCGACACCGGTCGCGCCTTTCTCGCAGTGCGGGCGAACGAGCGGGCCGCCGCGGCCGCGGGCATCGACGTCCGGTTGACCAAGCTCATCGGGTTCGGGCTGTCCGCGTTCATCGCCGGTGTCGCGGGCTGTCTCATCGGATACAGCGCCGGTCAGCTCTCGGCCGAGTCGTTCACCGTGTTCGTCGGCCTGCAGGTGCTGGCGGTTGCGTATCTCGGCGGCATTACCTCGTTCAGTGGCGCGGCGATCGCGGGCATCATCGGTCCGCTCGGAATCGTCTACGTGTTGGTGCACAACATCTTCGACCTGGGCGACTACTACGCTCTGATCTCCGGGATCGCGTTGATCGTCACCGCGATCATGAATCCGATCGGAATCGCCGGTGAAGCAAGCAGACTCACCGCACTTCTGCGCGTCAAACGGCGCAGGCCTGCGGCAGGCACGGATTCGTCCGCATCCGAGTCCGGCGATGCAGTCGACCAGGGAAAGGTGGCGGTGGCAGATGTCCGATGACACACAGGGCGGCTTGTCGGCCCAGGATGTCACCGTGCGCTATGGCGGTGTCGTGGCGAACGAGAACGTGTCGCTGGAGGTCCGTCCCGGCGAGATCGTTGGCCTGATCGGACCGAACGGTGCGGGTAAGACGACGTTTGTCGACGCGGTCACCGGATTCATCGACTACGACGGAACGATCGCGCTCGACGACACCCCGATGAACGGTCTCCCGCCGCATCAGCGTCGCCGCGCGGGTCTCTCGCGCACGTGGCAGTCGGGCGAGCTCTTTCCGAACCTGAGTGTGAACCAGAATGTGGTCGCGGCAATGCGGCCGGGCGGTCTTGCGACACTGTGGCGCGACGTGGTCGGGCGTCGGCGGGGCGGAAGCAACGAGGCCGTGGACGCGACCCTGCGGTCGGTGGGACTCGGCGATGTCGGCGACACTCTCGCACGGGATCTCACGCTCGGACAGCAGAAGCTCGTCGGTGTCGCACGGGCACTCGTCGGCAATTGTCGCGTTCTTCTGCTCGACGAGCCCGCTGCGGGACTCGACAGTCAGGAGAGTGTCGAGTTCGCAGAGCGCATCCGGGCGGTGGTACAGGATGGGCCCGGTGCACTGCTGATCGACCATGACATGTCGCTGGTTCTGGGTGTATGCGATCGCATCTACGTCCTCGAGTTCGGCAAGGTCATCTTCTCGGGAACTCCGGAGCAGGCCAGAAAGGATCCCGCCGTGATCGCTGCATATCTGGGCGCACCGATGGAGACCGCCCATGGCTGAGTCTGTCCCCGCCGAAGGCCCTGTGCTCACCACAGAGTCCCTGACCGCCGGCTACAACGGCGTCGTTGCAGTCGCCGACGTGAACCTCTCGGTCGCGGCCGGGGAAGTCCTCTCGATTCTGGGACCCAACGGCGCGGGAAAAACCACCACCCTGTTGTCGCTCGCCGGACTGCTCCCCACGATGAACGGGCAGGTGACGGTCCTGGGCGAGCCGGTCGACACCGGACGCCCCTATCGGATGGCGCGTCGCGGCATGCGGTTCGTGCCCGACGACCGCGGCCTCTTCCCTTCCATGACAGTGAATGAGCACCTCCGGTTGGCCCGACGTCGGCCCGACAAGACCCGCGAGAGCATGGTCTTCGACAGGTTCCCCGCCCTGGCGAACCTGCAGTCGAGGACGGTCGGGCTACTTTCCGGCGGGGAGCAGCAGATGCTCGCGATCGCGGTGGCGCTACTGGCCGAGCCTCGGTTGCTGATGGTCGACGAGATGAGCCTCGGGTTGGCGCCGATGATCGTCGAACAGATGTTGCCTGCCATCCGAGATCTGGCACACGACGAAGGCATCGCTGTCGTGCTCGTCGAGCAGCACGTCGGACTCGCGCTGGCGGTGTCGGACCGGGCGTTGGTGCTCAACCACGGTCGGGTCGTGCTCGAGGGGGAGGCAGGCGCGCTCCTTCGCGAACGCGATCGGGTCGAATCCGCCTACTTCGGTGCCGGCGAATTCGCCGACGATGAGTCCGACGGGTCCGAACGTCAGAGTGTGCTCTAGACCGTGTCTCGAAAACCCTACGACTTTCAGGCTTCGCCTGCGCGGACGGCGATCAATGCGGCCTCCACCCGGTTGCGGGCGCTGGTGCTGCGCAGGATCGAGGTGATGTGGGTCTTGACTGTGGTCGCGGCCATGTACAGCTCGCTGGCAATCTCGGTGTTCGACCGGCCTCGACCGATCAGACGGAGGACGTCCTTCTCCCGCGGGGTGAGTCGGTCGAACAGCGCCTGCGCCCCTTGCTGGTCAGAGAACTTCTTGGCCTGGTACCCGCCCAGTAGGCGACGAGCGACGCTCGGGGAGAAGAAGGCACCGCCGGCAGCTGCGGCATGTAGGCCCATCAGGAGCTCGCGGGGGTCACCGGCCTTCAGTACGAATCCGTCAGCACCCAGACCGATCGCTCGGGCTACATAGTCGTCCTCGCCGAACGTCGTCACGAACACACAACGCGTGGCGGAGTTTTCCCGCCGCATCTGTGCCAGGACCTCGAGCCCCGAGAGGCCGGGCATACGGATATCGAGTACGGCAACGTCCACCTGATGCGCCCGCAGGTATTCCAACGCCTCAGCGCCAGTGCCTGCCTGAGCAACAACATCGATGCCCGGGTCGGTGGACAGAATGCTGACAACCCCCGCGCGGACGAGCGGCTCATCGTCAGCGACCAGAACGCGTATCACTTCGGTGTCGGTGTTCATCTACCGATCTCGGTGAGAGTGCTCCATCGTTCACGGTGGAGGTGAATCACCGTCACTCAGGGCGACGTTGAGACCTCACGTACTCGGCAATCACCGACAACGGCGCGCCGCCCGCAGTCCCGCAGTAATACGAGCGGGACCATAAATGCCCACCCCACAGGTACCGGGAAAGGTGCTCCGCGTGATCGCGCCGCACGTGCCGCGATGACACGCCCTTGAGCGAATTCACCAACTTCGACAGCTGCACGGTGGCGGGGAAGCCGACGAGCAGGTGCACATGATCGTCCTCGCCGTTGAACTCCCGCAGCTCGCAGCCGAAGTCCGCGCACACTCTCCGCATGATCTGCTCGCAGTCCACCAAGATCGGTCCGGTGAACTCACCCCGGCGGAATTTCGTGACAAACACCAAATGCACATGACAATCCCACACTGCGTGTCTGCCACGTCGGACAAGGTCAATCTCATCCATGACACCAAAAGTTATCGTCGGGGTGTGTTGAAGCGATACCGCTACCGCGCCTACCCCACAGGGGAGCAGCAGCACGCGCTGTCTCAACTGTTCGGGTGCTGCCGGGTCGTGTTCAACGACGCCCTCGCCGCGAGGGAATCTGCCCGCAGGGCGGGCCGGTCGATCCCGAGTAAGGGTGAGTTGTCGGCGGCGCTGACTATCGCGAAAACGACTCCCGAACGGGCGTGGTTGGCTGAGGTGTCGTCGGTGCCGTTGCAGCAGTCCCTCGCAGACCTGCATCGCGCGTATGCCAATTTCTTCGATTCCCGCACCGGGAAACGCAAGGGACGCAAGGTCGGTGCGCCACGGTTCAAGAAGCGGACACATCGCCAGTCTGCTCGTTTCACCCGCAACGCCGGGTTCTCGGTTCTCGAGCCGGGCGGTGGTATCGGCCTGGTGCGGTTGCCGAAGATCGGGCGTGTGCGGTACGAGTCGTCGCGGCCGTTGCCGGCGGACCCGTCGAGTGTGACGGTGATCCGTGAGGCGGACGGCCGGCACTATGTGTCGTTCGTGGTCGACGAGCCCGTGCCCGTTGTGGTTGTCCCTGAGTCGGCGCCGGCCCGATGCGCGGGCATCGACGTCGGCCTCACTGACCTTGCGGTGATCGTCTACGACGACGGTACTCGCGAGAAGATCGACAACCCCCGCTGGTTGCGGTCGAAGGAACGGCGTCTGGGCCGCGCCCAACGGGCATACTCACGCACCATGAAGGGGTCGAAGAATCGGGACAAGGCTCGCCGGAAGGTCGCGGCGGCGCACCGGAAGGTGCGCGAGACCCGCCTGGATCACCACCACAAGCTGGCATTGAGGTTGGTCCGCGAGAACCAAGCGGTCGCCCTCGAGGGATTGTCGGTGGCGGGTTTGGCGCGCACGAGGGTGGCGAAGTCGGTACACGATGCCGGCTGGTCGACGCTGACCCGGTTGATCGAGGAGAAAGCCGCCCGGTATGGCGCGGTGGTGCACACGATCAGTCAGTGGGAACCGACGTCGCAGGTATGCGCGGGTTGCGGGGTGCGGGACGGGAAGAAGCCATTGGGTGTGCGGGTGTGGGTGTGCCCGTCGTGCGGGTTGGTGCTGGATCGGGATTACAACGCTGCTGTGAATGTGTTGCTCGCCGCTGGGCTGGTGGAGAGGGTAAACGCTTGTGGAGGGAGCGTAAGACGTGTGCTTGCATGCGCGGACCCGGTGAAGCAGGAACCCGCTGAACAGATCTTGCCGGATGGTGAGGCTGCGTAGGAATCCTCCGCGTTCACGCGGAGGAGGAAGTCAAGACGTAGGTCGTAGACGATTCGGGCCCCGGGGCGGATACCCGGGTGTCCCCCAGTTCCTAGTGTTTCGAGGCATGACTTCACGACCCTTCGCTTTCTCGACTCCAGTGATACGCCTGTCATTGACGACGGCGGCTGCCCTCGCTCTGATCGCGCTGGCTGCACTTCCTATGCGCGAGGATCTCTACCTCGGCATCGCCGGTACGGCATCCGACTCGAGCCTTCTGCACGGGCCGGCCGGCGCGGTCGCCGCCCGAGGATTGCTACTTCTCGTGGTCTTGGCCGCCATAGCTGCGGTGTGGTCCGGTCTGCGGGATCGGGCTGCATTCTGGCGGCTCGCCACCGGGGGGATCGGAGTAGTAGGCGCCTACTTGCTCAGCGAAGTGATCGAACTGATGGTGACCGAGGAGCGTCCCTGCCGCGTCCTGGATGTGGACACGATCATGTCCTGCCCCGAAGTCGGCGACTGGTCGTGGCCGTCCAACCATTCCGTCATTGCGGCCGCGTTCGCCACCGCGTGCATCATCGCGCTACCGCGGGCTGCCTGGTTCGCCGTCCCGATGGCTGTTCTCATCGCGTTCTCTCGGGTGGCTGCGGGCGTGCACTACGTCCATGATGTCGCCAGCGGGCTCGCATTGGGTACCGCTGTCGTGGCTCTGGTGGTTGTTGTCCTGCAACCGGTCGCACATCGGCTGCCTCGATCTCTGGCAACCACCCATCCCGTCGCCCACCTGCGTCCTTGACGTTCAGCGGACCAGCGGGCGCCGGCCGATGAGCACCCTGATCGAGTCGACATCGAGAGAGATGCCTTAGCCCTCAGCGGCAAGCTGCCCGCACGCTGCGGCGATTTCCTGCCCGCGGGTGTCGCGGACGGTGCAGGAGACGCCCTGCGCGATGACGCGGCGGACGAATTCCCGTTCGGCAGGTTTGGGACTTGCGTCCCATTCGCTGCCCGGGGTGGGATTGAGCGGGATCAGGTTGACGTGTACGAGAGGGCCGAGCGCCTTGCGCAGCTTCTTACCCAGCAGATCGGCGCGCCATGGCTGGTCGTTCACGTCGCGGATCAGCGCGTATTCGATCGAGACACGGCGACCGGTCTTGTCGGCGTAGTACCGGGCGGCGCTGAGAACCTCGGATATGGGCCAGCGGTTGTTGACCGGTACGAGGGTGTCGCGGAGTTCGTCGTCGGGGGTGTGCAAGGAGACGGCGAGGGTGACGTGCAGGCCCTCGTCGGCGAGCTTGCGGATGGCGGGCGCGAGTCCCACCGTCGAGACGGTGACCGAACGCTGCGACAGCCCGAAGCCTTCGGGTGCGGGCGAGGTGATCCGGCGAACCGCCGCGACGACCCGCTTGTAGTTCGCGAGCGGCTCCCCCATGCCCATGAACACGATGTTCGAGAGTCGGCCCGGACCACCGGCGACGTCGCCGTCGCGCAGCGCCGCCGCGGCCGCCCGAACCTGATCGACGATCTCTGCGGTGGTCAGGTTCCGGTCGAGGCCACCCTGCCCGGTCGCGCAGAACGGACAGGCCATTCCACACCCTGCCTGACTCGAGATGCACAGGGTCGCGCGCTCCGGGTACCGCATGAGCACGCTCTCGAGGAGCGTTCCGTCGCCCGCGCGCCACAGCGTCTTACGAGTCTCGCCGCCGTCGCAGGCGATGTGCTTGACCGGTGTCAACAGGGACGGGAACAGTGCCTCGCCGATCTTGTCACGCACGGCAGCGGGCAGGTCGGTCATCTTCTCCGGGTCGGCTTCGAGCCGGCCGTAGTACTGCCGGGCGATCTGGTCGGCGCGAAATGCCGGAAGACCCAGTTCCTTCACGGCCTCACGTCGTTGCTCGGCATCGAGGTCGGCGAGGTGCCGCGGGGGCATACCGCGCTTGGGGGCGTCGAAAACCAGGGGCAGTGAGGAAGCCATAATGATCCATTCTCCCATGCTTTGGGACCTGGCTGTCCGGTCTGCGATGTGATGCTCACCCCCAACTCGCCCTCGAATTCACACGTTCGTGAAATTCCCACCTCGATGAGGGGAGGATCGGATCATGACCACCCGTATTGCTTCCGAGTTCGCCCGATCCTGGCTTCTTGTTCCCGGCAATGACCCCGAACGGTTCGAGCCTGCTGCCACCTCACCTGCCGATGCCGTCGTGCTCGATCTCGAGGATGCGGTCCCTTCCGAGGGTAAGGCAGCAGCACGGGCGGGAGTCGTCGAGTGGCTGCGCGGCGGTGGCAGGGCGTGGGTCCGCATCAACGACACCACCACATCGCACTGGTGCGACGACGTCGACGCCTTGGCGGGCGTGCCAGGCCTCGAGGGCGTCATGCTCGCGAAAGCCGAAAGTGGGCAACAGGTGGATGCCACCGCCGACGCCCTACCGGACGGCACCAGGATCCTCGTGTTGATCGAATCAGCGATGGGGCTCGAGGCAGCGCCCGAGATCGCCCGTGCCGAGGGCGTGTTCCGGTTGGTCTTCGGCAGTGGCGACTTCCGCCGCGACACCGGAATGAGCGCGACACCCCTCGCCATGGCGTATCCGCGTTCCCGGCTGGTCGTCACGAGCCGGGCCGCGCGACTCCCCGGACCTATCGACGGCCCCTCCCTGACCGACGACCCCACGATCCTCGAAGAGGAGTCGCAGCTGACCCAGTCGATGGGCATGACGGGGAAACTGTGTATGACACCGGATCGGGCGCGGTTCCCGAATGCAGCGCTCAGTCCGAGTACCGACGACATCGGGTGGGCTCACGCCGTCATCGATCGTCTCGGCGAGGACGGACACGGTGTTCGGGACGGGAGCGACCTGCCGAAGCTGGCGCGAGCGAAGAAGATCAAGGAGCTCGCTCGGGTCTTCCATCTCCAGAGTGCGAGCCGAACCGCCGACGAGTAGCCGAAGTGACGTTCGGCTCAACTGCGGAGACTGCCCACTTCGATGCTGCGCGGCTTGCGCCGGATGTGCAGCCGGTAGCGCACGGCCAAGGTTGTTCCCGGCGTCTCCCGAACCGCGCGGGCCGCGACCTTCGGTCCGAACTCGATTCCGAGGACCCGTTCGAGACTGTCTCGATCCGGGAAGTTCCATTCGGTGTCGATCCGACGTGAGGAGAATCCCTGGGCGTCGAAGAATGCTTCGACGACACGGGGCTGATAGTGCGGGAGGTCGGCGAGCATCCATTCCCCGTACAGGTACGCCGTCGCATCGAGGTCGATGACGGCGAGTGCTCCGCCTGGACGGAGGACCCTCATCGACTCGGTGATGCCTGCACCGCAGCCCGGACCGAAGAAGTACGCGGTCCGCGCATGGACGAGATCCACCGACCCGTTCGGGATCGGCATGTGCGCCGCCGATCCTGTGAGAACCCGGACCGTATCGAGGTGACCTACTCGTCGTCGCGCCGCTTCGACGAGCGGCGGATGAGGCTCGATTCCGATCACCGACCGGGCTGTCTCCGCAAACATCCCGAGGTGGAAACCGGTGCCGCAGCCCACATCGACGATGTCGAGTCCGGCCCAGTCTGCGTCCTCCCGCAGCGCCGCATACACGGCGCCGCGGGGGTCCTGGGCGCGGTTCTCCTCTTCGTAGACCGCCGGCCAGTGCCAGATGTTGGGGCTGGCGATCACGCCCCTGTCGTCGCCGCGATGATCGCCCATCTTCCGGACCTGTACCCCGCCCTACACGAAGACCGTAAGGATCAGCCAGGTCACGAACGCCGACGGGAGGATCGAGTCGAGTCGGTCCATGATGCCGCCGTGACCGGGAAGCAACGTGCCCATGTCCTTGATGCCGAGATCGCGCTTGACCTGCGACTCGATGAGGTCACCGGCTGTGGCCGTCAGCACGAGCACGGCGCCGAGGAGCGCGCCGATCCACCACTGTCCGTCGAGCAGGAACACGACGGTGAGAATTCCGACGGCCACGCACGCAACAAGGGATCCGCCGAAACCTTCCCACGACTTCTTGGGACTGATCGCGGGCGCCATGGTGTGCTTGCCGAACAACACGCCGGCGGCATAGCCGCCGATATCCGATGCCACACAGACCAACATCAGGCAGAAGACGCGTGCAGCGCCTTGGTCCTCGAGGACCATCAGCGTTGCAAAGGATGCGAGCAGTGGCAGCCATGCCACGGTGAACACTGCCACCGCTGTGTCGCGCAGATAGTTGTGCGGCTGTGCGGCCAGACCGTGGTCGAACAGTCGCCACAGCATCGTCACCACCACGGTCCCCGCGAACGCTCCGAGGACGCCGGTGGTGCCGTAGGGCCAGCCCAGCCAGATGATCGCCTGGCCGCCGAGCAGCAGTGGGAGGCGCGGCACGAGGACGCTTGCTTCCCGCAGTCGCTTGGTGACCTCCCACGTGGCGATCGCGATCGCAGCCGCGACCACACCGAGCCAGGCGGTGGGAGCGAACAGCAGGATCACGATCACGAGCGCGCCCAGACCGGCCCCGACCGCTATGGCGGCGGGAAGGTTCCGACCTGCGCGGGACGTCTTGACGAGCGGTGTTGCGTCGTCGGGTGGTGATGCTGCGTCAGCAGCAGGGACGTCGGAGGTATCTCCGGCGTCGAGTGGAAGCTGCGGGTCGGGAGACCCGTCGGCTCTGCCCACCGTCAGACCTCCATCAGCTCGGCTTCCTTGTGCTTGACCAGCTCATCGACCTGCGCCACGTACTTGGCCGTGGTCTTGTCGAGTTCCTTCTCCGCGCGAGCGACCTCGTCCTCACCCGCCTCGCCGTCCTTCTGGATGCGGCCGAGCTCTTCCATCGCCTTACGACGGACGTTCCGCAAGGTGACCTTGGAGTCTTCGCCTTTGCTCTTCGCCTGCTTGACGAGTTCGCGACGGCGGTCTTCGGTGAGCTGCGGCACCGAGATACGGATGATGTTGCCGTCGTTGGAAGGGTTGACCCCGAGATCGGAGTTGCGAATCGCAGTTTCGATTGCGCCGAGCAGCGAAGCCTCGTAGGGCTTGATGATGACCATCCGCGCCTCGGGCACGTTGATGCTGGCGACCTGCGTCACCGGGGTGGGAGATCCGTAGTAGTCGATGACGATCCGGTTGAACATTCCCGCGTTCGCGCGGCCGGTGCGGATGCCGCCGAGATCGTCCTTGGCCACTGTGATGGACTTCTCCATCTTCTCTTCGGCTTCGAAGAGAGCTTCATCGATCACGGCAGTTCCTCCATGTTCCGTTGTCCAATCATGACCGTACGAGCGTTCCGATCTTCTCACCGGCGACCGCGCGAGCGATATTGCCCTTGGTCAGCAGATTGAAGACCATGATCGGCATGGCGTTGTCCATGCACAGGCTGAACGCGGTCGCGTCGGCGACCTTGAGGCCGTTCTCGATGACCTCGCGATGGGTGACCTCCTCGTACATCTCGGCATCGGGATCGATGCGAGGGTCCGCGGAGTAGATTCCGTCGACGGCCTTGGCCATCAGAACCACGTCGGCGCCGATCTCGAGGGCACGTTGCGCGGCGGTGGTGTCGGTGGAGAAGTACGGCATGCCCATGCCCGCACCGAAGATGACGACCCGGCCCTTCTCGAGGTGGCGCCGCGCACGAAGCGGCAGGTACGGCTCGGCGACCTGACCCATCGTGATCGCCGTCTGCACTCTGGTGTCGATGCCCTGCTTCTCGAGGAAATCCTGGAGCGCGAGGGAGTTCATGACGGTGCCCAGCATGCCCATGTAGTCCGAGCGCGCACGCTCGAGTCCGCGCTGCTGCAGTTCGGCGCCGCGGAAGAAGTTGCCGCCGCCGATGACCACGGCGACCTCGACGCCACTACGCACGACCTCCGCGATCTGCTGCGCGACAGTTGTCACGACGTCGGGGTCGAGCCCGACCTTGCCGCCACCGAACATCTCGCCGCCGAGTTTGAGAAGCACCCGGCGGAAACCGGGCCGATCGTGGGCATGCTCGGTCATGACTCTCCTCTGGTTGCGCATGAATCGGCCCTTTCATCCTGCCTCATTCACCCGGTGGAACCGAGACCGGGAGCGAGGCGACACGCCACGGTGACCACCTGATGATGATCACCTCGCGGCGCCGGACACACCACGACCCCGCCGGCAACAGCCGACGGGGTCGATCGATCGGTGGACTAGCTGGCGCCGACCTCGAACCGCACGAAGCGGGTCACGGTGGCTCCGGCATCGTCGAGGATCGCCTTGACGGTCTTCTTCGAATCCGTCACCGACGACTGCTCGAGGAGCACGACGTCCTTGAAGAAGCCGTTGACGCGGCCTTCGATGATCTTCGGCAGAGCCTGCTCGGGCTTGCCTTCCGCCTTGGCGGTCTCCTCGGCGATACGACGCTCGCCTGCGACGACCTCCTCGGGAACCTCGTCGCGGGTGGTGTACTTCGCCTTGAGAGCGGCAACCTGCATGGCAGCACCCTTCGCAGCCTCGGCTGCGGCGTCGCCCTCGCCGGTGTACTCGACGAGCACGCCCACGCTCGGGGGCAGGTCCGATGCACGCTTGTGCAGGTAGACCGCAACGTTGCCGTCGAATGCAGCGACGCGACGGATCTCGAGCTTCTCGCCGATCTTGGCGGACAGCTCCTGCACCAGGGTGCCGACGGCCTTGCCGTCGACCTCGAGGGCCTGGAGTGCCTCGACGTCGGCCGGACGGCCCTCCGCAGCTGCGGCGACGATCGTGTTGGCGAGCGCCTGGAACTCGGCGTTCTTCGCGACGAAGTCGGTCTCGGAGTTCAGCTCGACCAGAACGCCGTCCTTGGCGACGACGAGGCCTTCGGCGGTGGAGCGCTCTGCGCGCTTGCCCACATCCTTGGCACCCTTGATGCGCAGCTGCTCGACGGCCTTGTCGAAGTCGCCGTCGTTGTCGGCGAGAGCATTCTTGCAGTCCAGCATTCCGGAGCCGGTGAGCTCGCGGAGACGCTTGACATCAGCGGCGGTGTAGTTCGCCATCTTGAGCGGGCCTCCTGTGTCTGTGATGAAAAGTCTCGGGTGCGGATGGCGCCGCGTGTGTGCGGGCCGGGCCGCGATGCAACGGCCCCGACCATGATCTCGCGATCGTGCGGTCGGGGCCGTGCAAACGGATCAGGCCTCGGGGGCTGCGTCCGCGGCGGGTGCTTCCGCAGCAGACGCTTCCGCAGCGGGTGCTTCCGCTTCGCCGGTCGAAGCCGCCTGCGAGAGCAGTTCCTGCTCCCACTCGGGAAGCGGCTCAGCGGCTGTTGCCTCGGGCTTGGCGTCGGCGTCGCTGTTCTTGCCGGCGCGGGCCTGCAGACCCTCTGCCACTGCGGACGCGACGACCTTGGTCAGCAGCGCCGCGGAACGGATCGCGTCGTCGTTACCCGGGATCGGGAAGTCGACGAGGTCCGGATCGCAGTTGGTGTCGAGGATCGCGACCACCGGGATGTTCAGCTTGCGAGCCTCACCGACGGCGATGTGCTCCTTGTTGGTGTCGACGACCCACACGGCCGACGGAACCTTGGCCATGTCGCGGATACCGCCGAGGGTGCGGTCGAGCTTGTTCATCTCACGCGTGAGCATGAGGATTTCCTTCTTGGTGCGCCCCTCGAAGCCACCGGTCTGCTCCATCGCCTCCAGTTCCTTCAGGCGCTGCAGGCGCTTGTGGACGGTGGAGAAGTTGGTGAGCATGCCGCCGAGCCAACGCTGGTTCACGTACGGCATGCCGACGCGGGTGGCTTCTTCGGCGATGGATTCCTGTGCCTGCTTCTTGGTGCCGACGAACAGAATCGTTCCACCGTGAGCGACGGTCTCCTTGACGAACTCGTACGCCTTGTCGATGTACGTCAGGGTCTGCTGCAAGTCGATGATGTAGATGCCGTTGCGGTCGGTGAAGATGAACCGCTTCATCTTCGGGTTCCAGCGACGAGTCTGGTGTCCGAAGTGGGCGCCGCTGTCGAGCAGCTGCCTCATAGTTACAACAGGCATGCCTGTTTCTCTCTTTCATGTCGGTTGCCGCGGGTGATCTTGCGATCCCCGCCCTGGCGTCCGCATGCCCGTCGACCCTTGCGGGACCGGCGACGGCCATCTACGGTGCATCCGTATAGACGGAGTTGCACCGACGCGCGGACGCGCGAAGTCGATCTGCGAACACAGACCGCTCGACAATCATACGGCCCTGACTCCTCGAACTGCCAACCGCCTCGTCAGAGCGGTCAATGCTCCCGCTCCTGTGGACAACCGGAAAGTTGTCCACATTCTCCGGTTCGGGGTATCGCGACAGCCTCCCGGCAGCAAGTCTGGGACGTATGCGAATCCCCGCGCTCGCGCTACTGACAGCCCTGCCGTTTCTGGTCGACCCGGCCCCCGCGGCTGCCACCGACCCGTTCGTCTGGCCTCTCGAACCACGTCCGACGGTGGCCCGGTCGTTCGACCCACCCGAGCACAACTGGTTGCCCGGCCATCGCGGCGCCGATCTGACGTCATATCCCGGCCAGACGGTGCTTTCGTCCGGCGACGGGATCGTCGTGTTCGCCGGAACTGTCGCGGGTAAGCCGGTGGTGTCGGTCGACCACTCGGGAGGACTACGCACCACCTACGAGCCCGTAACCGCGACGGTCGTATCGGGTCGCCGGGTCTCTGCCGGCGACCCGCTGGGCACAGTGGAGGCCGGACACGAAGGCTGTCCGGTCGATGCATGTCTGCACTGGGGCCTGCGCCGCGACCGCGACACCTACCTCGACCCGCTCCCCCTCGTCGAACGGGCGGTGATCCGACTCGAACCGGCGTGACCTGGCCGGTGACGCAGCACCGTCACCAATGCGCGGAATGCCGTCCCGTCAGGACAGGGAAATCATCGGCGACCATGGCCGCAAGCTCGGCGAACGCCCGGCGGGTCGCGGGCTGCAGCAAATTCAGGTCGATCTCGGCGCCCTCCGCCAGGTGCTCGTCGAAAGGCACGAACTGCACGGCCCGGCAGCGAGCGAGAAAATGCTCGGTCAACGCGTCGAGGTCGATATTGGAGGTCCCCGGCCTCGGCGAACTGATCACCACGACCGTGCGATCGACGAGGTCGCTGTAACCGTGGTGCTGTAGCCAGTCCAGTGTCGCAGCGGCACTGCGAGCACCGTCGACGGCGGGCGACCCGACGAGGACGAGTGCGTTGGCGAGATCGAGCACCCCTTTCATCGCCGAGTGCATGATCCCGGTTCCGCAGTCGGTGAGGATGATGTTGTAGTACACCTGCAGAATGTCGATGACCCGGCGATAGTCGTCCTCGCTGAATGCCTCCGATACCGCCGGATCACGTTCGCTGGCAAGCACTTCGAGCCGACTCGGAGCCTGGGACGTGTGGGCACGTACATCGGAATAACGTTCGATGCGGTCCGCCACCGCGATCAGATCTCGTACCGTCGACTGTGTCTGTTCGGGGATCCGCTGCGCGAGAGTTCCGAAATCAGGGTTGGCGTCGACAGCGATCACGCAGTCGCCGCGCATCGACGAGAAAGTCGAGCCGAGCCCGATCGTCGTCGTGGTCTTGCCTACACCGCCTTTGAGCGAGAGCACTGCGATGCGGTAGTCGCCGCCGATCGGCTGGCGGATGCGCGCGACGAGGTCGTCGTGGTGAGCATCATCGGAAGATTCGCCGGGATTGAACAACCCTCCGGTGATCCGATGCACACCGCGCCGCCACCCACCACTCGGCGCACGCCGGGAGCGACGGACCAGCACCCCCGACGCGAGGTCGAGATTCGACGGTTGATGGTCCGGCACACCCGCGGGACCCGGAACTGCGGGACCCGGAATCGGATCGATCACGACGCCCGGATCATGGTTCACGGCAGGGACCGGGTCGGGTACATGGAGCGGCTCAGGTTCGACAGCGCGTTCCGGTTCCGGTTCCGGTTCCGGTTCCGGTTCCGGTTCCGTCCGAGACTCCCCTTCTTCTACGAGTTCAGGCTCGGGCACAGTAACCAGCACGGGCACAGGCACAGTGTCCGGCACCGACTCAGGCACCGGATCGGGAAGAACGACCACTTCTTGCACGACCGCGACAGGCTCCGGCTCCGGGTCCGGCTCCGCAGACATCCTCGGCTCCGGATCACGCTGAATCGGAATGATCGAAAACGGCACCGACGCCGGCGGCGCGACCGAGGCAGGCGGCGGTGAGATCGGAGCTTCGCTCGGTGAGATCGGAGCTGCGCTCGGTGAGATCGGAGCTGCTGAGGACGGAACCGGTCTTGCAGCGGAGGGCACCGGCGCTGAAATCAGGATTGGGCTCGCTACCGAGCCGGTCTGCGATTCCGGCGGCGCGATGTGCTGTTCCGACGCGCGCCCAGCAGTACGACGTAGTCCACGTCGCGGTGTGGGAGGCTCCGGTTGAGGATCGGGTTCGTCCTGCAACCACGCTGGAAGTGCATGGTTCGACTCGTCACGTGCCATCAATCCCCCCGAGATCCCCCGCTGTCGATCGGCTGCGACGCTACCAAAGGGGACCGAACTGCGTACACCTCAGGCGCGGGGATGCGCCTGCTCATGGACTGCACGCAGCCGCGCAACCGACACATGGGTATACAGCTGAGTGGTTGCCAAGCTCGAATGACCGAGGACTTCCTGGACGACGCGCAGATCGGCACCGCCCTCGAGAAGATGGGTCGCTGCAGTGTGTCGTAGCCCGTGCGGAGCGAGATCGGGGGCGCCGGGAACGGCACCGACCGCCTCGTGCACGACCGTGCGTACCTGCCGCTGCCCGATCCGCCCACCACGCTTCCCGAGGAGCAGCGCCGGCCCCGACAACGCGGTCGCCAACGACGGTCTGCCGATTGTCAGCCACCGTTCGAGCGCATCTGCGGCGGGAACCCCGTACGGCACCGTTCGTTCCTTGTCGCCTTTACCCAGCACCCGCACGACCCGCCGCTCCGCATCCGCGTCGTCGAGGTCGAGCCCACACAGTTCACCGACCCGGATGCCTGTCGCATACAGCAGTTCGACGATCACACGGTCGCGTAGCGCAACCGGGTCTTCCTCCCGAGCGCCCGACTCCGCCGCCGCCATGAGCTCCGAAGCCTGGTCGGCATGCAGCACCGCGGGCAATGTCCGGTGCGCGCGTGCTGATGCGAGCCTTGTCCCGGGGTCGTGTCGGGTGCGGCCGGAGCGGACCAGCCAGGCGGTGAAGGTCCGCACCGACGACGTGCGCCGCGCGATCGTGCTGCGCGCTGCTCCTGACGCGACCTGCCGCGCGAGCCACGCCCGCAGAGTCCCGAGGTCGATATCGGACACGCGTGCGTCCGGTTTCCCTTCGGCGAGGTGAGCAAGCAGCGAACGCACGTCCGTGGTGTACGCGCGGACGGTGTGCGCCGAACGATTCGACTGCAATGCCAGATGCTCGGCGAAATCCTCGACATGGACGGCGAGCACGGGAGGCAGCGCTGCCGATGCCGGATCATGGTCCATGGGAACTACCGTGCGCGGTGTTCCGGGTCCGTGCAAGCCAACGCGCCTCGATAGGGTTCGTTCGTGAGTAAAACGATCTCTTTGCCGATGCTGTGCGCACTTGCGCTCCTGTCGGCCACAGCGCCGCTGGCGACGGATATGTATCTGCCGGGTCTACCGATCATGTCCGAGAGTCTCGGCACCTCGACCGTCGGGATTCAGCTCACGCTGACCACGTTCATGGCAGGCCTGGGCATCGGTCAGTTGATCACCGGCCCCCTCTCCGACGGTTGGGGCCGCCGCCGCCTCCTCGTGATCGGCACCATCGTGCTCGCAGTGAGTAGCGCGATGTGCGCGCTTGCCCCGACGGTCGAGGTGCTCATCGCGGCACGAGCAATCCAGGGCTTCAGCGGGGGCATCGGAATCGTGCTTGCGCGAGCGGTCATCGCAGATCGGACGAGCGGCCACGAATCTGCGCGCTTGTTCAGCGTCATGATGATCATCGGTGGCATTGCCCCTATAGCCGCGCCGGTCATCGGTGGTGCACTCCTCGATCCCATCGGCTGGCGCGGGATCTTCTGGGTCCTGACCGGCGCCTCCATCGCGATGCTCGTCGGAGTACTCGCGTTCATCCCCGAAACCCTGCCACCCGAGAAACGTCACGGTGGCGGGTTCGCAGCACTCGCGAGCAACTTCGGTTACGTGCTCGGCAATCGCCGTTTCATCGGATACGCCGCGGCGTTCGCTCTCGGCTTCGGCGCGCTGTTCGCCTACATCTCTGCATCACCGTTCGTCGTGCAGAACGTGCTGGGGATGTCCGCGACACAGTTCTCGCTGGTCTTCGCAGCCAACTCGGTGGGATTGGTGACCGCGAACATCATCAACACTCGCCTGATCGGCCGGTTCGAGGTGCGCTCGCTACTGCTGTTCGGCGTCACTCTCATGCTGACCGCAGGAACACTGCTGCTGGTCACCACAGTGATTTTCGGCGCTCACCGCTGGCTGCTGCTTCCACTGCTGTTTGCAGTCGTGCTCAGCCTCGGATTCACGATGGGCAATTCCACAGCCCTCGGCCAGGGCGAAGTGCCGTCGGCCGCAGGTACCGGATCCGCGATCATGGGCGCCTCCCAGTTCGGCCTCGCCGCGATCGTCTCACCGCTGGTCGGGTTGGGCGGGGAGGACACCGCCATCCCCATGACGATCGCAATCGTCGTCTCCGCGGGCCTCGCGATGACCGCCCTGCTCACGCTCACCCGTGAGGCCCGCACCTGACCGTCCTACGAGCGCCGCTCTAGCTGACCTCGACCTCGGTGAGCTCCTTCTTCCAGGTGCGGAAGCCCTCCTCGGTCCGTCCGCGACGCCAGTACCCGGAGACCGACGCGCGAGCAGGCTTCACCCCGCGTTCCTTGCGCAGGTAGGGACGGATGTGTTTCATGACGGTTTCCGCTTCACCGTGCACGAACACCTGGACGTCTCCTTCGGGCCACGGCAGCTCCCGCACCGCTGCTACCAGGGGCGCGTTGCCGTCGATCAGGTCCGAGCCTGCATCGCCTGCCGCCGCCCCACGATGGAGCCACGTCACGGTGACGCCGGACGGTGCGACCAGATCGAGTTCGTCGGATTCTCCGGCAACCTCGAGGAACACAGCTCCGGCAGCGTCGGCCGGAAGCGACTCGAGGGCCGCTGCGATCGCAGGAACCGCAGTCTCGTCACCTGCCAGCAGGTGGAAGTCCGCGGCCGGATCGGGCAGGTAACCCGCTCCGGGGCCTCGGAGCACCACCTCGGTGCCGGGTTTCACGGAGCGCGCCCACGGGCCCGCGATTCCCTCATCGCCGTGGACGACGAAGTCGATCCAAATCTCCTCGGCATCCGGATCCACGCGCCGCACCGTGTAGGTGCGCACCACGGTCTCGTCCCCCGCCGGAAGTTCGATCTTGACGTAGCTGTCGGTTTCGGGGCGCGGAGTGAAGTCGGCGAACCCGTCGCCACCGAACACCACTCGAACGAAATGCTCGGACACGATGTCCGTGCGCAGCACGGTCAGAGTCGTCGCTTGCGGAGCCTTGGGCGCCACAGTACCTCCTTATTAGGGTTACCTATCTCCAGAGACACTACCCTGTCCTCGGCGCCAGACGCAGGAGCCGAATGCCGTCCGACTAGGCTCGAAGCCATGAGTACCACCGCGTCCGACATCGCCACCTGGATGATCGACATCATCAACACCGAACGCAAGGTCGGCCAGGCCGACATGGTCGACGCGATCGAATCGAAGTTCGGGTCCGAATGGATCTACGTGGGCGACAGCGGTCACCCCTCGGTCGACCGGGCTGTCCTCAAGGAATTCCGCAAGGCTCACCGCGGCGCCGTGAAGTGGCACCGCGACGACCTCGCCTGGTACGTCGACGACAGACCCGAAGCCGAATCGGCCGAACCCCCGGCGACGGAGTAGTCCATCTAGATGTAGAGATCGTGTTCTCCTCGGAGAACACGATCTCTACATTATTCAGCGCTCACTCGGCCGAGCCGGTCCCTGTCGACGACATCGATGACAACGTTTGCGCGAGCGCGGCCAGGATGCACTGCGGATGGATCGGATTGTAAACGCACGTCAAGTCAGGCATGGCCAGAGGACCATCCACCGAGGTGGCCTGTGCACCGGCAAGGCCCGCTGAACCCAGCCCCATCATGGTGGTGACGGCAGCAATCACCGTGAGTTTTCGAAGCATCGAGCGTCCTTCCACGAGGCATGGTTGCCGTCCGTTCTATCGGCGGGCGACCAGCACCGTTACCTGCCCGCTGTACGCGACCATCCCCCGTCGTCGCGATGGACGAGCCCTTCCATTTCGAGTAAGGGCAACGCTCCCCGCACGCGGTCGACGGAGAGCCCTGCGGCCTCCGCGAGCGCTGTCGGCTCGCACGTGCCCGCCGCCGGCAACGCCTCGTAGACGAGCACCAGATCTCCCGAGAGTCCGTCGAGCGCTCGAACGAACTGGGCATCGCGGTCGTCGTCGACTTCGAGGAGTGGACCGCATTCCTCGACGATGTCCCGCGCAGCGCCGACCAACCGCGCTTCGCCCTCGCGGATCATGCGGTGGCACCCCTGCGACGCCGCCGAGGTGACCGGCCCGGGCACCGCGACCACCGGTCGGCCCAGCCGGCGTGCCCACGCTGCCGTGTTGCGGGCGCCGCTACGCCACCCCGCTTCGGCGACAACGGTTCCCACGGACAATGCCGCGATCAACCGATTGCGCGCCAGGAAGCGATATCGCGCGGGGACCGTGCCGGGTGGGTATTCGCTGACCACCAGGCCTGATTCGGAGATACTCCGCAGCAGTTTCGCGTGTGCGGCGGGATAGGCCCGATCCACACCGCACGCGAGGATCGCAACGGTGGTTCCTCCGACCCCGAGAGCAGCTCGATGTGCCGCAGCATCGATCCCGAATGCGGCACCGGACACCACGGTCCACCCGTCGACTGCGAGGTCGCCGGCGATCTCTGCCGTCACGTGTTCGCCGTATCCGCTGGCCGCCCGGGTGCCGACGATCCCGATCGCCCGTTCGACGAGTTCGTCGAGCCGCCGTTGTCCCCACACCCACAGCGCCAGCGGCGGGCCTTCCGCGTCGGTGGCCGTGTCCAGCTGGTCGAACCCGAGCATCTGCCACGCGGGCCACTCGTCGTCGTCCGGGGTGACAAGGCGCCCACCCGCCCGGCTCAGGCGTTCCAGATCAGCGGCAGCCGTGTCGAGGTGGGCACGAGCCTTGACCTTCGCGGTGAGTTCGGTGCCCGCCGAACCTTCCCGCACAGCATCCGCGACCTCGACGACTCCGTGCTCAGCAATGGCCGCGGACACCGCCCGCGATGCGCCTCGGGTGACCGTCGAGAGATATGCCCAGGCACACCGTCTCTCGTCTGCATCCTGCTTCTCGCCCACGGATGATCCGCGTGTCATGCGGCACCTCGATCTCGGAAGTCGAGCGCTGCGGCCACGTGAAGTTCGGTCGGTTGGGACAGACCCTCCAAGTCGCACAATGTCCACGCAACTCTGAGTGCTCTGTCCGCCCCTCGCGCCGTGATCGCACCCTTGCGCAACGCCCACTCCACAGGTTTGACGGCCGTAGCCGGCAGCCGGAACTTCTGTCGCAGCGCCGGACCCGGAACTTCCGCATTGGTCGCCCACCCGAAATCCTTCCACCGGTCCGCTGCAGCGGCACGTGCAGCCGCGACACGAGCCCGTACGTCGTCGGTGCTCTCCCCCGCGTCGCCCATCAATGCGCTCGTTGCGACGGACTGCATCCGCACCCGAAGATCGACGCGGTCGAGCAGCGGCCCCGACAGCCTTCCGAGGTACCTTCGTCGCGCAGTCGGCACGCACACGCAGTCGGCGTCACGAGCAGGCGCACACGGACACGGATTCGCTGCAAGGATGAGTTGGAATCGGGCGGGATACCGGGCCACGCCGTCTCTGCGGGCAATGCGCACTTCTCCGTCCTCGAGGGGCGTCCGTAACGCCTCGAGGGTCTTCGTTCCCATCTCGGCGACTTCGTCGAGGAACAACACCCCGCGGTGTGCCCGGCTCACGGCACCCGGTGTGGCCATGCCCGTCCCACCGCCGATGAGCGAGGCCACCGTCGCGGTGTGATGTGGCGCGATGAACGGCGGTTCCATCACGAGTGGGCGATCCGCCGTGAGGGTTCCCGCTACCGAGTGGACCGCCGTGACCTCGAGCGCATGGGTTGCGCTCAGTTCGGGAAGTATTCCCGGAAGACGTTGGGCCAGCATCGTCTTCCCGATTCCGGGCGGACCGGTGAGCATGAGGTGATGCGCGCCCGCGGCGGCGACTTCGATCGCGCGGCGCGCCTCGTGCTGTCCGACGACCTCACTGAGGTCCGCACGAAGAGTTCGCGGTGGCACAGCACGAGGATCGGGGCGCTCGAGCGGGCCGTCGCCCTGCAGCCACAGCACCACGTCGCGCAGGGTGTCGGCGCCGTACACGTCGATTCCCTCCACCAGCGATGCCTCGGTCATCATCACGGTAGGAACCACGACTCGCGACCATCCGTGGTTCTTCGCCGTGACGACGGCGGGGAGCACTCCACGGATCGGTCGCAGCCTGCCGTCGAGCGCGAGTTCGCCCAGCAGGATCGTCTTCGTCATCGCTTCGAGCGGTACGACATCCGCGGCATTGAGCACCGCGCACGCGAGAGCAAGATCGTAGACACTCCCCATTTTGGGAAGTGTCGCAGGCGACAATGCCAGAACGACCTTCGAATCCGGCCATTTCCCACCGGAGTTGGATACCGCCGCGCGGACGCGGTCACGCGATTCCTGCAGTGCGGTGTCGGGAAGGCCGACCATCTTCACGCCCGGCAATCCGCCGCCGATGTCGGCTTCGATCTCGACGACGTGACCATCGATACCGGACACGGCCACCGACCATGCTTTCCCCAGCGCCATCAGAGCACCTGCTTGCGGTGGACGATCTCGGGAGCATTCCCTCGAACCAGCACGACCGTCACCACGTCGATGCGGATCCGGTCCCATCTGCGGTTCTGGGCCGCAAGCCACAGTCCGGCCAGGCGCCGCAGCCGTTCTGCTTTGGCGCGGGTGACGGCTTCGGCGGGTGTGCCGTAACCGAGCCCCGTCCTGGTCTTGACCTCCACGAACACGAGAACGGCACCGTCCTGCGCGATCAGGTCCAGCTCGCCGTACCGGCACCGCCAGTTGCGTTCGACGACCACCATTCCGCCGGCCTCGAGATATTCGGCGGCGAGGTCCTCACCGCGGATCCCCACATCTTGATTTCGTCCCATCCCTCTTGCTCCTCCCTGCGTGCACACACTGTGCAGCAGGGAAGGCGGGCACATGGGGAGTCGGATGCCCGAAACGGGAAATCTGTGGATGAAACGACCGGCTGTGTACAACAGCCCGCTCCTCGGCCGGCACACTGCAGGCGTGTCGGAGCTCTCCGCTAGGGTGCGCGCTTATCCGAGCTTGTCGGGCAGACGCAGTTCGGGCTTGTCGAGTTCTTCGATGTTGACGTCCTTGAACGTGATCACCCGGACATGCTTGACGAACCGTGCCGGGCGGTACATGTCCCACACCCAGGCATCCGACATCCGCACCTCGAAGTACACCTCGCCGTTCGCGTTGTGTGGAAGCAGTTCGACGGCGTTGGCCAGATAGAACCGCCGCTCGGTTTCGACGACATAGGCGAACTGACCGACGATGTCCCGGTACTCCCGGTAAAGCGAGAGTTCCATCTCGGTTTCGTACTTCTCGAGATCCTCGGCACTCATCGGTCTCGGTGTCCTCCCATTCTGGTGTGTTCTGTCATCATCCCGCATCCGCCCCGGCACCGACGAGTCGGCGTCGAAACGGTGCTTCGCCGCTCGCTGCGGCAACGTTCGCCCATGATCTCCGATGCTCGGCGGACGGGCCGAGCTCGCGCAGCGCCGCCATGTGCACAGCTGTGCTGTAACCCTTGTGTATCGCGAAACCGTACCCCGGATACGTTCGATCGAGCCCCACCATGATCCGGTCGCGAGTGACCTTCGCGAGCACGCTCGCCGCGGCGATGCACGACGCGGCGCCGTCCCCTCCGATCACCGGCAACGACGGAGCCGGCAGACCCGGGACGCGGAATCCGTCGGTCAGCACGTATCCGGGTGCGAGCGACAGACCAGCGACGGCGCGCCTCATCCCCTCGATGTTGGCGACGTGGATGCCGATGGTGTCGACTTCTGCGGCCGGTACCTCGACCACGCTCCACGCCAGTGCACGTCGGACGATGGCGTCGTAGAGCTCCTCGCGGGTCTTCTCCGTCAGCTTCTTCGAATCGTCCAGTCGATCCAGCGACGAGTGCGGTTTGGGCCCCAGGATGCATGCGGCGATGACCAGCGGACCGGCACACGGCCCGCGACCGGCTTCGTCGACACCGGCGACCGGGCCGAGCCCGCATCGAAGCAGTGCCGATTCCATCGTTCGTAGACCCGATGATCTGCGGATCACCGGTCGCGGTGGCCAGGTACTCACGACGTCATGATCTCCGGGGAGTCGATGAGGCCCCATCGGCCGGGGGGCAGCACGATGAAGCGCGCCTTTCCGATGACATTCTCCAACGGAATGGACCCTTGATGCTCGTCGCCGACGTGATAGCGCGAATCTGCGGAGTTGCTGCGGTTGTCACCCATCACCCACACATGGCCCTCGGGCACCGTCACAGGACCGAAGCAGCGTCCGGACGGCACCTCGGTCTCGCAGGTGACGACACCGGGGGTGAACGGGTAGTCCATCTCCACGTACGGCTCGTCGATCGGTTGACCGTCGACGAGAATGCGCCCCTGGTCGTCGCAGCACTCGACTGTCTGGCCGCCCACCGCGATGACACGCTTGACGAGGTCGTTCTCGTCGGGCGGGACCAACCCGACGAGCGAGCCGACTTCCTGGATTCCTCGGAGGACGGCGTTGTCGGAGCGCGTCGAGGTGTATCCCTCGGACCACGAATCCGGTCCCTTGAACACGATGACGTCTCCGGGCCGCGGATCGCCGAATCGGTATCCGATCTTCTCGACAACGATGCGGTCGCCGGTGCAGCCCGGACATCCGTGCAGTGTCGGTTCCATCGATTCGGAAGGAATCAGATAGACGCGGGCCACGAACGTCTGGAGGAGGAAACTCAAGGCCAGCGCAACCACGATGAGGATAGGAAGTTCACGCCAGAACGACTTCTGCTTCTTCGTCTTCTTCTCGGTGCCGCTGTCGTCGGTCAGGTCGTCCGGTTCCTCTCTCCTGTGGTGAGCACCGTGCGTCCGGTTGTGTGCCGAGAGTCGGTCGTCGCCGTATCGGTTCGCGCCCGGCCCGGCCGGTTCGTGCGGTGAATCTGCCACCGGAACAGACTAGCCCGGCCGGGATGCAAATCCGGGCCGGGCTTGTCAGTATGCCGTCAGAATGCGGTGATCAGCGCTTTTCCTTGATCTTCGCAGCCTTGCCGCGCAGCTCGCGCAGGTAGTAGAGCTTCGCGCGACGGACGTCACCGCGGGTGAGGACGTCGATCTTCGCGAGGTTCGGGCTGTGCACCGGGAAGGTGCGCTCGACGCCGACGCCGAACGAGACCTTGCGGACGGTGAAGGTCTCGCGGATGCCGCCGCCCTGGCGACGGATCACGACGCCCTTGAAGACCTGCACACGCTCCTTCGAGCCCTCGATAACCTTGACGTGCACGTCGAGCGTGTCGCCGGGGCGGAAGTTCGGAATGTCGTCGCGCAGCGACTTGGCGTCCAAAAAGTCCAGGGTGTTCATCGGTGTTCTATCCTCTTGTTCGCTCGAGCAGAGGAACCTGGCGGCGACCGCCGTGAGGCGGGCTCGACCGGTTCATGCCCAGGTCAGGTAGGCGTGCCCGAACGGGGCAACCTGTCTATAGTGCCAGACTCCACCGTGTTGGGTGAAATTCCGGGTGCCGGAGCCGCGTGGACGGTCCTGTCGAGGACGGCTTCCGCAGCGATTCGTGAGTGCTCGACGCTACCGAGCACCGCTTCGAGCGTCGGGGCACCTGCCACGAGGTCCTGCACGAAGATCTTCGCTCGGATCACCGGTCGGCGGAACCGCCGTTCACGCGCGATCGCCCTGGTCATCTTCCGTGTCTTCCCCTGGTATCGCCAGCGCGCCCACGGCGCTCCCGGCCGCGACAGACGCAGGGCGCCGACCCACAGCAACGGCACGACGAACAGCCCGACCAGACCGGTCCAGATCTTGCCCTTGGCGAGGACCACCCCTGCGAGCAGCAGATTCACCAGCACAGACACCACCAGAACGAAACGGTTCACCCAGTCGCCGCCGTCGTCGAAATTGGTGAGGTCGACGAGATCGAGGGGCTGCAGACCGAGCAGAAGCATCCCGGTCACGGCGATGGCGACGAACACAGCGTCAACCGAGACTCGTCCCTCTTCCTCCCAGTAGACGTCGTGGAGATAGAAGATGAGCGCGAACTCGTCGAGCGTCAGGGCAGCCCCCACCCCGAACAGTGCAGCGAAGACGGCAACGACGGCCCTGGAACCCACCTCGTACATCGAGATGAGACCACCACCGGCGATGACCATCGTGACCACCCCGAACACCATGTGGTGCACGTGCAGCCCACCGGGTGTGATGTTTCCGGGCCACCACCGCACCTTCGCCCGGATCAACCGGACACTGACGCGGATGAACACGAAAGCCACCACGAAGCCCAGCAGGAAGCACACCAACGGTAGTCGGCCCTGGTCGATGATCTCGGTCCGAACCCAGTTCATCGTCGCGGCATCGTTGTCGTCATCGGGGCGCTGCCCCTGCTCTCGACCGTCTCGACCCCACGTGTTTCAGCATCCCAGGCGCCGGTCGCTCGCGGTGCGATACGCCCGGCGCCCGGGCCGCTCACTTGCCGAATCCGGCTCTCCGCAGTGCGTCGGCCATCGATCCGGTGGTAGATGCAGCTTCGGAGCGCGAGCCCTGCTTCCCTCCGCCCTGCCCTCGGGCACGATTGCCGTCGTGCCCACGACCGCCGCCCTGCCCACGACCGCCGCCCTGCCCACGACCGCCGCTGCCCTGGCCTCGAGGGGCAGGCCTGGATCCGCCCTGACGTCCTCCGCGCGCGGGACCGCCGCTTTCACTGTCCGATGCGGACGGGAGTTCGTCGTCGAGGCGCAAGGTGAGGCTGATGCGCTGGCGCGGAATATCGACTTCGAGAACCTTGACCTTGACCACTTCACCCGACTTCACGACATCGTGAGGATCCTGGACGAAGTTGCGCGACATCGCCGAGACGTGCACGAGTCCGTCCTGATGAACCCCGACGTCGACGAACGCACCGAAGGCGGCGACGTTGGTGACGACACCCTCCAGCACCATGCCGGGCTCCAGGTGGGCCACCTTCTCGATTCCCGCGGCGAACGTCGCGGTCTTGAACTCGGGGCGCGGATCACGCCCCGGCTTCTCGAGTTCGCTGATGATGTCGGTGACAGTGGGGAGGCCGAACTTGTCGTCGACGAACTCTTCCGGACGAAGCGTGGAGAGGACGGCGGACCTGCCGATGAGTTCGAGGACCCCGGTACCACTTCGGTCGACGATTCGTCGGACCACGGGATAGGCCTCGGGGTGGACCGCGGATGCGTCGAGTGGGTCATCGCCGCCCAGGATGCGGAGGAAGCCCGCGCACTGTTCGAAAGCCTTCGGACCGAGCCGCGCAACATCCTTGAGTGCCTTGCGGGTACGGAACGGGCCGTTCTGGTCTCGATGCGTGACGATGCTCTCGGCGAGCGACCCGGTGATGCCCGAAACGCGGGACAACAATGGCACCGAGGCGGTGTTGACGTCGACACCGACGGCGTTCACCGCATCTTCGACGACCGCTCCGAGCGACCGCGCCAGCATCGTCTCGGACACATCGTGCTGGTACTGGCCCACACCGATCGACTTGGGGTCGATCTTGACCAGCTCGGCGAGCGGATCCTGCAGACGACGTGCGATCGAGACCGCACCGCGAATGGACACGTCCAGGTCGGGAAGTTCCTGGGTTGCATAGGCGGACGCCGAGTACACCGAGGCACCGGCCTCCGACACCACGATCTTCGTCACGTTGGTGACACCCGACTTCGCGATCAGCTCGGCGGCAAGCGCGTCGGTCTCGCGGGAGGCTGTGCCGTTGCCGATGGCGATGAGTTCGACACCGTGCTTCGCCACCAGGGCGGCGAGGGTCGCGAGCGACTGATCGTGCTTGTTGTGCGGCTGGTGCGGATAGATCGTCGTGTGGTCGACGACCTTGCCCGTCGCATCGACAACGGCGACCTTGGTGCCGGTGCGGAACCCCGGGTCGAGGCCCATCGTGGGGCGGGTTCCGGCCGGCGCCGCCAGCAGCAGGTCGCGCAGGTTCGCGGCGAACACGTCGACGGCGTCGCTCTCCGCGGACTGCTTGAGCCGCATCCGCACGTCGACGGCCATCGAGACCTGCAGCCGGGTGCGCCACGCCCACCGGACGGTGTCGAGCAGCCAACGGTCGGCGGCACGCCCCTGATCGGCGATCCCGAAGCGGCCGGCGATCCGGCCTTCGTAGTACGACGGTGTTCCAGGTTCCTGCTCTTCGAGGTCCGGCTCCAGCGACAGGCTGAGGACTTCTTCTTTCTCGCCGCGTAGGACGGCGAGGATGCGGTGCGACGGCAGGCTGGTGAACGGCTCCGAGAATTCGAAGTAGTCGGCGAACTTCGCGCCGTCGGTTTCCTTCCCGGGCCGCACCCCGGACTTCAGACCGCCACGACTCCACATGGCCTCGCGCAGCTCACCGACGAGGTCGGCGTCCTCGGAGAAACGTTCGACGAGGATCGCGCGGGCACCATCGAGCTGCTCGGCGTCGTATTGCGCGGGGTCGGTGGTCGGATCACCGATGAGTGCATCGGCGACCGGCTCGTGCCCGGCCTCGCGGGCGATCTGGGCCTTCGTGCGGCGCTTGGGCTTGTACGGCAGGTAGATGTCTTCCAGCCGGGCCTTCGTCTCGGCGAGCATGATCTGTCCGCGGAGTTCGTCGTCGAGTTTGCCCTGTTCGTCGATCGATTCGAGGATCGCTGTGCGGCGTTCGTCGAGTTCGCGTAGATACCTCAGGCGCTCTTCGAGGGTGCGGAGTTGGGCGTCATCGAGCCCGCCGGTGACCTCCTTGCGGTAGCGCGCGATGAACGGCACGGTCGAGCCGCCGTCGAGCAGCTCCACCGCCGCAGCCACCTGGTTCTCACGTACATCGAGTTCGTCGGCGATGCGCCGGTTCACGGTGTCGAGTTGGGTCGTCACGACGATCGACCCTACCTCTATCCTTTCGTGTGTTCCCCGTGGCGCCTCGAGCCCATGTCCGGCGGGACACCGAACTTCGGCCGACAGCGCGCTGCGCGCTGCACAATGGAATACAGGAGCTTTGATGACCAGGGATCGGTTCCGGTCGTGCCTTGCGTTGCTGGTCGTGACAGCAACGATTTCGGCATGCGGAGCACCCCTCGGCGAGACCACCGATTTCGCGTCGGATGTGTCCGCTGCCGGCCTTCAGGTCGAGATGAGCACCGGCATCGACACCGGTGTGCCGATCAGGATGGACGCGCTCGCGCAGCGTATCGATGCGGCGACCGAACTCGCCGCCGAGCGCGGTGCGGAGGTGACTGTCGCTGTCCTCGACCGCGCGACCGGCGCGAGGACGGTCGGCGGTGTGAACGAACCTCTCGCGACGGCGTCGGTGGTCAAATTGTTCATCGCCGACGATCTGTTGTTCCGGGAATCGATCGGCGAGATCCTGCTCGCCGATGAGGACTATGACCTGATCCGGGAGATGCTCACGCATTCGGACGATTCGGCGGCGAACCTGTTGTGGGAGGCGTTCGACGGGCACGAGATCGTCGAACGTGTCGCCGAGCGACACAGCCTCGACGGGACGGTGGCATCGGTCGATTCCTGGTGGAATACCGTCACAACCGCATCCGACATCCTCACCTGGTACGACGACCTACTCAGCGGCAGAGGAGGGCTCGACGAATCCTCTGCCGCCCGAATCATCGGGTCTCTACTCGAGTTCGATCCCACCGGATCCGACGGCTACGATCAGAGGTTCGGTCTTCCCGACGGTCTCCCGTCCGCTGTCGACCTCGGAGTGAAGGCGGGGTGGATGTGTTGCCTCGACTCGCAGTGGATTCATCTGTCGACCGGGTTCTTCGGCAATTACCACCGATACGTGGTCGCCGTGTTGTCGCGGGAGACGGTGAACTACGAGGATTCCGAGTACGACGGTCTGTTCGTTCCGGACACTTCGGTGTATGACGCGTCCGACGACGCCAGCGCCCAGCACGCACGAGATACCGTGACGATGATGGTGAAGACCGTGTTCGGCTGATCCCGCTCAGTCGTCGGCGAGCAGATCCGGGCGCCGCTCGCGCGTCCGGATCAACGACTGTTCGCGACGCCACTGCGCGACCTTTCCGTGGTCGCCGGACAGCAGTACCGGGGGCACGTCGAGTCCCCGCCAACTGGCGGGTCGCGTGTAACTCGGGCCTTCGAGTAAACCGTCGGAGAACGAATCCTCTTGGTGCGACTGCTGATTGCCGAGGACACCCGGAAGCAAGCGCACCACCGCCTCCGCCATGACCAGCACCGCAACCTCGCCGCCGATCAGAACGTAGTCGCCGATACTGACTTCTTCGACACGCACGCGCTTCTCTGCGTCGTCGAAGACTCTCTGATCGATTCCCTCGTATCGACCGCACGCGAAGACGATGCGCTTTTCGGTCGACCACCGTTGCGCCGTGGCCTGATCGAAGGGTTTCCCTGCGGGAGTCGGGACGACGAGCAGGACATCCCCGTCGGTTGCGTCGTCGGCAACGCCGAGGACATCGTCGAGAGCCGGTCCCCAGACGGTCGGTTTCATGACCATGCCGGGACCGCCCCCGTAGGGCGAATCGTCGACGGCCTTGTGGACGTCATGCGTCCAGTCGCGCAGGTTGTGCACTCCGACCGAGATCAGACCCTTGTCGATCGCCTTGCCGAGCAGGGCGGCGCGCAGCGGTTCGAGATACTCGGGGAAGATAGTGACGACGTCGAGCCGCACGGACTACTCGTCCTCCTCGGTTGCCCGACGCCGCTTCATGTCCTGCTGCTTCTTCGCTTTGGCGGGCGGCTCTCCGAAATCGGGATCGAGCAGGCCCTCCGGTGGATCGATCTCGATCACGCCGTCCGCGACCGACACTGTCGGCACGATCTCGGTGACGAACGGGATGAGGATCTCCCGGCGCGCATCATCGGCCGCTCGGATCGACAGAAGCTCGCCCGCAGCGGTGTGCAGGACCTCCCGCACGGTTCCGATCTCGGTACCACCGTCGGGACGGCCCGCCACGATCCGGACCGGCAATCCTTCGAGTTCGTGATCGTAGAACTCGTCGGGATCGTCGGACGGCGACAGGTCGGCGCTGTCGACGACGAACAGGACACCGCGTATCGCATCGGATCCGGTGCGATCTGCCACACCGTTCAGACGCAGCAGAAGCCGCCCGGAATGCTCCCGGGCGGCTTCCACCGTGTAGTTGTGCAGCTCCTGCTCGCGGGGCTTGCGGCCACGCAGGACCGCGCCCACGGCGAAGCGCTCCTCGGGTTCGTCGGTGCGAACGTCGACGACCACTTCACCTTTGATGCCGTGCGACTTCACCACACGGCCCACTACGAGCTCCACCGACGCGCGCCTAGCGGTCGGTGTCGACGACGTCGACGCGGATTCCTCGGCCACCGATACCGGTGACGAGGGTCCGCAGTGCCGTCGCAGTGCGGCCACCGCGACCGATCACCTTGCCGAGGTCGTCAGGATTGACGTGAACCTCGACGGTGCGGCCACGGCGACCGGTGATGAGATCGACGCGCACATCATCAGGGTGCGCAACGATGCCACGGACGAGATGCTCGACCGCATCGGCCACCACGGCGCTCATTACTCGGCGGCCTCGGTGGACTCAGCAGCCTCTTCCTTGGCTGCCTTCTTCTTCTTGGGCGTGATGGCCTCGGCGGCCGGTGCGTTCTCGGCCTGCGCGAGTGCAGCCTGGAACAGCTCGAGCTTGGACGGCTTGGGCTCTGCCTTGCGCAGGGTGCCCTCGGTGCCCGGCAGGCCCTTGAACTTCTGCCAGTCGCCGGTGATCTTGAGGAGGTTGAGAACCGGCTCGGTGGGCTGCGCACCGACGCTCAGCCAGTACTGTGCGCGCTCCGAATCGATCTCGATGATCGACGGATCTTCCTTCGGCTGGTACCGGCCGATGGTCTCGATCGCACGGCCGTTGCGGCGGGTGCGTGAGTCGGAGACGACGACGCGGTACTGCGGGTTGCGGATCTTACCGAGGCGGGTGAGCTTGATCTTGACAGACACTGCTGTGTTCTCCTTCGCGCGCGGGGCGCGCATGTCACGTGCAATTCGGACGACGCGCCCGATTGGCACGCCCGGTTTTGCCTCTAACCTGTGACCGCCGCGCGGTACGGAACCGGATGCGACGACAGCGGTCCATTCTGCCAGACGTGGGAACCGGACGGGAAATCGGCGGTCACGCGGAGCCCGCGACGACAGCGCCGCGGAGAACCACCAGGTCGGGGCGAGCGGCGGCCGGATCGATGCGCGGGTCGTTCGCGTAGACGATCAGATCGGCGGAGGTGCCCGGCTCGAGACTCGGATGACCGAGCCAGGTGCGTGCCGCCCAGCTCGCTGCGCCGAAGGCCTCGTTCGCGTCGAGTCCGGCCTTGGCGAGCGCTGCGATCTCGTCGGCGATCCGCCCGTGTTGCACCTGCCCGCCTGCATCGGTGCCCGCTTGACTTCCTCCCCCGCGTGAACACGGAGGATTCCTACGCAGCCTCACCAGATGGTGCGGTCTGTTCAGCGGGTTCCTGCTTCACCGGGTCCGCGCATGCAAGCACACGTCTTACGCTCCCTCCACAAGCGTTTACCCTCTCCACCAGCCCAGCGGCGAGCAACACATTTACAGCAGCGTTATAGTCCCGATCCAGCACCAACCCACACGACGGGCACACCCACACCCGCACACCCAATGGCTTCTTCCCGTCCCGCACCCCACAGCCCGCGCACACCTGCGACGTCGGCTCCCACCGGCCGATCGTGTGGACCACCGCGCCATACCGGGCGGCTTTCTCCTCGATCAACCGGGTCAGCGTCGACCAGCCGGCATCGTGTACCGACTTCGCCACCCTCGTGCGCGCCACACCCGCCACCGACAATCCCTCGAGGGCGACCGCTTGGTTCTCGCGGACCAACCTCAATGCCAGCTTGTGGTGGTGATCCAGGCGGGTCTCGCGCACCTTCCGGTGCGCCGCCGCGACCTTCCGGCGAGCCTTGTCCCGATTCTTCGACCCCTTCATGGTGCGTGAGTATGCCCGTTGGGCGCGGCCCAGACGCCGTTCCTTCGACCGCAACCAGCGAGGATTGTCAACCTTCTCACGGGCCCCGTCGTCATAGACGATCGTCGCCAGATCCGTCAACCCCACATCCACACCGGCAGCCCGAGCCGGCAGGGTCGACACCACCACCGGCTCCGGCTCGTCGACCACGAACGACACATAGTGCCGACCGTCCGCCTCCCGGATCACCGTCACACTCGACGGGTCCGCCGGCAACGGCCGCGACGACTCGTACCGGATCCGCCCGATCTTCGGCAACCGCACCAGGCCGATACCACCGCCCGGCTCGAGCACACCGAAACCCGCGTTGCGGGTGAAACGGGCAGACTGGCGATGTGTCCGCTTCTTGAACCGTGGCGCACCGACCTTGCGTCCCTTGCGTTTCCCGGTGCGGGAATCGAAGAAATTGGCATACGCGCGATGCAGGTCCGCCAGCGACTGCTGCAACGGCACCGACGACACCTCAGCCAACCACGCCCGTTCGGGAGTCGTTTTCGCGATAGTCAGCGCCGCCGACAACTCGCCTTTACTCGGGATCGACCGGCCCGCCCTGCGGGCAGATTCCCTCGCGGCGAGTGCGTCGTTGAACACGACCCGGCAGCACCCGAACAGTTGAGACAGCGCCCTGTGCTGCTCCCCTGTGGGGTAGGCGCGGTAGCGGTATCGCTTCAACACACCAGCACGATAGCATTTGGTGTCATGACTGATATTGACCTTGTTAGACGTGGCAGACATGCTCTCTGGGATTGTCATGCGCATTTGGTGTTCGTCACACAATTCCGCCGTGGCGCGTTCACCGGACCGATCTTGGCGGACTGCGAGCAGATCATGCGGAAAGTCTGCGCGGACTTCGGCTGCGAGCTGCGGGAGTTCAACGGCGAGGACGATCATGTGCACCTGCTCGTCGGCTTCCCCGCCACCGTGCAGCTGTCGAAGCTGGTGAATTCACTCAAAGGTGTGTCATCGCGGCACGTGCGGCGCGATCACGCGGAGCACCTTTCCCGGTACCTGTGGGGTGGGCATTTATGGTCCCGTTCCTACTACTGCGGGACTGCGGGCGGCGCGCCGTTGTCGGTGATTGCCGAGTACGTGAGGTCTCAACGGCGCCCTGAGTGACGGTGATTCACCTCCACCGTGAACGATGGAGCACTCTCACTGAGATCGGTAGATCGGGATGCCTGCGTCGTGGGCGGCGCCGATGGTGTCGGCGACCCGAACATGCAAGTCGCGCATGTGCGCGGCATACGTGGGGAAGCGGGTGGCCGAGTCGGCGATATCGGGAAAGTTCTCGATGTTGACCAGGGTCGGGACCAATGCGGTGCCGTTCGCCGCCATCGTCGCGATCGTGTCGTCGGTCAGGCCCGTACCGTGTTCGATGCAGTCGATATCGGCGGCGAGCAGGCCCGGCAGCGCATCCTCACCGAATACGTGCGCGGTGACCCGCGCACCCTCCCGGTCGATCCAGTCTCCGATGAGTTTGACCCAGCCGTCGCCGGATGTAGCGCTTCGGACGCGCAATGTGTCGTCCCGCCCGGATGATCCGAGGCAGTTCCGGCCGGGCGTCGAAAGCGCGGGTGTCGGCCGGGGACCCGGCGTCGCGCAGAAGCAGGACGCCCGCATCGCGCTCGATGACGGCCTGCGCGAGGGCACCCGCTTCGTCCTCGACTCCCCCACCGAACCTGATCCCGACGTGGCAGTGCGCGTCGACCAGACCGGGCAGTACCCAGCCGTCGGTCGAGAGCACCTCGGCTCCGGGGAGCGGCTCATGGGAGAACTCGCCGTCGGCGCCGATCCACAATTCGACGGGTTCACCGTCCGGCAGGGTCCTGCCGCGCACGACGAACGGACCTGCAGCAGCGCCCCCGACCACGACCGGCCCTCCTGTTTCTCGCGAATGCGTCCCTAGTTCTTGGGGAACTTCAGCTTCGACAGATCGAATCCGTCGAGACCCGGGGGCAGTTCGTCGAGGCCCTTCGGCATGTTCGACAGATCGGGCATGCCGGCGCCGAGACCCGGGAACCCGGCGGGCATGCCGCCGGGAAGACCGCCCCGCACCTTCGGCGGAGTCGGGCCGCGACCACCCTTCTTCCCCTTCTTGCCCTTCTTCGAGCGCTGGTTACGCCGGGCTCCGGGCATGCCCATCTGACCGGCCATCGCGGACATCATCTTCCGCGCTTCGAAGAACCGGTCGACGAGCTGGTTGACGTCGGAGACCTTCACACCCGAGCCGTTGGCGATCCGCAGCCGACGGGAGCCGTTGATGATCTTCGGGTTGGCGCGCTCCGCCGGGGTCATGCCGCGGATGATCGCCTGGATCCGGTCGAGTTGCTTCTCGTCTACACCCGCGAGCGCGTCCTTCATCTGGCCCGCGCCGGGCAGCATGCCGAGCAGGTTGGCGATGGGGCCCATCTTGCGCACGGCCATCATCTGCTCGAGGAAGTCCTCGAGGGTGAGATCGCCGCTGCCGATCTTGGCGGCTGTCGCTTCGGCCTGCGTGGCGTCGAAGTGCTGCTCGGCATGCTCGATGAGGGTGAGCACGTCGCCCATGCCGAGGATGCGGCTGGCCATGCGTTCGGGGTGGAATACGTCGAAGTCCTCGAGCTTCTCACCGGTGGACGCGAACAGGATCGGCTGACCGGTCAGTTCGCGGACGCTGAGCGCGGCGCCGCCACGTGCGTCGCCGTCGAGCTTGGTGAGCACGACGCCGGTGAAGCCGACACCCTCGCGGAATGCCTCGGCGGTGCTCACGGCGTCCTGACCGATCATCGCGTCGAGGACGAACAAAGTCTCGTCGGGCTGGACGGCGTCGCGGATACCTGCGGCCTGGGCCATCAGCTCCTCGTCGATACCGAGGCGACCGGCGGTGTCGACGACGACCACGTCGTACTGCTTGTTCCTGGCCTCCGCGATGCCCTGCTGCGCGACCTCGACCGGGTCGGCGGCCGTGACGCCGAGTGCGTTCTCGCCTCCGCCGATCGACGTTCCCGGATGCGGCGCGAACACCGACACACCGGCACGTTCACCGACGACCTGCAGCTGCGTGACCGCGCCCGGACGCTGGAGGTCGCAGGCGACCAGCATCGGGGTATGTCCCTGGTCCTTGAGCCACTTGGCGAGCTTGCCTGCGAGCGTGGTCTTACCCGCACCCTGCAGACCGGCCAGCATGATGACGGTCGGCGGGTTCTTCGCGAACTGCAGCCGCCGGGTCTCGCCGCCGAGGATCCCGACGAGCTCGTCGTTGACGATCTTGACGACCTGCTGAGCCGGGTTGAGCGCACCGTGGACCTCGGCGCCCTTGGCCCGTTCCTTGATCTTCTTGATGAACGAGCGCACAACGGGCAGCGCCACGTCGGCGTCGAGAAGGGCGAGGCGGATCTCGCGACACGTCGCGTCGATGTCCGCGTCGGACAGGCGCCCCTTGCCGCGCAGGTCCTTGAGGACACCTGTCAACCTGTCGGAAAGGGATTCGAACACCGAATGCGCTCCTGCGGTCTGACGAGAATACGGACAATACTGCGCTCCAGGGTAGCCGCTCCGATCCACCCACAGCCGAGGGCGGGGCCGTCCGGTCGGCCGAAAGACCGGCCGGACGGCCCGGAGCACGACCTCACGTCACGACGCGGTCGTCGGCTTCGGCGGTTCGGGAGCCGGAAGGACGGCCAGCAGGGCCTGTTCGAGCCGCTCCCGTGACTCCCTGGTTCCGGCTGTCGACAGGTCGACGCAGAAGGAGTCGACGACGGTCGATCCGATCGTCGTCACCGTCGCCCATCGCACGTCGGCTCCGAGATCTTCGAAGACGCCTGCGAGGCGACAGAGCATTCCGATCCGATCTTCCGCCCTGACCTCCAGCACCACCTGCCCCGGATCCGTCGTGTCGAGCCAGATCAGCCGCGGCGGTGCCTGGGAGTACGTGCCGGGCACCGCGCGTTCGGGTCGTATCGACGGTGCGGACTCGCGCGCCGCACGGTCTTTCGCCTCGAGCTCCGCGAGCAGGTCGAGGTCACCGGACCGGGCCCGCAGGAGTTCCTGCCGCAGCAGACCTGCCGCGGGCGGCGCCCCGAATCGTGGCACCACCGCGAACGAGTTGACAGTGCTTCCCGCGTGACTTCCGATGGACGCCGACTGCACCCGCAGTCCGTGAAGGGCCAGCACTCCTGCCGTGTCGGACAACACCCCGGGCTCGTCGGGCGCCACCACCGTCACGGTGTGGCCACGACCGTCGGGCCGCGGGACGAGCGAGACATGCATGGCACCGTCCTCGGCGAGTTGCGCGAGTTCGGGGTCGATCGGGGCGGGCGCGGGAAGATCCTCCCCCGCCATCATCAGGCGGCACCGCCGCACGAGTTCCCTGATGAGCGAGGCTTTCCAGTCGCCCCAGACACCGGGGCCGGTGGCCTGCGAATCCGCCTCCGCGAGCGCGTGCAGCAGTTCCAGGAGCAGCGGGTCGCCGCCCAACGCGTCCACTACCGCTGCGACGGTCGTCGGGTCGTCCATGTCGCGTCGCGTCGCGGTGTGCGGGAGCAGTAGGTGGTGTCGGACCATTGCCGTGAGCACCGACAGATCGGACGGCCACAGCCCCATGCGTGTCCCGATCTGGTCGGCGACCTCCGCACCGACCACACTGTGGTCGCCGCCGCGGCCCTTACCTATGTCGTGCAGGAGGGCTCCGAGGAGCAGCAGATCGGGGCGGGACACCCGCGTCGTGAGCGCACTCGCATGCACCGCGGTCTCCACGAGGTGACGATCGACGGTCCACGTGTGGACCGCGTCGCGTGGCGGGAGGTCGCGAACCGCGCCCCATTCGGGCAACAGACGCCCCCACAGTCCCGTGCGATCGAGTGCCTCAACGACGTCGACGGCAGCGGGCCCCGAGGCGAGCAGCACGATCAGGTCGTCGAGTGCCTGCCGCGGCCACGGCTCCCGCAGTTCCGGTGCGTGGTCCGACAATCGGGTCAACGTCGCCGCGGAGATCGGCAGTCCCGATCGTGCGGCCGCGGCCGCCACCCTCGTGATCAGGCCCGGGTCCTTGCCCGGTTGGGCGTCGCGGGCAAGCGCGACCTCGCCCCCGTGCTCGACGACGCCTTCGTCGAGAGGTCGACGTACCGGCCCGCGTCGCAGGCGCGACAATCCTTTGCGCGGCAGGGAGTTGCCCGCCGTGCGCACGCCGACCTCGACGGAGTAGCTGATCGTGCGCGCCGACTCCGTGAGCAACCGCGCCAGGTCGAAACGGTCGCCGATGCGCAATGCGGCACCGATCTCGTCGGCGTCCTGCGCCTGCAGTTGATCACGGCCACGACCCGCGACACGGTGCAGTTCGGTACGGACGTCGAGCAGGTGACGGTGGGCAGCGGCCAGGCCACCCCCGGGTGCGTCCGGTCCGAGGCCGGGCATGCCGTCGGTGAGCTGCGCGACGGACAACGCGTTGAGCAGTTGTACGTCCCGCAACCCTCCCCGACCGCTCTTGAGATCGGGCTCGGCTCGGTGCGCGACCTGACCCGACCGCTCCCAGCGCGCTTCTGTCATCTCGATCAGCTCGTCGAAGCGGTTCCGGATCCCGGTACGCCACTGCCTGCGCACACCACCGATGAGGAGGTTGCTCAATTCGTTGTCACCGGCGATATGTCGGGCTTCGAGCATCCCGAGCGCGGCGGGGAGGTCGCCGGAGGCCACCTGCAGAGCCTGAGGGACGGTCCGGACGCTGTGGTCGAGCCGGATGTGTGCGTCCCACAGGGGATACCACAACCGATCCGCCACCGACGACACCGTGCCGGGATCGATGTTGTCGTGGAGCAGGATGAGGTCGACGTCGGAGTGCGGCAGCATCTCGCGGCGGCCGAGCCCCCCTACCGCGACGAGCGCAAATCCGCTGTCCGGTCTGATGCCGAGTTCGGAACCCTCGGTGGTCAGCCAGAAGTCGAACAGGTCGACGAGTGCATCACGTAGCGCTTGGGTATCGAGGCGGCGGGTGCGGCCGGAGCCGGAGACGAGGGCGTTCCGGGCTGCAGAGAGGTCTGCCGCCGTGTTCGGGCTCGAAGACACCGAAGGCCCACGACCCGCTGCCTGCGCAGCGCGTCCTGGGCCTCGGGTCTCTGCCCCGTGGGGGTCAGAGTGCATCCGTACCTCGTTCTCCGGTGCGGACTCGGATCACCGATTCCACCGGGGTGACCCACACCTTGCCGTCACCGATCTTTCCGGTACGTGAGGCCTCGATGATCGTGTCGACCACCTTGTCCACCACGGAGTCGTCGACGACGACCTCGACGCGCACCTTCGGCACGAAGTCCACCGAGTACTCGGCTCCGCGGTACACCTCGGTGTGGCCCTTCTGGCGCCCGTAGCCCTGCACCTCGCTCACCGTCATTCCGAGCACCCCGGCCTGTTCGAGCCCTGCCTTGACGTCCTCGAGCGTGAACGGCTTCACGATTGCCGTGATCAGCTTCATTTTTCATCCCTTCCCGGTGCCCACCGGACGTTGTCTTTGCTGTCCGCGTAACCCTTGCCCGCTATCTTCGTCCACTTTCCGCCTCGGTGACGAGGTGAAGCGTCACTTCAGTACAGCGGCGACGTGTCACTTCAGCACCCACACGAAGTTTCACTTCAGGGCAGTGGCGAAGTCGTATGCGGTTTCCGCGTGCTCGTTCTCGTCGATTCCACGAGCTTCTTCCTCGGGGGAGATACGCCAGCCCAGAGGCCTCAGAGCGAAGACGATCACAGCGGTGACGATGGCGGTGAACACCATCGCGACCAGGACGATCACGATCTGGATGACGAGTTGCTTGTAGTCGCCTCCGTAGAACAGACCGGTCTCGGTGGCCAGAAGACCGATGGCAACCGTGCCCCACAGACCGGACACCAAGTGCACACCCACGACGTCGAGCGAGTCGTCGTAGCCGAACTTGTACTTCAGGCCGACCGCAAGTGCCGAGAGAACACCGGCGACAGCACCGAGAGCGATGGACCCGACGGGGCTGAGGGCGCCGGCAGCGGGGGTGATGGCGACCAGACCGGCGACGGCACCCGATGCAGCACCGAGACTGGTGCCCTTGCCGTCGCGGACACGTTCGGTGGCGAGCCAACCGAGGATCGCGGCGGCAGCCGCCACCGTGGTGTTGAGCCACGCCAGACCGGCGACACCGTCTGCGGCGAACGCGGATCCGCCGTTGAAACCGAACCAGCCGAACCACAGCAGCGCAGCGCCGAGCATCACGAACGGAAGATTGTGCGGACGGAACGCGGTCTTCCCGAAGCCCGTGCGCTTGCCGATGACGAGCACGAGCACCAGCGCGGCAATGCCTGCGTTGATGTGGACCACCGTGCCACCGGCGAAGTCGATCGGGTGGACCGCAGCGGTGAGCCCGCCCTCCCCGTCGTCAACGGTGCCGAACATCATCGCTGCGATGCTGTTCTCCGAACCGGAGAGCAGGCCGCCGCCCCACACCATGTGGGCGAGCGGGAAGTAGGCGAGCGTCACCCATACACCCACGAACACCATCCAGGTGCCGAACTTCACGCGCTCGGCAAGTGCACCGCTGATCAGCGCTGTGGTGATGATCGCGAACGTGACCTGGAATCCGATGTCGATGACCTGCGGGTAATTGCCGAGACCCGGCAGGAATCCACCCTCGTCGTCGTAGATGGCGCCCTGCAGACCGAACATCTCGAACGGATTCGCGAAGACCCCGCCGATGCCCTCGGTGCCGTACGACATCGACCAGCCCCACAGCACATAGATCACGGCGATCAGCGCCATCGCACCGAACGACATCATCATCATGTTCAGGACCGACTTGGCGCGCGACATGCCGCCGTAGAAGAACGCCAGACCCGGTGTCATCAGCAGCACGAGCGATGCTGCCATGAGCATCCATGCGGCGTCGCCGGTGTTCACCACTTCCTCCACTTGCACACCTCCCAGTTGTCCGCGCCGTTGAGCGCGTCGTTGGGGAAAGCTTGCTGCGGAGATGTTTCAGCAGAAGCGCCGTCCTGTTTCGTCGGCGTGAACGCCCGACGGATCGGTGTTTCGTTCATGTTTCACAATGTGTTTCGTTCATGTTTCACAGGAACACCCAACACACCTGCGGCAGAAGGCCGCCCCCGCCGGAGCGGGAGCGGCCTCGATCAGATCTTTCGGAAGTGCCGGCAGTGTCGGCCGAACAACAGTGTCAGCCGAACCACAGGGTCAGCCGAACCACAGGGTCAGCCGAGTAGCGCGTCGACGAACGCACCCGGTTCGAAGGGCGCAAGGTCGTCCGCGCCCTCGCCGAGACCGACGAGTTTGACCGGAAGACCGAGTTCGTGTTGCACCTGGAAGACGATTCCGCCCTTGGCAGTGCCGTCCAGCTTGGTCAGCACCACGCCGGTGATGTCGACGACCTCGGCGAACACTCGGGCCTGCATCAGCCCGTTCTGCCCGATCGTGGCGTCCAGCACCAACAGGACCTCGTCGACGGCGGCTTTCTTCTCGACGACACGCTTGACCTTGCCCAACTCGTCCATCAGGCCGGTCTTCGTGTGCAGACGACCCGCGGTATCGATGAGTACTGCGTCGACCCCGTTCTCGATGCCCTTCGCCACGGCATCGAACGCCACGGCTGCGGGATCGGCGGCCTCTTTACCGCGAACCACCTCGGCGCCCACACGCTCGGCCCAGGTCTGGAGCTGATCGGCCGCAGCAGCACGGAAGGTATCGGCAGCACCGAGCAGGACTCGACGTCCGTCCGCAACGAGAACCCGGGCGAGCTTTCCGGTCGTCGTCGTCTTACCCGTGCCGTTGACACCGACGACGAGCAGCACCGCCGGGTGGTTGTCGTGAGGCAGGGCGCGGATGGAACGGTCGAGTTCGGGTCGCAGTTCGTCGACGAGCACCTTACGGAGCACCGCACGCGCGTCTGCCTCGGTCCGGACGTTGCTCGCCGCTATCTCGTCTCGCAACCGGTCGACGATCTTCGTTGTGGTGGCGGAGCCGAGGTCGGCGATGAGGAGCGTGTCTTCGATCTCCTCCCACGAATCCTCGTCCAGATCGCCGCCACCGAGCAGACCGAGCAAGCTCTTGCCCACCGCGTTCTGTGAGCGGGCCAGGCGGCCGCGGAGGCGGACGAGTCGTCCCGATGTCGGCTCGATCTCATCGAGCGCAGGCGCCGGGGGCGTTTCGACGGGAGTGGGCGCGGGCTCCGTTTCGGCAGGGGCAGCCGGCGCAGGCACAGTATCTATCGGCGCAGGAGCTTCGGGCTCCGCGGTCTCGGGCAGGACCTCGGGCTCGGCAACAACCTCAGGCTCAGCAACGACCGGGACTTCAGGTGCGCTCTCGGGCTCTGCAGGCTCCGGTTCCGCGATGGGGGGGCCGGGTGCAGCCTCCGGCTCGACCGGCTCCGGCTCTGCAGGCTTCGGTTCTGCAGGCTTCGGTTCTGCAGGCTTCGGTTCTGCAGGCTTCGGTTCTGCAGGCTTCGGTTCTGTCGGCGGCACCACCGGTATGCGCGTGGTGGGCGGCGCCTCCGTGACCTCCTCCGGCAACGGCACGGTACGAGGTTCCGGCGCAGGCTTCGGGGCCGGGCGTTCGACCGGTTGCGGCGGCGCGGCAGTCGCTCCCTGACTGAAACTGAATCCGCTCTGCGCTTTGTATCCACCCGAGCGGTCCTCGGCTGCCGCAGTGTCGAGCTGCGGGGTGCGCTTCGCCGTCAGCGACACCTGCCGTCGCCGATAGAGGGTCAGACCCACGACGAGCGCGACAAGAACAACCGCGAGGGCGGCCGCGATGATTATCCAGGCTCCGGTACTCACGCACCCATACTGTCAGGCCTGGAGCTCTTGCTCCGGTTCAGGGACCGGTGTCGTGACCTTTTGCCCGCGCAGACGTTGGGAGATCACGCGGGTGATGCCGTCGCCTCGCATGCTGACGCCGTACAGCGCGTCGGCGACTTCCATCGTCGGCTTCTGGTGGGTGATCACGATCAGTTGCGACTTCTCGCGCAGCTGTTCGAACAACCCGATCAGCCTGCGCAGGTTCGTGTCGTCGAGCGCTGCCTCCACCTCGTCCATGACGTAGAACGGCGACGGCCGGGCACGGAAGATCGCCACGAGCATCGCGACTGCAGTCAGCGATTTCTCACCACCGGACAGCAGCGACAACCTCTTGATCTTCTTACCGGGGGGCCGGGCCTCCACTTCGATGCCCGTCGTGAGCATGTCCTTCGGGTCGGTGAGGACGAGTCTGCCTTCACCGCCGGGAAACAATTTTGCGAATACCTGCTCGAACTCGCGCTCGACGTCGGTGTAGGCCTCGGTGAACACCTGCAGGATCCGCGCGTCGACCTCGTCGACCACAGACAGCAGATCCTTGCGGGCATTCTTGACGTCCTCGAGTTGCGTCGCGAGGAAGTTGTACCGCTCTTCGAGTGCGGCGAACTCCTCGAGGGCAAGCGGGTTGACCTTTCCGAGCGTCGAGAGATCCTTCTGAGCCCGCTTGGCCCTGCGTTCCTGGGTCGCGCGATCATACGGCTGCGGCTGCGGAGCAACCACCTGTTCTCCGCGTTCGCGCGCCTGCTCGTACTCGGCCATTTCCAGCTCGGTCGGCGGGAGCGGAACATCGGGGCCGTACTCGGCGACGAGGTCGTCGAGCGCAATGCTGAACTGCTCGAGAATTGTCTGCTCGAGCTGTTCGATGCGCAGCGCCGCCTGGGCCCGCGCCACTTCGTCTCGGTGTACAGCGTCGGTGAGTTGGTCGCGCTGAGTGGCGAATTCGCGGACGAGCCCCTTGGCCCGGTCGAGTTGCTCAGCGCATTCTGTGCGGCGGCGGGTCAGCTCTTCCCGGTGTGCGTGTGCGGTGGCGACCGCGGTCTCGAGTTCCCCGGTCACGCGGGCACCGGCTGCGGCAACCGCAGCAGCGACCGCAGCTGCCTGTCGACGGGTGGCGCGTGCTCGCTCGGCGCGTGCTCGGGCCTCACGTTCGGCCTGTGCGGCACGCCGCAGCGAGTCTGCCTTGCCGCGCAGCGATTCGGCGCGCTCCTCCGCCGTGCGTGCAGTGAGCCGGGCCTCCATCTCGACCGCGCGGACCTCGGCGAGAGCTGCCGCGGCCATCTCCCGCTCAGCGGCGGTCGAGTCGGTGCCTGCGCCCTCGCCACTTCCGTCCTGTTCGTCCTCCGCGACCCGCAACCGCTCTTCGAGTTCGACGAGCTTCTCCCGGGCCGTGTCACGTTCCTTCTCCGCTGCTGCGCGCTGCGTGACGAGACGTTCGGATTCGGCGTGTGCGCCTCGAGCGGCCTGGCCGAGGCGCCCGAGCTGTTCGTAGACCGCCGACATCGCGGCATCGGATTCGTTGAGTGCCGCGAGTGTCTGTTCGGCGTACTCGGCGCGCGCCTTCTGTTCCTCGGCAGCGCCGGTCAGTGCAGCAGCGAGCTCTTCCGAACGGTGTTCCGCGGCGCCGAGCGCTTCTCGCGAGGAGTCGATCGCGGCCTGGATCTCGAGTGTGCTCGGCGCACGATCGGATCCTCCGACGACCCATCCGGATCCGGTGAGATCGCCGCGCCGGGTCACGGCACGCAGATCCGGTCGCTGCGAGCACACCGCCGCGGCGGCCTCGAGGTCATCGACCAGCACGATTCCGGCGAGGATGGCGCCGAGACCGCCGCGCAGTTCGTCCGGGCATTCGACGACGTCGCGCACCCACCGAGCACCCTCGGGAAGCGCACCTGTGGCGTCGGGGGCCTCCGCACCGACCGCGAGGAACGCGACACGGCCCTGGTCGGCGTCGGCGAGCGCGGTGGCCAGCGAGTTCGCCGCTGCGACCGACGCGACCGCGAGGGCGTCGGAGGCCGGTCCGAGTGCAGCGGCGACCGCCGCTTCGAAACCGGATTCGACGCGCAGACGTTCCGCGAGCGGTCCCAGCACACCGGAGTCCGCATGGTGCTCGAGCAGCCACGCAGCGCCGTCCTTACGCTCGAGTCCCATCGACAGAGCCTCGATGCGAGCACCGAGCGAGGCGACCTCTTTACCTGCGGCGCGTTCGGCGTTCTGAAGTTCCTCGACGCGTTCGTCGGCGATGCGTGCCGCTTCGACGGCCCGTTCGTGCTGGGCGTCGGCGTCGATCTCCCCCGCATCGAGGTCGTCGATGCGGCCCTGCGCGGTTTCGAACTCGGCCTGCGCGTCGACTCCACGACGTCGGGCCTCTTCGATCGCAACGGTGAGGCGTGTGATCTCGCCGTCGATCGAGTCGGTGCGAGTCCGGATGGTGTCGACCTGGCCGGTGAGACGAGCGAGTCCCTCGCGACGGTCGGCGATCGCGCGGACCGCGGCCATGTGGGCCCGTTCGGCTGCTGCCGCGTACTCCTCCTGCGCGGCGAGTTGTTCCTTCGCCGCGTCGAGGGTGCCGTGTGCGATCTCGACGGCCTCGATCAATTCGGCTTCGTCGGCGGCGATCCGGTCTGCGTGCGCCTCCATCTGATCGGGATCCTGACCGGCGCGGGTCTCGGGTTCCGCATCGAGGTGGCGGGCGCGTTCCTGTGCGATCCGCACCGTCGCGGAAACTCGTTCGGCGAGGGCCGAGAGTCGGAACCAGATCTGCGAGGCTGCTTCGGTGCTCGGTGTGAGTTGTGCGAGGGCCTGTTCGTGGCGAGCGAGGTCGGCGGTGGCCTCGTCGAGCATCACGTTGACGTGGTCGAGACGTTCACGCAGGACTCGTTCCTGCTCGTCCTGGCCCACGAACTCGGCGCGACGGGCGACGAGATCGTCGGCGGCAAGACGCAGCCGCGCATCACGCAGGTCGGCCTGGACTGTCTGAGCGCGGCGCGCGACCTCGGCTTGGCGTCCGAGGGGCTTGAGTTGGCGTCGGAGTTCCGCGGTGAGGTCGTTCAGCCGAGCGAGATTGGCCTGCATCGAGTCGAGCTTGCGGACCGCTTTCTCCTTGCGGCGGCGGTGTTTGAGCACCCCGGCGGCTTCTTCGATGAACGCGCGCCGGTCTTCCGGGCGCGATTCGAGGATCGCGGCAAGACGGCCCTGCCCGACGATCACGTGCATTTCGCGGCCGATGCCGGAGTCGGAGAGAAGTTCCTGCACGTCCATCAATCGACACGAGTTGCCGTTGATCTCGTACTCGCCTGCGCCGTCGCGGAACATGCGTCGCGTGACGGACACCTCCGAGTACTCGATCGGCAGTGCCCCGTCCGAGTTGTCGATGGTGAGGGTCACCTCGGCGCGACCGAGCGGCGGGCGGCCAGAGGTGCCCGCGAAGATGACGTCCTGCATCTTCCCGCCGCGAAGCGCTTTGGCGCCCTGCTCCCCCATCACCCAGGTGAGGGCGTCGACCACGTTGGATTTTCCCGAGCCGTTGGGTCCGACGACACAGGTGATGCCCGGTTCGAAGCGCAGAGTCGTCGACGAAGCGAAGGACTTGAAGCCCTTCAGTGTCAGACTCTTGAGATGCATGAGGAAAAACCTTACCGGGACGTCAGCGCTCGACGAATCCGGTGAGGCCGCCGCGCGCCGGTTCCCAGCTTTCGACGACGAGCGTGACCTCCCCCGGCGTCAGATCGGACCGCAGCCATTCGAGCAGCATCTCGAGTGCGTGACGCGGCCCCTCGGCGATCACGAGGACCCGCCCGTCCGGGTGATTGGTGGCGTGGCCGACGAGTCCGAGTTCCAGCGCCTGGGCACGGGTGAACCAGCGGAAGCCGACGCCCTGGACCCGACCGTGTACCCAGGCCGTGAGGCGTTCCGTGCTGTCCGACGACTCCGGTGCCACAGCGTCTCCTCTATACGTCCGCGGTGACGGTCAACGACACCTTCGTGCCTGCCTTCAAGGTGCGGCCGACGGTGCAGACCTTGTCGACGGACCGCTCGACGAGCGCAACGAGTCGCTGCTGCGCTTCGGCGTCGAGTTCGGACAGGTCGAGGACCAGTTCTTCCTCGAGGTGCGGGTAGACCTCGTTGTCGCGGTCGGCCGCGCCGGACACTTTGATGGTCGCGTCGTAGTCGTCGCCGAGCCGCCTCGACAGGGGGAAATCGGAGCTCATTCCGGAACATGCGGCCAGCGCGATCTTCAACAGTTCGCCGGGGGTGAAGACACCGTCGACGGTCTCGGAGCCGATGAGTACCTCGGCGCCGCGGGAGCTGCGTCCCGTGTAGCGGCGGGTGCCGGTGCGTTCGACCCACAGCTCGGTGGGTGTGGTCGCGGAGTTCTGGTCAGCCATGTGGGAAATCCTGCCATGCGGTCCTGACACCGCGCGCAGGACGGGGGCTCACACGTTGCCGGCTGCGCCGATCCGGATGCCGCGTGGCCGGGGCTGACAGCGCGGGCACGAATAGGACGAGCGGTTCATGAATTTCTCGCGCCGGATCGGTGCGCCGCATCGCGGGCACGGCATGTCTTCCTGGCCGTACGCGTTCAGGGAACGCTCGAAGTAGCCGGACTCGCCGTTGACGTTCACGTACAGCGCATCGAATGATGTGCCGCCCTGATCGAGCGCCTCGGCCATCACGTCGTGGGCGGCAGCGAGGACGGCGCGCAGTTTCGGTCCGGTCAGTTTGTCGGTCGGGCGGTTGCCGTGGATCTGCGCGCGCCACAGTGCTTCGTCCGCGTAGATGTTGCCGATACCGGAGACGACGGTCTGGTCGAGCAATGCGCGTTTGATCTCGGTGTGCTTGCTGCGCAAGACCTTCACCACCGCGGACGGATCGAATCGTGGATCCATCGGATCCCGTGCGATGTGCGCGACGGGCAACGGTACTCGATCACCGTCGACCTCGACGAGCGGTGCGAGTGCCCATCCGCCGAATGTGCGCTGATCGACGAATCTCAGGTCGGCCCCGGTGTCGAGCATCGCGCGGATACGCAGATGCTTTTCATCCGGGACCGTGGGTGGCTGCACCAGCATCTGGCCGCTCATCCCGAGATGGACGACCACCGCCAGGTCCGTCGGTTCGAGCACGAGCCAGAGGTACTTTCCGCGCCGTTCGACAGCGGAGACGGTCTGACCGGTCAGCTGCAGAGCGAGATCACGCGGGCCGGGTTCGTGGCGCCGCGCGGCCCGCGGGTGCAGGACTTCGACGGACTCCATGGTGGCGCCCAGCATGTGGGTACTCAACCCACGGCGAACGACTTCGACCTCGGGAAGTTCGGGCACGGCAGGATCAGTTCGACCCGGTCGAGGTATCGGAGTTCTTGTCGCCCTCGCTCGACAATCCCTGCCACGCGGTGGAGGCTGCCTTCTGCTCGGCTTCCTTCTTGGTCCGGCCCACACCGACGCCATAGGGCTTGCCTGCCACGAGAGCGGTGGCCGTGAATTCCTTGTCGTGGTCGGGACCGGTTGCGGTGATCTCGTAGACGGGCACGCCGGCACCGCGTTCCGCGGTGAGCTCCTGCAGACTGGTCTTCCAGTCGAGGCCCGCGCCCAAGCGGGGGCCGCGGTCGAGCAGTTCGGCGAACAGCCGCAGGACCACCTCGCGGGCGACCTCGATGCCGTGTTGCAGATGAACTGCTCCGAGCAACGACTCCATTCCGTCGGCGAGGATGCTCGCCTTGTTGCGACCGCCGGTCATCTCCTCGCCCTTGCCGAGCAGAAGGTGTCCGCCCAGGCCGCCTTCACCGAGCTCGCGCGCCACTTCGGCGAGCGCATGCATGTTGACGACGCTCGCACGAATCTTCGCGAGTTCGCCTTCGGGTTTGTCCGGGTGCGTCAGATACAGATATTCGGTCACGGACAGACCCAGGACGGCGTCGCCGAGGAATTCGAGTCGTTCGTTGGTGGGCAGACCACCCTTCTCGTATGCGTACGAGCGGTGGGTCAACGCCAGGGTCAAGAGGTCAGGGGCCACCGGGACACCGAGGGCGGCGAGAAGAGATGCATGTTCTCCCTCGCCGCCCTCGGGTGCGGTTTCGATCGACTTGGTCGTCACGTATGTACCGATCAGACGGGCGCTGTCACCTGACGGCCGTTGTAGGTGCCACACGACGGGCACGCCACATGCGGCAGCTTCTTTTCACCGCAGCCGCGGTTCGGGCAGGTCACGAGCGTGGGCGCAGTGGTGTTCCACTGGCTGCGCCGCGACCGGGTGTTGGAACGCGACATTCTGCGCTTGGGGACGGCCACGTCTACTTCTCCTCGTTGTTCTTGCTGTCGGATGCACTGCTGGATTCTTCGGAGCCTGCGCCGAACGCGGCTGCCAACCCAGCCCAGCGAGGATCTATTATTTCATGTCCGTGCCCGGATTCCGCAATCGCCAGGCGAATGCCGCACTCCGAGCACAGTCCCGCGCAGTCGTCGGTGCACAACGGACGTAACGGAAGTTCCAATCCGACCGCGTTGACGATCGCAGGCTCGAGATCGATCAGATCGTCTTCGATCCGAAAGACCTCGTCTTCCTGCGCGGTCTGGTCGGTCACACTGTTCGGGTAGGCGAACAGTTCGGTGAGGTACAAACTCACCTCGCCCGTGAACGGCTCGAGGCATCGAGAGCATTCACCGACGGTGTCGGCACGAACTGTACCGGTCACCAGAACACCCTCCGACACCGACTCCAACCGAAGGTCGAGGTCGATCTCGCTGCCCTCCTCGATCGCGATCAGATCGAGTCCGAGGCGCGACGGAGACGGAGCGAGTCGCTGCACCGTACGCATCGATCCGGGACGACGCCCCAGCGAGAGCGTATCCAGCACAAGACCGGCTTCCCGTTCGGGATGCCGTGTACCGGAGCGGTGGGTAGACACGTCGATCTCACTTTCGAACAGAGGTCAGTGCGAATTCACTGGGCAACCGTTCTATGGTACGCGACGACCGTGCAATTCACGAAAAAACGGGTGCTTCACTACCCGCGATGTGTCACCGCCGCCACGATGCCCGGTGGTCCGCCTCGGCATAGTCCGGCCTGCCCGAAGTCCTCAATTGCTGACGACCACGACCGACCGACCGCAGCGTGGTGTCGAGCACTTCCTCGAACTCGGCGAGTTTGCTGTCGACATACTCGTCGCACTCGGTGCGCAACCGATCGGATTCGGCGTGGGCACTGTCGATGACCCGCGCCGACTCCGCGTGCGCCGACTGCACGACTTCCGTCTGCGACACCAGCCGTGCCTGCTCGGCCTGACCATCGGCGACAGACCTGTCGTAGGCAGCTTTGCCTGCCTCGATCATGCGGTCCGCCTCGGAGCGGGCCCGACCGGTGACAGCGTCGTACTGCCGCTTGCCGTCGGCGATGAGCGCATCCGTCTCCGCCTGTGCATCGGCGACCAGTTCGTCGGCGTGCGCGCGCGCCTCGCCGACCATGCGGTCTGCCTGCGCCTTGGCGTCGGACAGCATGCGGTCGGCATCGGCTCGGGCATCCTCGAGCAGGGTGCGCGCTTCCTCGTCGGCATCACCGACCGTTTTGTCCGCCAGAACCCGCGCGTCGCCGACCAGCTTGTCGCGGTGGTCGAGAACGTCCTGAGCGTCGTCCAGTTCGGCAGGAAGTGCGTCCCTCACGTCGTCGAGAAGCTCGAGCACATCGCCGCGCGGGACCACGCAGCTCGCCGTCATGGGAACGCTTCGTGCCTCTTCGGTGATCGCGACAAGTTCGTCGAGTGCCTCGAATACCCGGTACACGCCAACCCCAATCTGATCCGTCGACCCGGCCGCTGCGACCGCGCTGAGTCCAGTCTGCCGCAGCTTCGGCTTCGACTCCGGTCCATGCGCCGGTGTGTCGGATCACGGTTCGGTGGCGTGAAGGGAGTTACTTGCCTACGGCCCGCTCGGCGATGCGCGCGAGGAGTCGCTTGTGCACCGCGTCGGGCAACATGTCGGAGACGTCGCCGCCGTAGGTGGCGACCTCCTTGACGAGCGAACTCGACAGGTAGCTGTAGACCGGGTTGGTGGCCACGAACAGGGTGTCGACACCGGTGAGCTTGTGGTTCATCTGCGCCATCTGCAGCTCGTAGTCGAAGTCGTTGGCACCGCGCAGCCCCTTGACGATCGCGGAGATCCCGTTCGCCGTCGCGTAGTCGACCAGCAGCCCCTGCCACGAGTCGACGCGCACGTTACCGAGGTGTGAGGTGGCTTCGGAGAGCATCTCGAGGCGCTCGGGCACTGTGAACATGCCCTGCTTGTTGGGGTTGATCACGATGGTGACCACGACCTCGTCGAATTGCACCGCGGTTCTGGCGATGACGTCGAGGTGTCCGTTGGTGACCGGGTCGAAGGATCCTGGGCATACCGCGCGGCTCATGAGTCAGCACCGTAACAGGCGGCGATCTCCACTCGTGTCTCGCCGTACTTCCGGATCCGGCCGACCTCGAAACCCGTGGGCCACGTGGTTTCCGGCGCCCGTGTGGAGCGTTCGAGCACGACGATCGAGCCCTCCCCCACCCAACCGTGATCCACCAGCGCGGTGAGCACCTCGGCCACCGCGTCCTCCGCGATCGCGTACGGAGGATCCGCGAAGACGATGTCGTATTCGCGGTCGGCACCCGCTGCCAGGACAGCGGCGACCGGCGCGGAGCGCAGCACCGCACCGGGCAGCCCCATGACGGTGATGTTGTCGCGGATCACCGCGGACGCCTTCGCATCGGATTCGACGAGCATCGCGTGCGACGCCCCTCGGGACAGTGCTTCGAGGCCGAGCGCGCCGGACCCCGCGTAGAGGTCCAGCACGACTGCCCCGTCGAGATCCATCCGTGCATCGAGCGAACTGAACAGTGCCTCGCGCACCCGCTCGGATGTCGGGCGAGTACCGCGGGGCGGCACCGTCAGGCGCCGCCCCCCGGCTCGACCGGCGACGATACGTGTCACTCGGCGCCGGCCTCCGTCGCCACGACCACGAGCAGATCTCCACCTTCAACCTGCTGGACGGGTCCGGCGGCGATGCGGGTGATCAGCCCGCCGCGGGGCGCCGTGATCGCCGCTTCCATCTTCATCGCCTCGATCGTGGCAACCGTGTCCCCGGCCGCGACCTTGTCGCCCTCGGAGACGACGAGCGTGACCGTGCCCGCGAACGGAGCCGCGACATGACCCGGATCGTTGCGGTCTGCCTTCTCCGCCACGGGAACCTCGCTGGCGATCGACCGGTCACGCACCGACACAGGGCGAAGCTGCCCGTTGAGCAGGCACATCACGGTGCGGAAACCGCGGGCGTCGGCGTCGGAGATCGCTTCGAGCCCGATGAGCAGTTCGACGCCCTTGCCGAGCTTGACGCGGTGTTCCTCGCCGTGCCGCAGTCCGTAGAAGAACTGGTTCGCCGACAACTCGGTGGTGTCGCCGTACTGCTCGCGGTGCTGCTCGAACTCGCGGGCCGGTCCGGCGAACAGCAGCCGGTTGAGGGTGCGGCGACGCTCGTTCGACGACCCTGCCAGGCCCTTCTCCTCCTCGTCCGTCAACGGCGTTTCGGGCTTCGGTTCGCCACGCCCGGAGAGCGCCTTCGAACGGAACGGCTCCGGCCAGCCACCGGCCGGTGTTCCGAGGTCGCCGCGCAGGAACCCGATGACCGAATCCGGGATGTCGAACTTGCCGGGCTCGGCCGCGAAGTCCTCGACCGATACGCCCGCACCCACCAGGTGCAGAGCGAGGTCACCGACCACCTTCGACGACGGCGTCACCTTGATCAGGCGACCCAGCAGTCGGTCGGCGCCGGCGTAGGCGGCCTCGACATCCTCGAACCGATCTCCGAGACCGAGCGCGATGGCCTGCTGACGGAGGTTCGACAGCTGTCCACCGGGGATCTCGTGCGTGTAGACGCGGCCGGTCGGCGCGGGCAGGCCCGACTCGAACGGTGCGTACACGCGGCGCAGTGCTTCCCAGTACGGCTCGAGATCGCACACGGCCTGCAGATCGAGGCCGGTGTCGAATTCGCTGTGCGCCGCTGCCGCGACGATCGCCGACAATGCCGGCTGGCTCGTGGTACCCGCGAGCGCCGCAGAGGCGCCGTCGACTGCGTCGGCTCCGGCGTGCCAGGCCGCGACGTAGGTCGCGAGCTGACCGCCCGGAGTGTCGTGGGTATGCACGTGCACCGGCAGATCGAAGTTGCTGCGCAGCGCCTTGACCAGAGTGGCCGCGGCGGGAGCACGGAGCAGACCCGCCATGTCCTTGATCGCGATGATGTGCGCGCCGGCATCGACGATCTGCTCGGCCAGCTTCAGGTAGTAGTCGAGCGTGTAGAGCGTCTCGTTCGGATTCGACAGGTCGCCGGTGTACGACAGTGCGACCTCGGCGAGCGTGGTGCCCGTCTCGCGCACCGCGTCGATCGCCGGACGCATCTGGTCGACGTTGTTGAGCGCGTCGAAGATGCGGAAGATGTCGATGCCGGTGTCGGCGGCCTCCTGTACGAACGCGCGCGTCACGGCCTCCGGATACGGGGTGTACCCGACGGTATTTCGGCCGCGCAGCAACATCTGCAGGTTGATGTTGGGGATCGCCTCACGCAGCGCCGCGAGCCGCTCCCAGGGGTCCTCGTGCAGGAAGCGAAGCGCCACATCGTAGGTCGCGCCGCCCCACGCCTCGATCGAGAGCAGTTCGGGGGTCATGCGAGCGACGTGACCGGCCACCGTGAGCAGGTCCTTGCTGCGCACGCGCGTCGCGAGCAGCGACTGATGTGCATCGCGGAAGGTGGTGTCGGTGACGCCGACGCCCTTCTGCTCGCGCAGCGCCCGCGCGAAACCTTCGGGGCCGAGTTCGAGCAGTCGCTGCCGCGACCCGGGCGCCGGGGGCGCCGACAGGTCGATCGCAGGGAGCTTGTCGTGCGGGTACACCGTCGCGATCCGCTCGCCGTGCGGCTTGTTGACCGTGACGTCGGCAAGGTATTCGAGGATCTTCGTGCCACGGTCGGCCGAGCGTCGCTGCGTCAGCAGATGCGGGCGCTCTTCGATGAACGAGGTCGTCACGCGACCCGCGCGGAAATCCTCGTCGTCGAGCACGGCCTGGAGGAACGGGATGTTCGTCGACACACCCCGGATGCGGAACTCGGTCACCGCGCGACGGGCGCGGGCGACGGCGGCCTCGAGGTCGCGGCCGCGGCACGTGAGCTTGACCAGCATCGAGTCGAAGTGCGCCGAGATCTCCGCGCCGACCGAGGTGCCCCCGTCGAGGCGGATACCTGCACCACCCGGGGTGCGGTAGCCGGTGATCCGGCCGGTGTCCGGACGGAAACCGTTGGCCGGATCCTCCGTGGTGATGCGGCACTGCAGTGCCGCACCGTGGATGCGGATCGCGTCCTGGCTCAGACCGAGGTCGGCCAAGCTCTCGCCCGAGGCGATCCTCAGCTGCGCCTGCACCAGATCCACATCGGTGATCTCCTCGGTCACCGTGTGCTCGACCTGGATGCGCGGGTTCATCTCGATGAAGACGTGCTTGCCGCGCTCGTCGAGGAGGAACTCGACCGTTCCCGCGCACTGGTAGCCGATCTGCTCGGCGAACGCGACGGCGTCCGCGCAGATCCGGTCGCGGAGTTCCGGGTCCAGGTTGGGGGCCGGTGCAAGCTCGATGACCTTCTGATGGCGGCGCTGCACCGAGCAGTCCCGCTCGTAGAGGTGGATGACGTTGCCGTGCTTGTCGGCCAGGATCTGCACCTCGATGTGGCGAGGGTTGACCACGGCCTGCTCGAGGAAGACGGTCGGATCACCGAATGCCGCGTCGGCCTCGCGGGACGCCGCCTCGATCGATTCGCGCAGCTGCGCGGGCTCGGCGACACGTCGCATACCGCGTCCACCGCCGCCCGCCACGGCCTTGACGAACACCGGGAATGTCATCGTCTCCGACGCCGCGACGAGCGCGTCGATATCCGCAGACGGCTCCGACGATGCCAGCACCGGCAGGCCCGCCGCCTTCGCCGCCGCGATCGCACGCGCCTTGTTGCCGGTCAGTTCGAGGATCTCGGTGGACGGTCCGACGAAGGTGATGCCTGCCCGATCGCATGCCGCGGCGAGGTCCGGGTTCTCGGACAGGAAGCCGTAGCCGGGGTAGACCGCGTCGGCGCCCACCGACGCGGCTGCACTGACGATCTCGTCGACCGAAAGGTATGCCCGCACGGGGTGGCCTTCCTCGCCGATCTGGTACGCCTCGTCGGCCTTCAGGCGATGCAGGGACTTGCGGTCTTCGTACGGAAACACCGCGACCGTTTCTGCACCCAGTTCGTAGGCAGCGCGAAAGGCGCGGATTGCGATCTCGCCTCGATTGGCGACAAGCACTTTGGAGAACATTGCACGACGGTACCGCGCCCGAACAGCACTTCCTCCTCCGGGATTCCACATCTCGAGACAATCCCGCGTTGATGCGGGACTGTAACGATGCAGTCGTCGCTGAGGAAACATCGCGGCAATCTGCAGAGTCCCAGAGCCGTAACAGAACACGCCGGGCGTGCTACCTCCGAACGAACATCGAGGGCTTGTGCCGGTCCGCGGAGACCGCTTTTCTGTAACCGACAGTCCACGGTCCGAGACACTGCGCGACCGACGGCCCCCGCGTCCTCGATCAGGATTTCTCGAGGAACTCGGTCTTGCTGGTGTCGAGCGCAGCGTCCACCATGCTCGCGAGGCCCGGGTGGTGCTTCAGCTCCGGATCTTCGTCCGTGATCTCCCGGGCGAACCGCTGAGCGGCGGCGATCACCTCGACATCGTCGACGAGTGACAACAGGCGCAGGGTCGACACCGTTCCGGACTGGGCGACGCCGAGAACGTCTCCTTCACGACGCAGCTGCAGATCGAGCTGGGCGAGTTCGAAGCCGTCGGTCGTGCCTGCAACCGCCTCGAGTCTGGCCATCGTCGGACTTCCGGGTTTGGTGTCGGTGATGAGCAGACACAGGCCCTGATGGCCGCCTCGCCCGACACGGCCACGAAGCTGATGCAGCTGGCTGACACCGAACCGGTCGGCATCGACGATGACCATCACCGTCGCATTCGGTACGTCGACGCCGACCTCGACGACCGTGGTGCACACCAGCACGTCGATCGCGCCCGACCCGAAGTCGCGCATCGCCGTGTCCTTCTCGTCACCGGGGAGCCGCCCGTGCAGCAATCCGACACTCAGGCCGGCCAGCGGACCGCTGGTCAGTTCGTCGAACTGCTGCAGCACCGATTTGGTGTCGGGCGGCTTCTGCTTGCCCTTCTTCCCGGTGGCGGTCTCGTCGAGGAGTTCGAAGGCGGCAGGGTCGAAGGCAGCGTCGTCGTCGGCATCTCCGTCGCCGATCCGCGAGCACACGACATACGCCTGACGTCCTTCCGCGACCTCCTCACGGATGCGTTCCCATGCCCTATCGACCCACGTCGGATGAACTTTCGCCGGCACCACACGACTGACGATCGGGGAACGCCCCCTCGGCAACTCACGCAGGGTCGACACTTCGAGATCTCCGAGCACCGTCATCGCGATGGTCCGCGGGATCGGTGTCGCGGTCATCACCAGGACGTGCGGGGCCGCGCCGTCGCGCCCACGGGAACGCAACTTGTCGCGTTGCTCGACACCGAACCTGTGCTGCTCGTCGATCACGACCAGACCGAGATCGAAGAAGTCGACGTTGTCTTCGATGAGAGCGTGGGTGCCGATCACGATGCCCGCGTCGCCGGTGATCGCCTCGTTCAGCGCCTGCCGCTTCTGCGCCGTCTTCATGGAGCCGGTCAGGAGCGTGATGCGGGTGGCGAGCGCGTGGGCGCCGAGCTCCCCTGCAGCGGCGAGGTCGCCGAGCATCGCGGTGAGTGAGCGTGCGTGCTGCGCTGCGAGAACTTCGGTGGGCGCGAGCAGTACACACTGGTGACCGGAATCGATCACCTGCAGCATCGCCCGCAACGCGACGATCGTCTTGCCGGAACCCACCTCGCCCTGCAGCAGCCGGTTCATCGGGTGGTCCTGCGACAGATCCGCGGAGATCTCCTCGGCCACCGACAGCTGTCCTTCGGTCAGCTCGAACGGCAACCGGCGATCGAACTCGTCGGCGAGCGCGTCCGGCCTGCGCGGACACTTCGGTGCGCTGCGCACCTCGACGTCGTGGCGCCGACGGGCCATCACCAGCTGCACGGCGGCGGCCTCGTCGAACCGCAACCGATCCCGCGCGCGGGTGACGTCGTCTTTGGAATCGGGCAGGTGGATGGTGCGCAGCGCCTCGTCGAGTCCGATCAGGGAGTGTTCGCCGCGCACCCCGTCCGGGAGTGGATCGTCGACGGAGTCGAGCTGATCGAGCACCTGCCGGACACACCGCATCACGGTCCACGACTCCACATCGCGGGTGGCGGGATACATCGGGATCAGTGCCCGATCGAAGATCGACATGTCGATGCCGTCGCCGCCCTGTGCGCTGCGTGCCAATCCCGCCAACGCACCGGCTCCACGAACCCGCACCGGTGCGGGCGCGGCGCCGCCGACTTCGGGCTCACGTGGTTCGGGCAGGATCACATAGCTCGGATGCGCCAGGCTCCACTTGTCGCGGAAGTACTTGACGGTGCCCGAGAACATGCCACGCACACCGGGCTTGATGTTGTATTTGACCTTGTGCGGGTTGAAGAAGGTGACATCGATCTTGTGCCGGTCGGACACGAGCACCACAGCCAGCCGTGTACCGGGCCTGCTCTTCATCCGGACCTCGTCGGCCTTCTCCACACGGGCGATGATCGTCACGTGGTCGCCCTCGACCGGCTGGGTGTCTCCGAGTTCGGCGCCCTGGGTGGCGTAGCGGTGCGGGTAGTGCCGCAACAGGTCTTCCACCGTGGTCATCCCGAACGCCTCGGACAACTTGTCGGCGGTCTTCCGGCCGAGGAGATGATCGAGGCGGTCCGCGAGTGTCGCCACTGCCGTCCCTTCCGTTCCGTGCGGTGACCCTCCGAGGTCACCGGCTACTCGACGCCGAGCTGCAGCAGGTCGCTGCGCTGGCCCCCCTGGTACACCACGACCTCGAGTTCGGGGTGGTGGTCGTCGAGGTAGCGGGTCAGTTGTTCGGCGAGACCGTCGGGCGCGCCGTCGCCGACGAGCATCGTCACGAGCTCACCGCCCGCAGCGAGGATCTTGTCGAGCAGCGACACACCCGCTGCCACAAGATCATGCTCGATGACTACGACATCTCGACCGGCGAGCCCGAGACTGTCGCCCGGTTCGCACGTTCCGACCCAGGTCAAGGCACGTTCGGTCGCATATCGCAGCGACCCCCAACGGGTGGCCGCGGCTGCTTCCGACATCGCGAACGCGTCATCGACGGTCGCGCGCCCCGGGTCGTGCACGGCGAGGGACGCCAGTCCCTGGATCATCGAGGAACTCGGAAGAAACATCACCTCCCGGTATCCGTCTCTTGCCTGGGCTCCCACCGCGACGATGTGCTGCTCGGGCACCCAGCCGTTGGGGAGGACGAGGACGTCCGCGCTCGGCAACGACCGGATCGCGTCGAGCAGCAGACGGGGGTCGGCCGCTGTCTCTTCCGAGAGAACGGTGGCTCCCTCGGCGTCGAACAATGCCGCGGCGCCGTCGCCCGACACGATCGCAAGGACCGCGCGGCCGGAACCCGGCACCGGGATCCGCTGAACCGGAGCGCTCGGGCCACACGACCCCGCACGGTGCGCTTCCAGCGCAAAGCCTGTGATGGCAATGCGTCGCAGTCTGCCCGCCGCGATTCCCGCCTCGACCGCGGCACCGGGGTCGCAGCAGTGCACGTGGACCGACCACCCGGCAGAGCCGTCACTCACGATCGCGACCGAATCGCCCAGTTCGCCGAGCCGGGCCCGGAGCATTCCGATCCGCGCGCGATCGGATCCGTCGACGATGTACATGACCTCGTAGTCCTGCGACACACCGTCGTGTTCGGAGACGGCGTGATCCGCGATGTCGCGACCACCGGCGTCCGTGACGGGGGTGCTGGTGAGGCGCAGACGACGGTCGGGACGCTGCCCCGACACGATTTCGACGAGGCAGTCGAGCAAGATCAGCAGACCGAGACCGCCTGCATCGACGACTCCGGCCGCGGCGAGAACATCGAGCTGTTCGGTCGTGTCCTCGAGGGCCGTCGCCGCGGCATCGGCGGCAGCCCCGACGGCGATCTCCAAGGACTTCGTGTCGACCACAGCGCGTGCGGCTCCGCCCGCGGCCGCGCGCAGCACGGTGACGACAGTGCCCTCCGCGGGGGTGCTCAGTGCACCGGTGACGGTGGTGGCGGCGCGGTCCAGAGCGCGGGCGAAGTCGCGGCCGTCGACGGTGTTCAGTCCCGCGATCGAGTCCGCGACGCCGCGGAGCCCCTGAGCGAGGATGACCCCGGAGTTGCCGCGCGCTCCGACGAACGCGCCGCGGGCCAGTGCTTCGGCGACCGCTCCTACCGAGAGCGCACCGTCGACGGGTCCGCCGAGTTCATCGGCGGCGGCACGCAGGGTCGCGAGGAGGTTGGTGCCGGTGTCTCCGTCGGGGACCGGGAAGACGTTGAGGGTGTTGATCTCGTGGCAGCGCTCGCCGAGAGTATCCAGCCCCAACTCGACCCACCGACGCAACGCTCGACCGTCGACGCCCTCACCGACCTCGAGCACCCGATCAACCCCTTTTCCTGCGCTCTCGTACACTCGTCGAAAGCCTAGCTGCGCCGCGATCACGTGTCCGGTTTGGTCTTACGCAGTCCGGATGGTTAAGCTGGTCCGGTTGCCTGACACGGGTGACGACGATCCCCGTGTCTGTGGCCGCACAGACAGAAGATATCCACTAGACACAAGGAGTTCGCGACATGGCTGCCGTCTGCGACGTATGCGCCAAGGGCCCCGGCTTCGGGAAGTCGGTCTCGCACTCGCACCGGCGTACCAACCGTCGCTGGAACCCGAACATCCAGAGCGTCCGCGCTCAGGTTGCACCGGGCAACACCCGCAAGATGAACGTGTGCACCTCCTGCCTGAAGGCAGGAAAGGTTGCTCGCGGCTGATCCCGATGGAGTTGTAATCGAGGCCCCCGGTGCGTAATGCACCGGGGGCCTTGATCGTTCGGCCACCAGTACCGATATGGTGCGACGGTGACCGAAAACCTACAGTCCCTCGTACGCGTGGAGGACGGTGTGCTGCGGATCGCCGTGGCCACCGCCGAACACGGCACGTCGTTGTCCCCCGAAGGTATGAGGCAGGGCATCGCAGCCCTGCGTTCGGCCGGCCCCGAGATCGGCGCTGTCCTGCTGGTCGGCGAGGGCGCAAACTTCTGCGCGGGTGGAAACGTCCGTGGCTTCGCCGCGGCCGAAGACCGCAGCGCCCACCTGTTCGACATCGCGAACCTCTTCCACGACTTCGTTCGCGCGCTCGACGCGATCGCGGTGCCCGTCGTCGCCGCGGTACACGGCTGGGCGGCCGGTGCGGGCATGAGCATCGTGCTGCACGCCGATATCGCGTTCGCAGGTCCCGCAACCAAGCTGCGGGCTGCCTACCCGTCGATCGGGTTCACCCCGGATGGCGGCATGTCGTGGACTCTGCCGCGCGTCGTGGGACTCGCCCGTGCGCGCGAACTCATCCTCACCGATGCTGTGATCAGCGCTGAGGAAGGAGTCCGGCTCGGATTGCTCAGCCGGATCGTCGGCGACGACGAGATCCAGGGCGAGGCCCTCCGGATCGCACGCACCCTGGCGCACGGTCCGACCGCGGCCTACGCGGGTATCCACCGTCTGGTGAACGATTCCGTGCATAGGTCATTGTCCGAACAGCTGGATGCCGAGGCTGCATCGATCTCCGCCGCAGCAACCACCCCGACCGGTGTCGAAGGTGTGGACGCGTTCGTCGAGAAGCGTCGCCCCGACTGGTCGCTGGGCGCCAACGCCGAACAGCAGTGATGGTCGCGAGCCGCTGGGCTGTCGCGAGCCGCTCCGCTACGGCAGACGCCAGTCCACCGGCTCGCCACCCTGCTCTACCAGCAACGCGTTCGCGCGACTGAACGGCTTCGATCCGAAGAATCCGCGCGACGCCGACAGCGGCGATGGATGCGCAGACTCGACGGTAGGGACACCGCCGAGCATGGGGCGGAGGGTGGCCGCGTCGCGACCCCACAGAATCGCGACGAGCGGGGTCTCCCGCGCGACGAGCGCGCGGATCGCCTGTTCGGTGACACCCTCCCACCCTTTGCGCCGATGTGATGCCGGTTCTCCCGGTTGCACGGTGAGCACCCTGTTCAGCAGCAGCACGCCCTGTTCCGACCAGGGTGTGAGATCGCCGTTGGTGGGTTGCGGCAATCCGAGGTCTTCGCCGTACTCGCGGTAGATGTTGGCGAGACTGCGCGGGATGGGCCGCACGTCCGGTGCGACGGAGAAGCTCAGTCCGACCGCGTGGCCGGGCGTCGGGTACGGGTCCTGGCCGACGATCAGCACCCGCACGCGGTCGAACGGGTGGGTGAACGCACGAAGGACGTGGTCGCCGGAGGGTAGGTACCTGCGCCCGGCTGCGATCTCCGCCCTGAGGAACGTGCCCATTGCGGTGATGTCGTCGGCGACCGGCGCGAGGGCTTCCGCCCAGCCCGGGTCGACGATCTCCGACAGCGGCTTCGCTTCCCGCTCGGTTGTCTGTTCGCTCACGTCAGGAACTCCTCGGTCGATCTGTCTGCCTGTCGATACGGTTCGGGGCCGATCGCTGCGACCCGATCAGTCGATACGACCCGATCACTCGATACGACGCAGCGCCGTGCGGTAGTAGTCGGCGTTCGCGGCGTACATCTTCGCGTTCGCGTCGAAGTGGCCCTCGGGCAACTCGAATCCGTCACGGATCTTCGCGGGGATCCCCATCGCCATCCGGCGCGCCGGGAGCTCGAAGCGCGGCGGGATCAGGGCGCCGGCCGCAACCTGGGCGCCCTCACCGATCGTGGATCCGTTGAGCACGAGCGAACCCGACCCGATCAGCGCGCCGTCACCGATCGTGGCGCCCTCGATGTGGGTGTTGTGGCCGATCACGCACCGCGCGCCGAGGATCGTGTCGTCGATCGCGGTGCAGTGGATGATCGTGCCGTCCTGGATGTTCGTTTCCTCGCCGATGACGATCCGGCCGTAGTCGGCCCGCAGGACCGCGGTCGGCCATACGGAAGCGTGAGCGCCGAGGGTGACGTTGCCGATGACCACCGCGTCGGGGTGCACGTAGGCGGTGGGGTGGATGTCGGGAGTGCGGTCGCCGAGCGCGTAAACAGCCATGCCGAAAACCTATCTCGAGGTTGCCGACCCGAAACTCTCCCACCCACCCGGTGACTCCCGGGTCCGGCCGTCGACGGTCACACCGCTGCCTTCGTGCACGCGGCCGATTCGTCGCCACCCGTCCGGCAACTCCACTTCGGGCGGAAAGCATGCGGCGAGGGCATGATCCTCGCCTCCCGTGAGCACCCAGCCCCACGGGTCGGCTCCGAGTTCCTCCGCCGCGGCCGTCAGACGTGGTCCGGGTTCGACGGTGTGCTGTTCCACGGTGATCGCGACGGCCGACGCGACCGCGATGTGCCCGAGGTCGGCGAGTAGCCCGTCGGAGATGTCGGTACCTGCATGAGCCCCGGCGAGCACGGCCCCTACCCCGGCCTCGTAGGGCGGTGACGGAACCCGGTGGGCGTCGACGAGATCAGTGAATCCGGTGTGTTCGGCCTCGAGCAGGGCCAGTCCCGCCGCGGACGCTCCGGTGCTACCGGCGAGCGCGACGATGTCGCCTGCGCGCGCCTCCGAACGCAGCAGCGGTGCGCGCCCCTGCAGATCACCGAGCACGGTGACGGCCACGATCACCTGGTCGGCCTGGACGAGGTCTCCCCCGACTACGCCGGCACCGATCGCTTCGGCGGCTTCACCGATACCCGCGGAGATCCCGTCGAGCACCGACACCGGAGTGTCGGGCGGGCAGCCGAGCCCCACGAGGAATGCGATGGGTCGCGCTCCCATCGCGGCGACGTCCGCACCGTTCTGCGCCACGGCCTTGCGCCCGACGTCGTACGGTGACGACCAGTCGAGCCGGAAATGGCGGCCTTCGACGAGCATGTCGGTGGAGACCGCGACCCGGCCGTCCGCCGCCGCCACGATGGCGGCGTCGTGACCGGGGCCCACCAGCGTCGTGGTTGGCTGTCGCCGACCGGAGGCCGCGCGGGCGATCGTGGGGAACTCCCCCACCTCGGCGACGGTGAGTTCCCGCTCGGAGCTGCTGGACGAACCGATCGGATTCGACACGGTGATTGGCGCCTCTTTCTCGATCGGCTGTGGTCTGGCGGAGTGCGTACCCTGCTAGCGTCGTCAAACGCTACCTTCCTACCCGCTCACTCTCCGATTCCGGGAAGACGATGAACGACAACTCTGCGCCCGACCCCGATCCGACTGCGGCGGATGCCACCGAGACCGCCGCTGAGGAGCCCCGCCGTAGCCCCGCGGTGATCGCGACGGCGGTCGCGCTTCCCATTGCACTGCTCACGGGCATCGTCGTGGCAGCCGTCATGGTGTCGCGTAACCCCGTGACGAGCCCGGTGGGGCTGGGACCGGTCCCCGCGCCCGAAGCGGAATCGAGCGCGTGCACCGACCTGCTCGCCGCACTTCCCGAAAACATCGGCGACTTCGCCCGGGCAGAGCTGGCAGACCCCGCACCGGTCGGTGCGGCAGCATGGCAGGCCGCCGACGCCTCCGAGGTTGTCGTGCGGTGCGGTCTCGAACGGCCCGCCGAGTTCGATCAGGCCGCTGCGTTGCAGATCATCGACGGGGTGCAGTGGTTCGAGGTCTCGGGCGCCGAGCAGGGTATCGATGCCAGCACGTGGTATGTCGTGGACCGTCCGGTCTATGTCGCACTGACCGTCCCGAACGGCTCGGGTCCGACGCCTCTGCAAGATATCTCGGCGGCGGTGGCCGATGTTCTGCCGCAGCAGGAGATCGACCCGGCTCCGGTGGAAGGTCCTTGAGTCGTCGCACTCACCGCGCGTGCATGGATCCGGTCTGCTCGAACCGCTGATGGAATCCGAAGGCCTCTCCGAGTAGGTGCGGTGTGTGCCCCGTGCCCTCGGTGGCTTCGGCACGGTCGACGTAGTCGGTCAGCTCCGCGCGGTAGTCGGGATGTGCACATTTCTCGATGACCACCCGTGAACGTCGGCGCGGCGAAAGACCTCGCAGGTCTGCAAGGCCCTGCTCGGTGACCAGCACCTGCACGTCGTGCTCGGTGTGGTCCACATGGGGCACCATCGGCACGATCGAGGAGATGGCGCCGTTGCGGGCGGTGGACGGACTGAGGAACATCGACAGGTAGCCGTTGCGGGCGAAGTCACCGGAACCGCCGATCCCGTTCATGATCCGCGTGCCCATCACATGGGTGGAGTTGACGTTGCCGTAGATGTCGGCCTCGAGCATTCCGTTCATGCCGATGATGCCGAGTCGCCGCACGATTTCCGGATGGTTACTGATCTCCTGGGGACGAAGCAAGATGCGTTCGCGGTAGAAATCGATGTTGTTCACCAATTTGTCGAGCCCGCTCTCCGACAGCGCCAACGCGGTCGCGGAGGCAAATCGCACCGTGCCGTCCTCGATCAGCTGCAGCATGCCGTCCTGGATGACCTCGGAGTAGCAGGTCAGTCCCTGGTACGGGCCGCGGGACAGGCCGGCGAGGACCGCGTTGGCGACATTGCCGATCCCGGCCTGCAGGGGAAGCAGGGTGTCGGCAGGCAGGCGGCCGGCCGACACCTCGTGGCCGAAGAAATCCAGGACGTGGATCGCGATCGCCTCGCTGGTGGCGTCCTGCGGGGTCAGCTTGCTCGGACTGTCGGGTGCGTGGGTTTCCACCACCGCGACGACGCGCTCGGGGTCGACCACGAAGTGCGGCTGCCCGATCCGGTCGTCCACGCCGGTGAGAAGGATCGGCGTGCGGTGCGGTGGCAGCGCGGTGCCGTAATAGATGTCGTGGCAGCCCGCGAGTCCTTCCGGGATCCAGGAGTTGACCTCGAGCACGATCCGCTCGGCCATGTCGAGCCAGGTCTTGCTGTTGCCGACGGATGTCGCCGCGATCAACTCACCCGATTCGGTGATACCGGCGATCTCCACCACCGCGACGTCGATCCTGCCGTAGTAGCCCTCCCAGACCTGCTGTGCCACGTGCGACAGGTGGATGTCGACGTAGTCCATCCGTCCTGCATTGATGCAGGCACGCGCGGTGGCCTCGGACTGGTAAGGCATCCGTAGCGCGACCCCATCGGTCTCGGCGAGCAGACGCTCGGTCTCGGCCGACACCGAGGCACCGGTGAGCAGGTCGATGGCGAAGTCATCGCCGGCGGCACGAGCACGGCGAATTCGCTCAGCGAGGGCGGGGGTAACAGCTTTCGGGGTACCGGCACTGGCAAAACCACTGATCGCAACGGTGTCGCCGGGGTGGATGTACCGGACTGCCTCTTCCGCGGAGACGACCTTGTCGAGAAAATCCCGGTTCCTGATCCGAGTCGAATTCGAGATCGGGGGAGCGGAGGCAGCGCTGATCGACATGCGGGCAGTTTAGCGGCGGTAACAATCTGTCCCTCACGCTACCCATGCCCGCAGAACAGAAACCACCGTAACGTACAGAGAGTAGGCCGCCGCGACGACTACTGAGCAACGGGTGGACGTCGGAGTTGTCGTGCACGATGGGGCACATGAGCACCCCGACAACCGATCTGCGCGACGATGCCGAACGACTGCTCCGAGAGTTGGCCGGGCCGGCCGCAACACTCCGCGACGACCAATGGACGGCGATCGAAGCGCTCGTGGTGCATCGTCGTCGTGCCCTGGTGGTGCAGCGCACGGGCTGGGGTAAATCCGCGGTGTACTTCATCTCCGCCAAACTTCTCCGTGCTCACGGGCACGGGCCCACCGTGATCGTGTCCCCCCTCCTCGCGTTGATGCGCAACCAGGTGGAGGCCGCCGAACGCGCAGGCGTTCACGCCGCGACGATCAACTCCGGGAATGTGACCGAGTGGGACGGCATCCATCAGCGCATCGCCGACGGACAGATCGATGTTCTGCTCGTCAGCCCCGAGCGGCTCAACAACCCGGACTTCCGCGATCAGGTTCTGCCGTCGCTGGCACGCGACGCAGGTCTAGTGGTGGTCGACGAGGCGCACTGCGTATCCGACTGGGGTCATGATTTCCGGCCCGACTACCGGCGCATCCGCACGCTCGTCGCCGAACTCGGTGAGGGCATCCCCGTGTTGGCCACCACGGCGACCGCGAACGACCGCGTGGTCGCCGACGTCGCGGCCCAACTCGGCGTCGGCGCGGGAACCGACGACACACTGGTCCTGCGAGGCGGGCTCGACCGTCCGTCGCTGCACCTGTCGGTGGTGCAGATCGACGAGCCTGCACGACGTGCCGCATGGCTTGCGCAGCATCTGCACGAACTTCCCGGCTCGGGAATCGTCTACGCACTGACGGTGTCCGCGGCACGCGACCTGGCGTCGCTGCTGGCCGACCATGGTCACGCGGTGGCCGCGTACACCGGGCAGACCGACACCGCCGAGCGTGAACAACTCGAGGCCGATCTCCTCGCGAACCGTGTCAAGGCACTGGTGGCGACCTCTGCGCTCGGGATGGGCTTCGACAAGCCGGACCTCGGGTTCGTGGTGCACCTCGGGGCCCCGTCGTCGCCGATCTCGTATTACCAGCAGGTCGGGCGCGCGGGTCGATCCACCGACCGCGCCGAGGTGATCCTCCTGCCCGGCAGTGAAGACCGGCAGATCTGGAAGTGGTTCGCGTCGGTCGCGTTCCCGGAGGAGTCGCTGGTTCGCCGCGTGATCGGCGCGCTGGATCATGAACGTCCGTTGTCCACGCAGGCCCTCGAGCCCCGTGTCGACCTCAACAGGTCCAGACTCGAGATGGTGCTCAAGGTCCTCGATGTCGACGGGGCGGTGCGCCGCGTCAAGGGCGGCTGGATCGCGACCGGGCAGCCGTGGGAGTACGACGCCGAGCGCTATGCCCGCCTCGAAGTGGCGCGCACGACCGAGCAGGAGGCGATGCTCGAGTACGAGCGGACCGCGGGTTGCCGCATGGTCTTCCTGCGGCGCCAGTTGGACGATCCCGAATCCAGTCCGGACATGCCCGGGTGCGGTCGGTGCGACAACTGCACCGGAGTCCGCTGGGATGCCGGTGTCGACGACGAGGAGGTGCAGCGCACCCGCACCCGACTCGAGCGTCCGGGTGTCGATCTGCCGCCCCGCAAGCAATGGCCCACCGGAATGGCGACTCTTGGCGTGAAGTTGTCCGGGAAGATCACCGACGGGCCGGAGCCCGGCCGTGTGCTCGGTCGGTTGTCCGATCTCGGGTGGGGCCCGCGGCTGCGCTCGCTGCTGGACGGTCCCGATGCCGAGGCACCCGAGTCCGTCGTGAAGGCCGCGGTGGCGGTGCTGGCGGCGTGGGACTGGGCCGAACGCCCGAGCGCGGTGATGGCGCTCGACTCACCCGACCATCCGATACTGGTGGAATCGCTCGCCGAGCAACTCGCTCGACTCGGTCGCCTGCAGAACCTGGGTGTCCTGCGGCGGCGCCCCGGTGCGCCGGCGGTGATCGCTGCGAATTCTGCGTACCGGATCGCCGCGTTGGTCGACGCGTGGGAGCCGGTGGATCTCGACGGGCATCACGGACCTGTACTCCTCGTCGACGCCGTCACCGACACCGGGTGGACCTTGACGATGGCGGCACGACATCTCACCGCGGCGGGAGCCGAGGGGGTGCTCCCCTTCGCGCTGGCGAGCCCGAAGTAATCGCTCGAGGAGCGCCGGTCGATACACAATTGTGACCGGCCTCACAATCGGCGCCTCACCTGCACAGAGCCCGGGTTATTCACCGCCGATTCGGACCAATGGGGTGATTTCGATCCGGACTCTTGTTAAGTTCGAACTACTTATGAAGCCCGTTATGGAGAGTAGTACCCCAACGACTGAACCGGCTGAATTGAGTTTTCGGAGTCTGCAGATCTCCGACGGAAAGCGTTTGTGGCAGATTGCCCGCGATTCCGAGGTGCTCGACGTCAATTCCGGTTATGCGTATGTGCTGTGGTGTCGCGACTTCGCCGACACGTCGGTGGTCGCAACCGACGAGACCGATCGTCCGGTCGGATTCATCACCGGCTACCGCAGGCAGGATTCCCCCCAGACGCTGTTCGTGTGGCAGGTTGCTGTCGACGCAGATCAGCGTGGTCGCGGAGTCGCCGGGCGCATGCTCGACTCCCTTCTCGATCGACTCCGCCCGTCCGGTGTGACCCGGTTGGAAACCACCGTGAGCCCCGACAACGCGGCCTCGATCGCCATGTTCACCGCCCTGGCACGACGCCGTGGCACTCATATCACGCGAACCGATTTGTTCGCTCCCGATGATTTTCCCGATTCACACCTGGCGGAAGATCTTTACACGATCGGCGACTGATCAGGCATTACGGATAATTCCCGAGCCACGTTCGTCATCGAAATTCATCACAGGAGGACCAGAGAAAATGACCATCCTGGAAGACAAGCCCGGCACCCACGCTGGTAACGATATCTTCGAGAGCCTCGAATCCGAGGTCCGCAGTTACAGCCGTGGGTGGCCCGCAGTATTCGACACGGCGTCCGGCTCCTGGTTGCGGAGCGAAGACGGCAAGGACTACCTGGACTTCTTCGCCGGTGCCGGGGCCCTGAACTACGGCCACAACAATCCGATCCTGAAGTCCGCCCTGGTGGACTACATCATGAAGGACGGGATCACTCACGGCCTCGACATGATGACCACCGCCAAGCGCGATCTGCTCGAGACGTTCGAGCGTGTGATCCTGAAGCCGCGTGGACTCGACTACAAGGTCCAGTTCCCCGGCCCGACCGGCACCAACACCGTCGAAGCCGCTCTCAAGCTGGCCCGTAAGGTCACCGGTCGCGAATCGATCATCAACTTCACCAACGCGTTCCACGGCATGACGCTCGGCGCGCTGTCGGTCACCGGCAACTCGATGAAGCGCGCCGGTGCCGGTGTGCCGCTCGTACACGCCACTCCGATGCCGTTCGACAACTACTTCAACGGTGTCACCGAGGACTTCCAGTGGTTCTCCCGCGTGCTCGACGACTCCGGCAGTGGCCTCAACCGGCCCGCCGCGGTGATCGTCGAGACCGTCCAGGGTGAAGGTGGCGTCAATGTCGCGCGCGCCGAATGGCTTCGCGCCCTGGCAGATCTGTGCTCCGAACGTGAGATTCTGCTCATCGTCGACGACGTCCAGATGGGCTGCGGCCGTACGGGTGCGTTCTTCTCCTTCGAGGAGGCCGGCATCACCCCCGACATCGTGACGCTGTCGAAGTCGATCGGTGGCTACGGCATGCCGATGGCCCTCACACTCTTCAAGCGCGAGCTCGACGTCTGGGGCCCCGGCGAACACAACGGCACCTTCCGTGGCAACAGCCCGTCATTCATCACCGCGACTGCAGCACTGAACCACTACTGGACCAACGACGAACTCGAGCGCGGCACGCTGCGCAAGGGTGAGCGTATCCATCAGACCTTCATGAACCTGTCCGACATGTTCGAGGGTGTTTCCACCCGCGGACGCGGCCTGGTACAGGGTCTGGTCTTCGACGAACCGTCCGATGCCCAGAAGGTGTGCAGTATCGCTTTCGAGCAGGGGCTGTTGGCGGAGACGTCGGGACCGTCCGACCAGGTCGTCAAGCTGCTGCCGCCGCTGACCATCTCCGACGACGAACTCGAGTTCGGTCTGAACATCCTCGCCGAGGCCACCGCCAAGGTCCGTTCCTGACCGTTCGTCCCCCAGTTCACCAGTAGAAAGAGCATTGCTTCACATGATCGTGCGCACCACCGAGGAAATCACCGGGACCGAGCGTGACATCACATCCGAAGACGGACAGTGGCGCAGCAAGCGCATCGTCCTCGCCGGAGACAAGGTCGGATTCTCGTTCCACGAGACCACCATCGAGGCCGGAACGATCAACGAGTTCCACTACGCCAACCACATCGAGGCGGTCTGGCTGGTGGAGGGCACCGGCAAGCTGCGCGACCTCGACAACGATGTGGTGTACGACATCGGCCCCGGATCGATGTACCTGCTCAACGGACACGAGCGGCACCGCGTCGAGCCGGAGACGCGCATGCGGATGCTCTGCGTGTTCAACCCGCCGGTCACCGGCCGAGAGGTACACGACGAGAACGGGGTCTACCCGCTCATCGTCGAAGAAACTGCCTGATCGTCCCCATAATCGGGGTCACACAGCGTGACCGATGCGGGACGGACGCATAGAGTCGAGGCCATGGCCTCCTCTCAGCGTTCGCCCCGCATTGCTGTAGGTCCGCGACCAGACGAGATGTTCGTCCGCGCAGTGACCAGCGGAGGCGGGATCGCGGTGCCCTTCGAGGAGAGTCCCGACGGCCTGATCTGGACCGGCACGCCGGATCTGTTTCCCGCAGTCCTTCCCGAATCGGTGCGCTGGGTTCAGCTTCCCGCCGCAGGCGTCGAGAACTGGCTCACCGAGGGCGTCATCAAGCAGCACCCGCAGGTGCTGTGGACCTCCGCAGCCGGGGCGTACTCCGCAACGGTCGCCGAACACGCGCTGATGCTGCTGCTCGCCGGTGTGCGGGCGCTCCCCCACCACCTCGCGGCGAGGTCGTGGGTACCCGACGAGTTCCATCCGCGTCTGGGCACGCTCCGCGGGGCCACGATCGGCATCGTCGGCGCGGGCGGGATCGGACGCGCGCTCATCCCGATGCTCGCGTCACTCGGCGCCCAGACGCTGGCCGTCAATCGCAGCGGACGCCCGGTGCCCGGCGCCGTCGAGACCTTCCCTGCTGAGCTGATAGACGAGATCTGGCCTCTCGCAGATCATTTCGTCGTCGCCGCAGCGGCCACACCAGATACCGAGCAGCTGATCGGCGCGGAGGAACTGGCCGCGATGAAGCCGACCGCGTGGCTGGTCAACATCGCACGTGGCAGCCTCATCGACACCGACGCGCTGGTCGGCGCCCTGACGGCAGGCACGATCGCGGGCGCAGGACTCGATGTCACCGACCCCGAACCCCTCCCCGACGGGCACCCTCTGTGGTCGCTGCCCAATGCGATGATCACGCCACACGACTCGAATCCCCCGGCCCTGCGGGTGCCCGCCTACGTCGAGCGGGTGGTCGAGAACATCACGCGGTTCGCGTCGGGCGTCGAACCTGTCGCGGTGATCGATGTGAGCGCGGGCTACTGAGACTCGGCCTCTTCCGGGTTGTGTCGCTCGTCCCGATCTGCCCATTCCAGTAGCTGATCGAGTGAGAACGCGTCGTCGTCGATTCCGGCGTGCAGGTCTCCGAGTTTCGCGAAGCGGTCGGGGACCGTCTCGATGGTGAAGTCGCGGGATTCGAGGTCGTCGATCTCGTCCCACCGCACCGGCGCCGATACGGTCCCCTCCGGAACACCGCGCACCGAGTACGCGCTCGCGAGCGTGTGGTCGCGAGCGTTCTGGTTGTAGTCGACGAACACCGCGGCTGGATCCCTGTCCTTGCGCCACCACGTGGTGGTCACTTCCCTGGGCGCACGCCGCTCCACCTCCCGAGCGAAAGCCAGTGCAGCCCTGCGTACATCGTCGAATCCCCACCTCGGTTCGATCCGGACGTAGACGTGCAACCCGTGCCCGCCCGAGGTCTTCGGCCACCCCACCGCGCCGAGCTCGTGGAGCACCTCGTGCGCGACCGATGCAACACGTCGCACCTTCCCGAAGTCGCATTCGGGCATCGGGTCGAGATCGATCCTCCACTCGTCGGGTCTCTCCACGTCGGTGCGGCGCGAGTTCCACGGATGGAACTCCACCGTCGACATCTGCACCGCCCACACGACATCGGCGAGATGCGTGACGCACAATTCGTCAGCGTCGCGGTTGTATCGCGGAAAGTGCACGCGGACGGTCTGCACCCAGTCGGGTGCGCCGCGCGGCAGCCGCTTCTGATGCACCTTGTCGCCGTCCAACCCATCGGGGAACCGGTGCAGCATGCACGGGCGATCCCGCAGCGCGCGGACGATGCCGTCGCCGACAGCCATGTAGTACCGGGCCAGATCGAGCTTGGTGATCCCGAGCTTCGGAAAGTAGACGCGCTCGGGATGCGATATCCGCACCGTTCGGCCCTCGACGTCCAGCTCGACAGCCGTCGACGAGTCCTTTGCTGCTCCCATTCCCCGACTCCCGTCGTCGATCCTCCTCACAGTCCATGGTCGCCCGTGGCTGCGCTCCGCACACGGCATTCGCCGACATCGAGGAGCGCCCGGGGTTACCGCAGAGCGACAGCGACGTAGGGTTCAGTGCATGTTCGTCAAGATCTGCGGCCTCCGGGAACCTGAGCACGTTGCGGCAGCAGTCTCGGCCGGCGCCGACGCCATCGGGTTCGTCCTGACCGAGAGCCCCCGGAAGGTCACCCCGGAACGCGCGGCCGAGCTGGCCGCCGGAGTACCCGAAACCGTGCTCACCGTCGGCGTGTTCGCCGGACAATCGGTCGCGGAGGTCCGGGAGTTCGCCGACGCCGCCGGGGTCCGCGCGATCCAGTTGCACGGCAACTACCCGGTCGAGTCCTTCACCGCACTCGCAGAGCACTCCGCTCGGCTGATCCGCGCGGTGGGCGCCGACACCGCTCAGCCTTTGACTGCGGGTGCGTTCGGAGAGGACATGCTGCTGGTGGACGCACCGAAACCGGGCAGTGGTGAATCCTGGGACCCTGCGTCACTGCCGTCACTGCCGACCGGGCAGTGGCTGCTTGCCGGCGGTCTCTACCCCGACACCGTCGCCGCAGCCGTCGCCGCCGTCCGCCCCTGGGGTGTCGACGTCTCGAGCGGTGTCGAAGTGTCGCGCGGAGTGAAGGACTCCGACGCGATCCGCCGGTTCATCGCTGCAGCCAAGGGCGCAGGCGCGCGCTGACACTGCAGGCATTCGCCGACATCGACCGCCTTCGGGCGATACCGTCGAACGGTGCTGTTGGCTCAGGTGGTCGAGACCTCCTCCGCGGTCGCCGCGACTCGATCGAGAAAGGTCAAGACGGCGGCTCTGCGTGCGCTGCTTGCACTGGCGACCACCGACGAAGTCGAGCCTGTGGTGTCGTGGTTGTCCGGTGTGCTGCCGCAGGGACGCATCGGCGTGGGGTTTCGCACACTCACGACGCTGAAAGCAGCGCCTGCCGACCACCCGACTCTGACGGTGACGGAAGTCGACTCTCTCGTCGACCGCATCGCCGGTGTGTCCGGTTCCGGATCGACCGGAGTCAGACGCGAGCTGCTGTCGGATCTGTTCACCTGCGCCACCGCGGATGAGCAGGTCTTCCTGGTGCAGTTGCTCGGCGGGGAGCTCCGACAGGGCGCGCTGGAAGGGGTCATGACCGACGCCGTCGCGGCCACCGCGGAACTGCCGGTCGACGCCGTGCGACGCGCGGTGATGCTCTCGGGGCAACTTCCCCGCGCGGCCGCCGCCGCGTTTGCCGGTGGCCTCGACGCCCTGTCCGCCTTCCGGCTCGAGCTCGGCCGCCCGGTCCGGCCGATGCTCGCCGTGCCCGCCGAGTCCGTCGAATCGGCGCTCGACGAGTTCGCCGGCGAATGCTCCGTCGAGTACAAACTCGACGGAGCGCGCATTCAGGTGCACCGCGACGGCGACTCGGTGTGGGTGTTCACGCGGACTCTGCGCGACATCACCTCGTCGGTACCCGAAGTCGTCGAACTCGTCGCCGGATTACCCTGCCGCAGTGTCGTTCTGGACGGAGAAACACTCGCCCTCAACGACTCCGGGCGACCACGCCCCTTCCAGGAGACCATGAGTCGCTTCGGAGCGAGAAGCACCCGCGAACTTCTCCTCCGTCCGTACTTCTTCGACTGCCTCCATCTCGACGGCGTCGATCTGCTCGATCTGCCGCTGTCCGAACGTCGTGCCTCCCTCGATCGTGTCGCCGGTGCGCATCGGGTTTCGGCGGTGGTCTCACCGGACACAGCTGCCGCGCATGCCCACCTCGAGGCAGCCCTCGAACACGGTCACGAAGGGGTCATGGTCAAGTCCCTGTCGTCACGGTATCTGGCCGGTCGCCGAGGCCACGCGTGGCAGAAGATCAAACCCGAGCACACTCTCGACCTGATCGTTCTCGGCGCCGAATGGGGCTACGGACGCCGCACCGGGTACCTGTCCAACCTGCACCTCGGCGCCCGCGACCCAAACGGCGGCCCCCCGATCATGGTCGGAAAGACCTTCAAAGGGCTGACCGACGAACTTCTGCGATGGCAGACCACCCGGTTTCCGGACTTCGAATCCCACCGTGACGACCACACCGTCTACCTGCGACCGGAGTTGGTCGTGGAGATCGAACTCGACGGTGTGCAGAGCAGCACCCGCTATCCGGGCGGTGTCGCGCTTCGCTTCGCCCGGGTTCTGCGCTATCGCCCCGACAAGTCTCCCGCCGACGCCGATAGCATCGACGCCGTCCGGGGCTTGCTCCCCGCCCGGAGCACGAACACGGCACCGCAGGAATAGCATGGGGGCCGCGAAGGAGGGCCCGTGTTCGGTAGTCAGATGACGACGGTGACGAACCCGTCCGAGAAGTTGTATGCGCTCGTGGACGGACGACGCGTCGCGGTCCTCACCGGTGCCGGGGTGTCGACGGATTCCGGGATCCCCGATTACCGCGGGCCCGATTCGCCGCCGCGCAATCCCATGACGTTTCAGGAGTTCGTCGGTGATCCGGTGTTCCGCCAGCGGTACTGGGCTCGTAACCACGTCGGCTGGCGATACATGGACGCGGCACGGCCGAATACCGGTCACCGCGCACTCGCCGCGCTCGAACGGAGCGGAACCGTCCTCGGTGTCATCACCCAGAACGTCGACCTGCTGCACATGAAGGCGGGAAGTCGTCGCGTGATCGATCTACACGGCACGTACGCACAGGTTCGTTGCCTCGCATGCGAGAACCGCATCTCGCGGTTCACGTTGCACGAACGGTTGTCGGCAGCGAACCCCGGCTTCGCCGAACGTACCCACGCCGTCACCGGGCTCGAGGTCGCGCCCGATGCCGACGCCGTCGTTGCGGACACCAGTGACTTCGTCGTCGTCGATTGCGACCGGTGCGGCGGCATGCTCAAACCCGACATCGTGTACTTCGGTGAGATCGTGCCGCGCCCCCGTGTCGAAGCGGCCTTCGAATTGGTCGACGAAGCGGATGTGCTTCTCGTCGCGGGAAGTTCACTGACCGTGCAGTCGGGGCTACGTTTCGTCCGTCGCGCGGTCGCACGAGAAATCCCGGTCGCGATCGTGAATCGGGGTCCGAGCCGCGGAGACACTCACGCGACGCTGAAGGTCGATGCGGGCGCCTCCGAGGTACTCAGCGCCCTCGAATGCGCTGGTGCTACAGCCGAGCATTGATCTGATGACTGAACTTTCCTCGCGTTACCCGGGTTCCCGTGGGTCGTGAGGCAACGGAAACCCGCACGACTGGGGGAAAGTGTCGCACTAGATACGCACCAGATCGTCGGCGTGCACGACCGGTCGCTGCAGGTCCTGAGGCAGCTGACGCGTTGAGAATCCGATCATGAAGTCGAGCTCGCTCGGGTCGTAGGCCACGACACCACGGGCGATGGTGTGGTCGTCCGGTCCGATGAGCGCGACAACGTCGCCGGCATGGAAGCTGCCGCTCATCCCGGTCACGCCGGCCGCGAGCAGCGACCTGCGGCGTTCGACGACAGCGCGCACCGCACCCGCATCGAGATGCAGGGTGCCGACGGTATCGGCCGCATGCCGAACCCAGAAGTGGCGGGCCGACATACGCTCGGGACGCGCAGCGAATGCCGTACCCACATCAGCAGCACTCAAAGCCTTGTCGGCATCCGACGCGGCGGCCAGCAGCACCGGCACCCCGGAGTCGGCGGCGAGCCGCGCCGCAGAAAGCTTGGTTGCCATCCCGCCGGTACCGAGCGCACCGCCGGACCCCGCCACGACGCCGTCGAGATCTTCGGGGCTGGTGACCTCGGGGATCAGAGTTGCTCCGCCCTTTCGGGGATCGCCGTCGTACAGCCCGTCGACGTCCGAGAGCAGGACCAGTGCGTCCGCGCTGGTCAGGTGCGACACGAGCGCAGCGAGGCGGTCGTTGTCGCCGAAACGCAGCTCGACGGTCGCTACTGTGTCGTTCTCGTTCACGATGGGCACCGCTCCCAGCGACCGCAGTCGGTCGAGGGTGCGCTGCGCGTTGCGATGCTGAGTGCGTCGGGCGATGTCGTCGGCGGTGAGGAGCACCTGACCGACAGTGCGGTCGTACCGGGCGAACGAGGTTCCCCAGGCGTGCGCGAGGGCAAGCTGCCCCACGCTCGCTGCGGCCTGCTTGGTCGCGAGGTCGCGGGGTCGTGTGGTCAGGCCGAGAGGTGCCAGTCCGGCACCCACCGCCCCGGACGACACCACCGTGACGTTCGAACCGGCCCGCATGCGCCCTTCGATGGCGTCGACGAGCTGATCGAGACGTTCACGGTCGAGGCCACCGGCCAGGCTCGTGATCGCCGACGATCCGATCTTGACGACGATGCTGCGTGCGGAAGCGATGACCCCTCGGGTGTCGCTCACTGTTCTCCTCGGTTCAGAATTCGTCGTCGTCGGTTGCGAGTCCACGGCGGACCTTCTTCGCGTGGCGACGTTCGGACGCGCCGACGCGATCGGTCTGGTCGAGGCGTGAATCGGTGCCACGGCCCGTGGGAACGACGTCGACACCCGCGTGGGTCTGCGGCTCCCATTCGAAGCTGACGTCGCCGATGGTGACATGGCAACCGGGTACAGCACCCTGCTTGACGAGTTCGTTCTCCACTCCGAGCCGTGCAAGACGGTCGGCGAGGTAACCGACGGCTTCGTCGTTGTCGAACGCGGTCTGACGTACCCAGCGTTCCGGACGGGTGCCGCGCACGATGAAGCCGCCCGGCTCGTCCGGATCGGCGACGACGCTGAAGCCGGTCTCGTTGCGCGCGATGGGACGGATGATGGGACGCGCCGGAACAGCCGGCGGATGTGCCTCGCGGTACTCATCGACCATCTTCGCCAACGCGAATGTCAAGGGGCGCAGCCCTTCTCGACTGACCGCAGAGATCGTGAACACCGGCCATCCACGAGACTCGAACTCAGGCGTGACGAACTCGGCGAGCTCGGCAGCCTCGGGAACATCGGCCTTGTTGAGGATGACGATGCGCGGGCGCTCGGAGAGCTCACCGAGGCTACTGTCGCCCGACAGTGCAGGCTGGTACGCAGCGAGTTCCGCTTCGAGGACGTCGACGTCGGAAATCGGGTCGCGCCCCGGTTCGAGGGTTGCGCAGTCCACGACGTGCGCGAGCACGGCACAGCGCTCGAGGTGGCGCAGGAAGTCGAGTCCGAGGCCGCGGCCTTCGCTGGCACCGGGGATGAGCCCGGGCACGTCGGCGACAGTGAACGTGGTATCGCCCGACTGCACCACGCCGAGGTTGGGCACCAGGGTGGTGAAGGGATAGTCGGCGATCTTCGGCTTCGCCGCGGACAGCACCGACACGAGCGACGATTTGCCCGCCGACGGGAACCCGACGAGGCCGACATCGGCGACCGATTTCAGTTCCAGGACGAGGTCGAGTTCCTCGCCTTCCTCACCGAGGAGGGCGAAACCCGGGGCTTTGCGAGCGCGCGACGCGAGCGCGGCGTTACCGAGCCCACCGCGTCCGCCCTGCGCTGCCACGTACCGGGTGCCGACACCGATCAGATCGACGAGTACGCGGCCGTCCTTGTCGAGGACCACTGTGCCATCAGGCACTTTGAGGACGAGATCGGATCCGTTGGCACCTTCACGGTTGCCGCCGGCCCCCTGCGCACCGCTCGATGCCTTCGCATGCTGATGAAAGTGGAAGTCGAGCAGCGTATGAACGCTCTCGTCGACTTCGAGAATGACGTCGCCGCCGTTACCGCCGTTACCGCCGTCGGGGCCACCGAGCGGCTTGAACTTCTCACGGTGGACGGAGGAGCAGCCGTTACCACCCTTGCCTGCGCTGACGTGCAGCACAACCCGGTCGATGAAACGGGACATGGGTGGACCTCTCTCCGAGCGAAACTACCGATGAAACACACAATAGGGGCGAGTCAGGGTGTGCGACCCTGGCCCGCCCCTATTGGGAGTATGTCGCGAGAATGCTCCCGCGGTGTCCTTATCGGACGGCTGACTCAGGCGTCTGCCGCGACCGGGACGATGTTGACGGTCTTGCGACCACGCTTGCTGCCGAAAGTGACTGCACCGGCCTCGAGAGCGAACAACGTGTCGTCGCCGCCGCGTCCCACATTCACACCGGGGTGGAAGTGGGTGCCGCGCTGACGAACGATGATCTCGCCGGCGCTGACGGACTGACCGCCGAAACGCTTGACGCCGAGTCGCTGTGCGTTCGAATCGCGACCGTTACGGGAGCTGGATGCGCCCTTCTTGTGTGCCATGACGAACCCTCCTGGGTTGTGAAGCCGAAGTTCGAGTTACTTGATACCGGTGACCTTGACGACCGTCAGGCGCTGACGGTGGCCCTGGCGCTTGTGGTAGCCGGTCTTGTTCTTGAACTTGTGGATGCGGATCTTCGGACCCTTGGTGTGCTCGACGATCTCGGCGGTGACCGAAACCTTGGCCAGAGCATCGTTGTCGGTGGTCAGCGCGGACCCGTCGACGACGAGGACCGGAGCAAGCGAGACAGCCGTGCCGGGCTCACCCTCGATCTTCTCGACCTTGACGAGATCGCCCTCAGCGACCTTGTACTGCTTACCGCCGGTCTTGACGATCGCGTACGTTGCCATCGGACGGCTACCCCTTGCTTCTTCGAACGTGCTCGCGTCACAGTGTTGCGACACGACTGGTCTGGTGTGGCTGCTGACTCGGGTCCCGCCGCTCTTCCTGAATCCAGGCGCAGCTGGGCAGTATCGCCGAGTAGCGACTGTGCAAGATTACGGGAAAGTGACTACCAGGGTCAAACCAGGTGTGGCCGAAGCCGGGTCGGCACTCGCCGACCCGGCTTCACCGGGTCACACCTGGGCGTCGACCGGCGGCCCTGCAGGCCGTCCGGCAGCGCGACGTCGGCGGGGACGTCGGACAATCTCTGCCGCAGCGGCGCCGTCGTCCGACGGCGCTGTCTGCTCCGGCGTAACGGGCTCCGGTGCAGCCTCAGGCGCGGGCTCGGACACCACGAACACCCGGGGCTCACCTGCGCTCACGTCCGCCGGTGCCGCTGTCGGCCTGGACACCCTGCGGGCACGCCGACGGCGCGGAGCCGGTTCGGTGTGCTCGGCCTCGGGCTTCGCAGGCTCGGGCTCCTCGACCGTCACGGGCTCGGACCGCTCGCGCCGTTCCGGCTGGACCGGCTCCGCGGGAGTCTTCGACTCCTCTGTGAGATCGGCCACGGACTCGCTTCGCACCTCGGAGCGCCGCTCTTCCGGCTTCTCCGCAACCGCGACATTCGCGACCGCTCCGGTCGTCTCGGCGCCGTCGGCAAGGTCGTCGTGAGACTGGTGCGCAGCCATCGCCAGCGCCACCGGATGCGCCGCACGCTTGGCAGCTTCCTCCGGGTCGGACGCGGGCGCCGCAACCTCGGGTACGGATGCGGGCGTGGGTTCGGCCACGGGCTCCTGCTGGCCGCTCTTGTCGCGACCACGCTTGCGACGCGACCCTCCACCCTGCGACGAACGCCCGGAGTCCTCGGCCGGCTTCGACTCGATCGGCTCGGAATGCACGATGATGCCGCGTCCCTGGCAGTGCTCACATGTCGTGGAGAACGCCTCGACAAGGCCGGTCCCGAGACGCTTACGCGTCATCTGCACCAGGCCGAGCGACGTCACCTCGGAGACCTGATGCCGGGTGCGATCCCGTCCGAGTGCTTCAGTGAGACGACGCAGCACGAGATCACGGTTGGACTCGAGCACCATGTCGATGAAGTCGACGACGATCATGCCGCCGATGTCGCGCAGGCGCATCTGCCGCACGACCTCCTCGGCAGCTTCGAGGTTGTTGCGGGTGACGGTCTCCTCGAGGTTTCCGCCCGCTCCGGTGAACTTGCCGGTGTTGACGTCCACCACCGTCATTGCCTCGGTGCGGTCGATGACGAGGGTGCCGCCGGAAGGCAGCCACACCTTGCGGTCCAGCGCCTTCGCGAGCTGCTCATCGATCCGGTGCGCACCGAAGACGTCGACCGACGACTCCGACTGATAGCGCTCCACCCGCGGCAGCAGGTCGGACGCCACCGTCCGGATGTAGCTCTCGACGGTGTTCCAGGACTTCTCACCTTCGATGACCAGCTTCGAGAAGTCCTCGTTGAACAGGTCGCGGACGACCTTCACGAGCAGGTCCGGCTCCTCGTACAGCGCCTTCGGCTGACCCGACCCGTCGGACTGCACCTTGTCTGCGTGCTCGCGAACGGCTTCCCACTGCGACTGCAGGCGCGCGACGTCACTTGCGAGTTCGTCCTCGCTGACGCCTTCCGCGGCGGTGCGGATGATCACGCCGGCATCGGCCGGGACGATCTCGCGGAGGATGTCCTTGAGACGCTTGCGTTCGGTGTCGGGCAACTTGCGGCTGATGCCTGTCGACGAGCCACCCGGCACGTACACCAGGAATCGTCCGGCAAGGCTGATCTGTGTGGTGAGCCGTGCGCCCTTGTGACCGACAGGGTCCTTGCTCACCTGCACGACCACCTGGTCGCCCGGCTTCAGGGCCTGTTCGATCTTGCGGGACTGGCCACCGAGGCCCGCCGCCTCCCAGTTCACTTCACCGGCGTAGAGCACGCCGTTGCGGCCGCGACCGATGTCGATGAACGCGGCTTCCATCGAGGGAAGCACGTTCTGAACCCGGCCGATGTAGATGTTGCCGACCATCGAGGCCGATCCGGCGCTGGTCACGAAGTGTTCGACGAGGATGTTGTCCTCGAGCACTGCAACCTGGGTCATACCCACGTGCGCTCCGTCGACCTTCTCCCGGACGACCATGACGCGCTCGACCGATTCGCGGCGGGCGAGGAACTCCGACTCGGTGAGGATCGGCGGACGCCTGCGGCCGGCCTCGCGACCGTCGCGACGACGCTGACGTTTGGCTTCGAGACGCGTCGACCCGCTGATTCCCTGGACTTCGTCCTTCACGGCCCGCGCCTTCGTGCGCGGCTCCCGCTCGTGGACGACGGTGTTGGGCGGATCGTCTTCCGACGTGGTTTCGGAGGTGTCGCCGGTCCCGCGCCGACGCCGACGGCGGCGACGACGACGCGACGCGCCGTCTCCCGAGGTGTCCTCCGACTCTTCGGACTCCTCCGACTCGCCGTCCTCGGAACCGGCGGCAGTGGTCTCCTCGGTCGTGGTCTCCGCAGCCGGAGCGGCCGTCTCCTCCGCGTCACCATCGGAGTCCCCGGGCGCCTGGTCGGACTCCTCCTGGTCGGACGACTCGGTGGCCTCCTCGTCCTGCTGCTCGTTCTCGGCATTGTCGCCGCGTCCACGGCCGCGGCCACGGCGACCCCGGCGACGACGACGCGGATGCTCGTCCTGATCGTCGCGATCCTCGGCCGGAGCGGTCGGCTCGGGGGTCGTGTCGGCCGTCGCCTCGGTGTCCGAGGGGGTGTCCGACGGGGCGTCTGCGGTGACCTCGATAGGCGCAGCGGTCGCATCAGCGGCCGGTGCGGCAGTACCACGACGAGCACGACGGCGACGTGGACGTGTTTCGCCTTCTTCCTCGGCCGAGGAAACCTCGGGCTGGAGGAACAGCGGTGCGGAAACCTGCTCGGTCGCCCGAGCGGGCGCGGGTTCGGGGATCTCGAACAGCGGTGTGTTCTGCTCGAGGGAAGTGAACAGCCCGGTCGGGCCGCCCACGGGAGCGACGGCAACGGGCTCGGTGGCCGCAGCGTCCTTCGTGTCGTCGAGCTCGAGGGCGACGCCCGTGAGGACCCCTTCGACCGCCGGAGTCTCTTCGACTGCAGGTACTTCTTCGACTGCAGGTACTTCTTCGGATGTAGGTGCTTCTTCGGATGCCGGGGCCTGTTCCACCGGACCGCTCAGCGCGGCGTGCAGTCCCTCCGCGGCTTCACGAGGAAGCGTCGCGTGGGCACTGCGCAGTTCTGTACCGAGTTCCGCGGCCTTCGCCATCACCTGTTTGCTGGTCAACCCGAGGAGCTTGGCAAGAGCGTGCACGCGAATCTTCGCGGGCAAGTTCAGGGCATTCGCCTCGGTCGAGCTGTTTTCCTGCGGCTCTTGATCGGCCACGTAAGTCTCCTAAGACCCCCGGGCGCGTCCATCACCGCGGAAGGCGATGTGAGCGGCCACACGGGGGCGCTGCTTGTGTACTCGCGCAGTCAGCGCGAGTTCTTCCGGTCTCGCATCACTCGGCCGTACGGTGCCCGTTTTCACTGCACGGCCTAGCGGTGCCTGGCTTGATCGCAGATCGAGCGCCGGTGCATCCAGCGTGCGGCCGAGCGAGGTATCTCCTGCGTTCCTCGGCAACAGCGATGTCGGGCATCGTTCCGTGATGTCTTCGGCCGTTCCGCGCGGGCTCGTGCGGTACAACCTTCCTCAGTATCCCACACAGGCATGCGCAGATACGCCAACGGCGCCCCGAAGGGCGCCGTCGAGCACGTTCAGAAGGGTCGGAGGTCTACGCGGACGCGAGTGCGGGAAACCACAGCGCGATCTCGCGCTCGGCCGATTCGACGGAATCGGATCCGTGAACGAGGTTCTCACCGGCTTCGAGTCCGAGGTCGCCGCGGATCGATCCCGGGACAGCTTTCTCGACGGGGTCGGTGCCGCCGGCAAGCTGCCGGAATGCGGCGATCGCGCGCGGCCCTTCGAGAACTGCGGCGACCAGGGGGCCGCCGGTGATGAAGTCGAGCAGGCCCGGATAGAAGGGCTTGCCTTCGTGCTCCGCGTAGTGCGCCGCCGCGATGTCCGCGGGGGCGGTGCGCAGTTCGAGTGCCACGATGTTCAGTCCCTTGCGCTCGATGCGCGACAGGATTTCTCCGACATGACGGCGTGCGACGCCGTCGGGCTTGATGAGTACCAGGGTCCGCTCAGTCACGGAGACAGCGTAGAGGTTCAGCCGCGCTGTCCGGGAAGCAGACCCCGTTGCTCACGGTCCTGGATGTCTTTACGCAGGTAGAGGATGTACGCCCAGACGACGCAGAACAGCACACCGATCGCACCGAACGCGAGGTCGACGAGGAACCCGAGCACGGCCAGGACCTGCAGGCCGATGTTGAAGGGAATCGCCCACGACCGTCCTTGGACGCCCGCACCGAGGATCATCAACACTGCGAGCCCCACCACATATCCGGTGGAGACGGCAGTGAGTCCGCCCCCGAGCGTCGCGATCACCGGGAGTACCAGCAGCACGACGATCGCTTCCAGCACGAGCGTGCCTGCCATCACACCGCGGAACCCTTTCCACGGGTCGGTCGTCGGCGGGAGGAACTCCGAACTCTCGGCACTGCGCTCCCCCACCGTGTTGTCGTCGGGGTTCTCGGCGTTGTCGCCTGACACTGGGTTTTCGCTGCTCACGCAGGGTCCTTTCCGAAGAGTGTGCGCGCTGCTCCGGCGGTCACGACCGAACCGGTCACGACGACGCCGGCTCCCGACACCGCTTCACCTGGCTCACCGACCTCCTCCGCGATCGCAATTGCAGTCTCGATCGCGTCGGGGAGCGTCGCAGCAGTGACCACGCGTTCGTCACCGAAACGCGCGACTGCAGCGTTGGCGAGGTCGTCGACATCCATCGCACGCGGCGAGCCGTTGTGGGTGACGACGATCTCGTCGAATACCGGCTCGAGCGCCTCCATCAGTCCGGCGACGTCCTTGTCCGCCATCACGCTGACGACACCGACGAGCTTGCGGAAATCGAATTCGCCGGCCAGCGCCGCAGCGAGGGCCTTGGCGCCGTGCGGGTTGTGCGCGGCGTCGAGGAACACCGTCGGGGCGTTCCGCACCCGCTCGAGCCGTCCCGGGTTGACGACCGACGCGAAGGCCTCGCGCACGGTGTCCACGTCGAGCTGTTTACCCGGACCGGCGCCGAAGAACGCTTCGACGGCGGCGAGAGCCAGCGAGGCATTGAATGCCTGGTGCTCGCCGTGGAGCGGCAGGAAGATGTCGGTGTACACACCGCCGAGTCCCTGCAGGTCGATCTGCTGGCCCCCGACCGCGACGGCGCGACGCACCACCGAGAACTCCGAGCCCTGGCGGGCTACGGCGGCGTCGGCCTCGACGGCCTGCCGAAGTAACACGTCCATCGCCTCGGGTTCCTGTTGCGCGATGATCGCGACGGTGTCGCGGGGCACGAGCTCGTCTTCGGGGGCCTTCTTGATGATGCCGGCCTTCTCCCCCGCAATTTCGGTGAGCGACTCACCGAGATACCCGGTGTGGTCGATGCCGATCGGGGTGATCACAGCAACCTGACCTGTGACAACGTTCGTGGCATCCCAGCGTCCACCCAGTCCGACCTCGACGATCGCGACGTCGACGGGCGCATCGGCGAACGCCGCGAATGCCATCGCGGTGGTCACCTCGAACTTGCTCATCTTCGGGCCGCCGGCAGCCTCGGACTGCTCGTCGACCATCCGGACATACGGTTCGATGTCGCGGTAGGTGTCGACGTAGGTGCGCGGCGAAATCGGGGCGCCGTCGACGCTGATCCGCTCGGTGGCGACCTGCAGGTGCGGACTCGTCGTCCGACCGGTCCGATGCTGCATCCGGGTCAGAAGCGCATCGATCATCCGCGTCACCGACGTCTTGCCGTTCGTCCCCGCCACATGAATCGACGGATAGTTGAGCTGCGGCGACCCGAGGATGTCCATCAACGCGGAAATCCTTGCGAGCGACGGCTCGATCTTCGTCTCGGGCCAGCGCCGGTCGAGTTCGGCTTCGACCAGGGTCAGCTCCGCGAGGTCGACAGGGGACGGTGCCCCCGGCCGATCTGCGGACGCCGGATTGTCGGCACTCACGCCTGTCCCAGCTCCTTCAGCCGCGCGGTGATGCGGGCGATCTCTTCTTCTGCGATCTGCTTGCGGCTCGTGATCTTCTCCACGACCGGAGCCGGTGCCTTCGACAGGAAGGCCTCGTTGCCGAGCTTGGCCGTCGTACCCGCGAGTTCCTTCTCGGACGTCGCGAGGTCCTTTCGCAGGCGCGCGATCTCCGCGCCGATGTCGATCGTGCCGGACGTGTCGAGTTCGACGGTGACCGTGGTACGACTCAGACGCACCTCGATCGATGCCGACGCATCGAAGCCGTCCTCGGGCGGGGTCAGGCGCGCGAGCGACTGCACCGCGGGAACCTGGGTTTCGAGGTCTGCAGCGTCGATACTCACCAGACGGGCCGCGACCTTCTGCGATGGCTTGAGTCCCTGGTCGCTGCGGAATCGGCGGATCTCGGTGATGAGCTTCTGCAGATCCTCGATGCGACGTGACGAGTCGGCGTCGGCCGCTACACCGGAGGATGCCGGCCAGTCCGCGATCACGAGGGACTCACCATCGGTGAGCACCTTCCACAAGGTCTCGGTGACGAACGGGATCACCGGGTGCAGCAGGCGCAGCAGCGCGTCGAGGACGGTGCCGAGAACGACCTTGGTACCGTCGGCGTAGGCGCTACCTTCAGCGAGCTGGACCTTGGCGAGCTCGAGGTACCAGTCGCACACCTCGTCCCATGCGAAGTGGTAGAGCGCCTCGCAGGCCTTGGAGAACTCGTAGCGGTCGAATGCCTCGTCGACCTCGGCGCGAACCTGCTCGAGCCGGTCCAGGATCCAGCGGTCGGCGTCGGTGAGGGCGTCGCGGGCGGGCAGTTCCCCGATGACCGCACCGTTCATGAGCGCGAACTTCGTGGCGTTGAACAGCTTGTTCGCGAAGTTCCGCGACGACTGGGCGTGGTCTTCACCGACCGCAAGGTCGCTGCCGGGGTTCGCTCCGCGCGCGAGTGTGAAGCGCAGGGCATCGGCGCCGAACCGGTCGACCCAGTCGAGCGGGTCGATGCCGTTGCCGCGCGACTTCGACATCTTCTTGCCGAACTGGTCGCGGACCAGGCCGTGCAGGAACAGGTCCTTGAACGGAACGGTTCCGGCCTCACCGCCACCCAGCACCTCGTCACCGGAGACGTAGGTGCCGAACATCATCATCCGCGCGACCCAGAAGAACAGGATGTCGTAGCCGGTGACGAGAACACTGGTGGGATAGAACTTGTCGAGCTCGGCGGTCTTCGCCGGCCAGCCCATGGTGGAGAACGGCCACAGGCCGGAGGAGAACCACGTGTCGAGCACGTCGGGGTCCTGCTCCCAGCCTTCGGGGGCGGTCTCGTCGGGGCCGAAGCACTCGACCTCGCCGTTCGGGCCGTACCAGATCGGGATGCGGTGGCCCCACCACAGCTGACGCGAGATGCACCAGTCATGCATGTTGTCGATCCAGTCGAACCAGCGAGGTTCCTGGCTCTTGGGATGGATCACCATGTCGCCGTCGCGCACTGCGTCGCCGGCGGCCTTGGCGAGGGTTTCGACCTTGACCCACCACTGCATCGACAGACGCGGCTCGATGGTCTCGCCGGACCGCTCCGAATGTCCGACGCTGTGCAGATAGGGCCGCTTTTCGGCAACGATACGGCCCTGCTCGGCGAGTTCCTCGCGGATCTTGACGCGGGCCTCGAAGCGGTCCATACCGTCGAAACGGGTGCCCGAGTCGGCGATCTTGCCGGTCTTGTCCATGATCGTGGGCATCGGCAGGTTGTGCCGCAGGCCCATCTCGAAGTCGTTGGGGTCGTGCGCCGGGGTGATCTTCACAGCGCCGGTGCCGAACTCGGGATCGACGTACTCGTCGGCGATGATCGGGATCTGTCGGCCCGTGATCGGATGCTCCAGAGTCGTGCCCAGGAGATGCTTGTAGCGCTCGTCGTCGGGGTGAACCGCGACGGCGGTGTCGCCGAGCATCGTCTCGACACGGGTGGTCGCGACGATGACGTGCGGTTCGTCGTCGTCGAGGGAGCCGTAGCGCAGGGAGACGAGTTCGCCCTCGACCTCTTCGAACTTGACCTCGATGTCGGAGATCGCGGTCTGCAACACGGGCGACCAGTTCACGAGTCGCTCGGCCCTGTAGATCAGGCCGTCGTCGTACATCCGCTTGAAGATGGTCTGCACAGCGCGGGACAGGCCGTCGTCCATGGTGAAGCGGTCGCGCGACCAGTCGACGCCGTCTCCGATGCGCCGCATCTGCCCCTGGATGGTGCCGCCGGATTCGCGCTTCCAGTCCCACACCTTGTCGATGAACAGCTCGCGGCCGAAGTCTTCCTTCTTCTTTCCGTCGGCGGCGAGTTGCTTCTCGACGACGGTCTGCGTCGCGATGCCTGCGTGGTCCATGCCCGGCAGCCACAGCACCTCGAAGCCCTGCATGCGCTTACGACGGGTGAGCGCATCCATCAGCGTGTGGTCGAGCGCGTGGCCCATGTGCAGGCTGCCGGTGACGTTCGGGGGTGGCAGTACGATCGAGTACCCGGGCTTGTCGCTCGTCGGGTCGGCCTCGAAGTACCCGGCATCTACCCAGCCCTGATACAGCTCCTCTTCGACTGCGCTGGGGTCCCAGCTCTTGGGGAGGGCGTCGGCGGGGTTCTGCGAGTTCTCTGGCGCACTGGTCACCCGACAATCGTAAGCGGATGACCCAAATCACCAGGACACGGCCCGAGTCAGAAGATTATCGCGGTGAATGTGTACCAATCGCCGTGGAAGTGCCGGTAGCCGATGTCGCCTTCCCCCTTCGGATTCCCGATCTTGTCGGTTCCCTGCGGTAGGTGTGCGACTCCGACCGAGTTGAACAGCCCACCCCGGGTATAGAAGTGGCAGCCGTCCGGTCCGGAAGCAACCCTGTGTACTTCGTATATTCCGACGCGCATGTCCTCGAGGGTCGGCTCGCAGGTCGCCGCGCGCTGTTCGAGCGCACCTCTCGACAGTTGCCACCCGATCCACGACGGGATTCCGAGCGCACTCACAAAGGCTGTCGCGACGACAATTCCGGGAGTGATCCACAGGCGACGGTCGGGGCGGTACCGCCACAGTCGGATCAGCGCCAGTACCAGCCACACCGCCCCGAGCACGACGAATACCCAGCCCACGAGGATCACGACGATGAACGCCGTGACCGGTTGAAGCTGCGCGCCCAGCAACACCGCACATGCCGCACCGACCAGAGCGGGCAATACAGCGCACACGCCGATCCGCCACCAGCGCGGCGTCGGAGTGCGCTCACGCGACGACCCTGTCCGGGTGCTCGGACTCACCCGAGGATCTCCGGCAGTTCGATCGGAGTGCCGAGGACGTGTTCGGACAGGAACGCTTCGACCGCTTGGTACCAGATTTTGGCGTGTTGCGGGCTCAGCACCCAGTGGTTCTCGCTCGGGAAGTACAGGAAACGGTGGGCGGTGGTGCCGTCGTCCTCTGCGGGCAGACCGGATTCGTCGAGCAGTTCGTACCAGAGGCGCAGCGCTTCCCCGATCGGGACGCGGTAGTCCTTGTCGCCGTGGATGACGAGCATCGGAGTGACGATGTCGGCGACGAACAGGTGCGGCGAGTTCTCGACGGCCATCTCGGGGGTCATCTCACGCTGCCAGTACCACGCAACGTCGGTGGTGGGAACGAACTGGTCGAGGGCCCATAGGCTCGCGTGTGTCACGATCGCTCGGAAGCGGTCGGTGTGTCCGGCAACCCAATTGGCCATGTAGCCGCCGAAGGATCCGCCCATCGCTGCGGTGCGCTCGGCGTCGATGTCGGGGCGAGTCTCGACCGCGTCGGTGATCGCCATGAGGTCGGTGTAGGGCTCCTTGCCCCATCGGCCCCAGCCGCGGCGAATGAAGTCGTCGCCGTATCCGGTCGAGAGCGCCGGGTCGGGCAGCAGCACGGCGTAGCCGCGCGCGACCAGCAGCCACGGGTTCCATCGCCACGACCATGTGTTCCAGCTGCTGAGCGGCCCGCCGTGGATCCAGAGCAGCAGGGGTGCCGGTGCGTCTTCCGTGGCCGTGTCCGGAAGGGCGAGCCAGCCGCGCACGGGAGTTCCGTCGTCGGCCGTTGCAGTGACGTCGACGAGGTGTCCCGGCAGGTCCGGCAGCGCAGCGGGTGCCCGGAGCAGGGTCACCGTTCCGGCGTCGGGGCCGGTCAGCGCGACACGCACAGGATGCGGCGGTGCCTCGTAGGACGCACGCAGCGCATACAGCACCGTCCCATCGGGTGCCACAGACACATCGGTGTATGCGGCGTCGTCGCCGGTGAGCTGCGCGGGGTGATCGGCTCCGGACCGCAGGACGAAGATCGGTGCGCGGCCGTCTTCGTCCGCGGTGAGGACCAGACCGCTGCCGTCGGGCAGCCACGCGATCGACGTGGGACGGCGGTCCCAGTGGCGTGCTTCGACGGTGGTGATCCCGTCGGCGGTGTCGAGGATTCGCAGGGTGATCCGCGGCGGTGTGTCCGAATCGCTCAGCGCTTCGTGCAGATATGCGAGCCTGGTCCCGTCCGGCGACAGCGTCGGGTGTGTCGCGTCGCCGGTCTCGTCGTCGACGAGCGGGGTACGCAGCCCGGTGGCCAGGTCGATCCGCACGAGGGTCGTGCGCCGCGAGGCGAGGGGCCCGGCCACGACCCAGGTCGACGCGGCGAACGAGCCATCCGCGACGACGTCGAGTTGTGCGTTGCGCAGCGAGTTCCGGACACCGGGTGTCAGGTCGGTGAGCTCGTCGTCATTGCCGACAGTGAGAAAGTGCGGGCGGTCCGGGCCGAGGTCGTGGTCCCAGTACCGCACCGGGTAGCCGGTATGCATCACGGCCGAGACCTTGCGGTCCTTGCGTGCGGCGCGGACACGTTCGTCGTCGGTGTCGCTGTGACCGAGCACGTTCGCGGCGAGCACGATCCGGTCGGCATGGGAGGCGGAATGCACTCCTGCAACACCGCCCTTTCGAGCAACCACCTGCTCGGCTTCACCACCGGCAGCGGGAAGTCGCCACAGCGATGCCGGCTCGTCGCCCTCTCTCCGGACCGCGGTGAAGAGGACATCGCCGGTCGCAGTGAACGTCGGGTTCGACTCCCCTTTCGCTCCGCGAGTCAGCCGGCGTGCGGATTCGCCGCCCGAGGGGTCGATCTCCCACAGTGCACCGACGAACGACGTCGCCGTGTCGTCGAGGGTCGATTGAGCAAGGACCAGTCGGGTGCCATCCGGCGACATCACGAGAGTCGTGGCACGCGGTAGAGCAAGGTAGTCGTCGAGGTCCTGGAAGGCGGTCATGCCGAGAACCTTAGTGACGCGATCGGCGGGCGTCCGGCCGCCGGTTGTAACCTGGTCGTTCGACGAACAGTTCGGGTTTCGTCTCCCCGATATCGAACGGAGAACGTACAGTGGTCGATCTCGCATATGTCATCGCCGGTTCGGAAGCGACCGGCGGCGCAGGCCTGCAGGTCGATCTCAAGACGTTCCAGCAGCTCGGGGTGTACGGCGTCGGAACAGCGACGTGCATCGTCTCCTTTGATCCGAAGAACAACTGGGGACACCGCTTCTTCCCGGTGCCCGCCGAGGTCATCGCCGATCAGATCGAGGCCGCCACGTCCGCACACGACCTCGACGTCGTGAAGATCGGCATGCTCGGCACGCCGGCAACCATCGACGTCGTCGCGGAGGGGCTGGGCAAATCCCGCTGGCGGCACGTGGTGCTCGATCCGGTGCTGATCTGCAAGGGGCAGGAACCCGGCGCTGCACTCGACACCGACAACGCATTGCGCCAGCAGATCCTGCCGCACGCGACGGTGATCACTCCGAACCTGTTCGAAGCTCAGACGCTGTCGGGAATGGACGCCATCAAGTCCATTGAAGACCTGACCGAGGCGGCTCGCCGTATCCACGATCTCGGCCCGAAGTACGTCGTGGCGAAGGGCGGCGTGGAGCTGCCCGGCGACGAAGCTGTCGATGTGCTGTTCGACGGCGAGACCGTCACCCTCCTGTCCGCGCCGAAGGTCGGGAACGAGCGTGTGTCCGGGGCCGGGTGCACGCTGGCGGCTGCTATTACGGCAGAGCTCGCGAAGGGCACCGAGGTCGCCGAGGCAGTCAAGGCCGCAAAGGATTTCGTCACGAACGGCATAAAGGGTCGCGTGTCGGCGCACACCCCGTTCGATACGGTCTGGCAGGGCGCGTAGCCGCACCCGTGCAGGAGTCGCCGGCGGGGTTACGAACCGATCTTGATACTGTCGGCGCCGACGTGTTCGACCTGGGGGGTTGAACGCTTACCGACACGATCATGGGGGGATCGTCGTGACCGACGCACCACCGGCACTGCCGCCGTATCTGTATATTCCTTGCGCACAAGGAGTTTCCGACCCTGCTGATGCCGTCGTCGATCTGAGATATCTCAGCGACGGGCGCATTGCACTACTCGGCTACACGGCGCTCGATCGCCTTCTGTCCTGCTGCGGCGACTCACAACCGTGGCTTGTCGTTCCCGCCTCTCTGCTCCCGCGACTACGCCAGTCGTACCGGTGGGACGTGCTTCTGCTCGACATCGAGATCCCCGAAAACGAACGTCGGAGCGCGCACGACAACTGGGCTACGCCCGCCCAGCAGGAGTCGCTATGACCCTGCGCGCCGTCCCCGATGAACTCGATCGTGCCGCAGCACGATACGAAGCGGCCGCGCATGCAGCAGCCGACATCGGTCAGCATGTCCCCGAGTCGGTGCGCGCCGGTGCCGCGACAGCCCCGCTCACCGGAATGCTCGCCCACGCTGCGTCAGACCTCGCCGGTCTCGTACAGACACTCGGCTCGAGCGCGGTGGTACTCGGCGGATGTGCCGCGGCATACCGCAGAACCGACGACGACACCGCTACGTATCTCGTGACCACCTGGTCCGACAGCGACGACTGAACCGATGCCGATCGACACCTTCATCGACGGCGATCCCGTCGACATCTCCCGCATAGGAGATTGGCTCCGCCGAAGTCTTGCAGTAGCTGTCGAGAGCGCAGGGGACGACGCAGCCGCCGCCCGTCGGATCGCCGGCGACGCATGGGACGGTGATGCGTCCGAGGCATTCCTGCGCGAGGCCACCAGCCTGGTCCACTCCATCGATGCCTTCCAGGCCAGAGTTCTCGACACTGCAGGCCACTTCGATCAGATCGCTGCCGCACTCACTTCGGTGCTGGCCGAGATGGCCGATATCTGCGACCGCGCCGCAACCGCTGGTTTGTCCGTGGTGTGCAACACCATTGCCGATCCGGCTCCCCAATCGGACGAGACCGTCCTGCTCGCATACAGCGACGCCGCAGCCGCAGCTCAGGACGTGCACGCGCGCTGGGCGCGAGAGGTGGCAGCCGTCGCCAACCGATGGGCCAGTGAAGCGTGGGCCGCGTCGTTCACGACCACCACCGTGCTCGACTACCTGACCGCAGATCTGAAGAAAACGGTGCAAGGTCTCACAGAACGGGCCGACGGCCTCACGCGGCACTCTCTGCAGTCGATGCAGTTTGTGCTCGACCTCCCCGACGGCACCCCGTACGACGAAGTGCGCCGACTCTACGGAGCCGCTCAAGGTACCGCCGACGACCTTGCCGCTACCACCGCGAAACATGCGCAGCTGGCCGATATTCCGGGAAGGCTGGCCGTCGGTACGGGAGCGCTGAGTCTCGTTGCCGGTGTCGGTATCGACTACTACGGCGGTGGAGAATCACTCGAGCAGGCCGTGGTCTCTAACTCCGCTGGCCTCGCGGCTTCGATCGCAGCCGGAGCCATCGCCGGGTCGATCGTTCCCTTCGGCGGCACCGTTGTAGGTGCACTGGCCGGGACTGTGGTCGGAATCATCGCTTCAGGCGGGGTCGACCATCTCTACGAAGACTCCTCGGGAGGCATCATGAGCGCGCTCAAGGCTGGGGGCAACGAATTGGGAGAAGCGGGTAGCGCATTATCGGACCTCGGCGACCTCACATTAGCCTCGTGCTTTCACGCCGAATCGGCAGGGGGCCTGTGTCGCTCACAAAGAAAGGTGCTCTGAACTGCAAGAATATGACTTGCTGAGGGTCAT